>CAZOIS010000021.1:0-46849 GCA_964579865.1 uncultured Lentisphaeraceae bacterium | reverse complement strand
GACACGTCTCGATGTCCCTGAGACTCTCCCGGTACGTCAGCTGGGCGAACGCAAGAATCAGGAACTGCTCGTGGCAACTCAAGGCCCGGACATGAAAATCGCCCCTGTACCTTTTGACGCACTTCGCCAGCTCGTACTTCGGCAGCCAGTCCATGAGCTGGGCGAAGACCGTCCTTCCTTCGTGCATAACCCGACCCTCCCCTCGTGGATACGGGGGCAAGGGTGGAATAAACGGCGTTGAAAATGAAATCGAAAAAACTCATGACATCAGTTTCAACCAATTTTTATGGGGCTGATCTCGTGATCGGCTAGAATTTAACCGGACAGTAGTGATTCAACTTTATGTTTATAATAGCATGACCAGTCGTTCAGTTCAAATCGAATTGTTCCTTCGTCTCCGGACTTAACCACTTTCTCCCGACTATTAAAGGGATGAAGGAGTCGCCCGGCTGCCCGACTAAACGGAGGATTATGGACGCTACCACCATGAAGGGCACGGTCCAGAGCTATTCCTACCGGGCCTTCGCGCGATGACCGACAAGGCGCTTGAGCCCCCGCTAGCCAACTGCGGCCTGGGCGTGAAAGCTAAGCTGGACCCGAACGCTAGATCGTCCGTGCAGTCCGCTAGTCCTGCGACTTGGAGCGGCACACCGAGGCGAACAGCCGCTCGCCCACGATGTACGGACATCATGGGCACCTCCAAGCGCCGCAGTATTCAGACGTTCGGCGTTACGCAATTATTCCAGGTGCCACGGCTCGCGCATGGGGCACGAAAGAAGGGCGTTCGCCTGGTCGTCGCCCACGAACACCTCTTTCGCAGGGTCCCACTTGAGCGAGCGCTCCAATCGGAAGGACGCTGCGACGAGATGGCCGAGGGATGCGGCGCGATGGCCGATCTCCTCGTGCGAACTCGGCTGCTTGCGCGTGCGCATGCACGCGAACCAGTTCGCATGGTGGTTGTTGGCGCCGCTCACCTCGCGCGTCTTGAGCTTCATCTCTTGGAACAGGGTGTCGGGGCCGCCTGCGATCGGATGTCCGTGCTCGATGTTCAGCCAGCCGCGCTCGCCGACGAAGAGTCCGCCGAACATGCCCTCCAGCTTCGCGTCCGCAGGCACCGCACCGGGATAGAGCTGCTTCACCTGCCCCCAGCCGTCGATGTGATGGAGCAGAACGCCGTTCGCGTACCGGCAGGTCAGCGTCGGGAACTGCTTGCCGGAGGGATGAAGGATCTCGACCGGCCCGCTCTCCTCCACGCCGAGCGCGTACTGGATCACGTCGGCCGAATGCGAGTGGTAGTTCGTCGAAATGCCGTTGCCGAAGTCCTGACAGAACGTCCACGGCACGACGCCCGGAATCGGGTTCCGGTGATACGCCTTGTTGTAGGGACGGAACGGCGCGGGACCGACCCACAGGTTCCAGTCCAGCCCCTCGGGCACCGGTTCTTCGGGCAGCGCCGGGTTCAGCGTCACGCGCGAGTTGCCGACCGTCGGCACGTTGGTGAAGCCCCACAGCGTGAAGACCGCCTTGATTTTGCCAAGTCCCCCGGCCCGGACAAAATCGATCGCCTCATGCATCGTCTGCATCGAGCGGTACTGCGAACCGTTCTGGAAGACGCGCTTGTTCGCGCGCACGGCATCCACCAGCGCCCGCCCCTGCCGGATCGTCATCGAAACCGGCTTCTCGCAGTACACGTCCTTGCCCGCCTGGGCCGCATAGACCGAGACCGGCGTGTGCCAATGGTCCGGCGTAGCGATGACGACACCGTCGATATCCTTGCGCGCCAGCAGCTCGCGGAAGTCGTTGTAGGCCGCGCAACCGCTGTAGGAGCCCTTGGGCTGTGAAACCGCATAGTTGGCTTCAACGACCTCTTTGCCTTCGTCGCGGCGCGACTTGTCCACGTCGCAGACGGCCAGCAACTGGACCTCCTTGTCGCCGACCAGCCGCATCAGATGCCCGCGTCCCATGCAGCCTCTCCCGATCAGGCCCAGGTTGAGCCGGTTGCTCGGCGCCACCGCGCCGTCGGCCCCGCGTGCCGACGCCGGGATGATATACGGCATCGCCAACGCCGACGCCGTCGCCGCCACGAAACCGCGCCGAGAGATCCCCTTTTCCGTGCTTTTGTCAATCATCGTCATGGTCTTTTTCCCCTGTTTGTCTGGAACAATGGAATCCTGGGGGCGTGGAATGATGGGGTAAAGGAACGACTGGAGCGCTGCAAAGCGCCATCCCTGTATCGTCCCTTACCCACCATTCCATCATTCCAACATTCCATGATTTCGTCATTCCCCCGCTCGCTTTTCTCACACCAATTTCAGGCTCAACGCGTTGAAAAACTCCGCGCACTGCTTGATTTCCGGCATCGAGGTCAGCCAGTTTTTCGAGTACTCGAGCCCGAACATCACCGGCGCATTCCCCACCTGGCGGATCTTCCGCAACAGCTCTTCCGTGCGCCCCTTGCCGGTGCCCCACGGCACGTCGATGCCCTGCGGCCCCGCCTCGCTGAGGTCGTGCAGCTGCAAGGTCGTCAACCGTTTTCCCAGCTTTTCAACCGCCGCGACGGGATCGATGCCGCCGCGCAGCCAGTAGCCCACGTCCGCGCAGGCGCCGATGTAGGCGCTGCGTCCCTCGCACGCCTTGAGGATGCCGTCCGGATGCCAATACACCGGCGAGGCCTTCTGGTCGTGGTTGTGGAGCGCCACGCGGATGTCGTATTCCTGACAGAAGCGGTCGATCAGCGGCAGCGCTTCGGGCGCGGGTTCGGTCATGAACGTCTCGATACCAAGCTTCCGTCCGAACTCGAAAATCTTCCGGCACCCCGCCTCGTCGCCGGGAATGGTTTGAATGTAATAGGTCAGCAGATGCAGGCCGGCCGCATCCAACTTGAGCCGGATCTCGCGCAGCTCGTCGTCGGTGAGGTCGGGCGTGAAGTTCTTGGGAATTTTGTCGCTGACCTTCTGGAAGCTCAGCGCGCCGATGTAGGCGAGCCCGAGCTCCGCCGTCTTGTCGACGGCCTCGAAGAAGGTATATTTGTGGAACGTATACGCCTCAATCCCCAAGCGCCAGCCGAGCTTTTCCTGCGCACGCAGCGCGGGCGTCAGCTTGCCGCTCGGGAGCGTCGGCGCCGGCAGGTCGCCGAGCACGAACTGCGTGCCCGCCAAGTAGAACTCCAGCAGCTTGGGATTCTTGAAAATCGCGGGATGATGGCCAAACGCCGTGTAGAAGATCCGGCCCCGTCCGTACTGCCGCACCCACGCCATGGCGTAGTCTTTGTCCGCGCGGTAACAGCCGTCGTGCGGCTCGTTGGCGAGATCGGTTTTCGTCAGATCGAAACCGAGCAGCACGCGGTCGCGGTTCCGCGAATACGTCCCCTTCGGCCGGAAGAACTCGTCCTGCAGCGGGAAGCCTTGTCCGCCGAAACAGGCGACGACCGGATGATCAGGCTCTTCGAGCTTCATCACCACCTGCTCCGTGTTCGCGCGGTGGCTCGCGCCGCGGATGCCCAGCATGGCGGCAAACTCGGGCCAGTCCTCCTTGCCTCCTTCTTTCCAGCGGGTGAACGCCACCGAGGTGCCGTGCACGCCCATCAACCCGCCGCCCCCGTAAACGAATTCCAGCAGGTTCTGCCGCAACGCCGGATCCTCGAACAGATTGCCGACCGTGTTGTTCAGGAACACGGCGTCAAAATTCTTCAGCGACTCGCGCGTAAAGACCGCGGGGTCGCGCATGACAACCGTCTCGAACGCGCCGGTCCGCTTGCCCATCAAGGTGAACGCCTCGTTCGCCGTCGGAATGGACGGATGCCCGTTGCCGTATCCCACGTTCAGATCGAAGATGAGCAGCCTTCGCGGGCGCTTCGGCACGACCGGCGCTTTCGTCGGGAGGGCGGCCTCGAAACGTGCGCGTTCCTCGGCACTTTCAGCGCGCCCCCTCAAGGGCAGTCCCGCCAGAAGCGTTGCCGCCGCGACCTCGCCCAGAAACGCCCGGCGCGACGGCGTCAGCCCGCCGTTGAACGGCCATTTCCCGTTTCCGTCATCTCCTGCTTTGCGCATGACTTTCATTTCGTCTTTCATCCTTCCCTTATGCCTACGCTCCGCGCGTCAAATACCGGTAACTGGTTTCAATGATCCGCTGAGCTTCTTCGACCGTGCAGTCGCCCTCCGTCTCCAGCGACACCGCGCCCCCATAGCCGCGTTTCCTCAGGATGTCCAGACAGCCGCGGATGTTCACTTCACCCTCGCCCAGCGCCACGCACTTCGCCCCCACGACGTCCTTGACGTGCAGGTGCACCACGCGGTCGGCCACCGCGCCCAGCGTGGCCACCTCGTCCTGCCGCTTTCCGAACAGCGCCCACTTATACGCGCCGTTCGCCGTTTCCACATAGGTGGCGCGGTGCACGTTGGCGGTGTCGTAGTTGATGCCGAGCCACTTCGACGGCGAAAGCGCCATGATTTTCTTGAGGCCGTCGGCGGTCAGCGAAAACGTCCCGTGCGGCTCGATGGCCAGATGAACCTGGCACTTCTCCGCCACGTCGAGAATGGCCGCCAGCCGCTCGCCCAGCACCTTCAGCGCATCGGGCTCCGAAAACGCGTCGGGCTTCTTTCCGTCGCCCGCGTGGACAACCGGAATGCCGGCCTCCTTTGCCCACTGGATCGTGCGCGTGATGCCCTCGACGCTTTTCGCGTCCGGAATGATGGCGCCGTGCGCCGACCAGAGCCCCGTCACGCCCTTGAAGCCGAGCGATCCGACCAGCCCGCGGAATTTCTGCGGGTCATCCTTCTCAACATCCACGTGCGGGCACCACGGCCCGGTCGCCTGCGTCTCGACGTATTCGTATCCCGCGCGGCGAATCCTCTCCAACGCCTCTTTCAAGGGCAGCTTACGGAGACACACGGTGCCGCAACCGATCTTCATCGGCGCGTATCCGTCTGCGCCCCAAGCGGGCAGTCCGCCCAGCGCCGCAAACGCGGCCCCCTTCAACGCCCCGGACAAAAAGCCGCGCCGCGTCAGTCCATCGCACCTACGATTCATCGTCCCCCACCCTTTCTGTTTGCGCCCGACAGCCCGTTTCACACCAGTTCCCATCCCTTGCGATAGGAGTCCTTGAGAAACGCATCCGCTTCCGGCGCGTTCGTCGCCCGCATGTTTGCCGCATCCCAAAACAGCTTCTTCCCCGTCCGCAACGCCACGTTGCCCAGCAGCACCAGCTCGGTCAGCCGCGCGCCGTACCCGAAGTTCGCGCTGGCGGCGGGGCCGCCTTTGCACGCGGCCAGCCAGTCGGCGTGATGGCGCGTGACGCGCGGCAACGTCGGCGCCGGACGTTGATACGCTTTGTGCAGCGACAGCGGCAGCAGCCGCGGCGTTCCGGCCCACCCCGGACAGACGATATAGCCCTTGTCGCCCACGAACAGAATGCCGTTGCCCCGCTCTCCCAAGCGCTGACGGGGATCGTCGGGATCGATGCCTTCGGGTACGGCCGGACGCAGCCCGCCGTCGTACCACACCATTTTCACAGGCGGCCGATCACCGCGCGGACCGAACTGATAGGTATAGATGCCGCCAAGCGACGTCACCTCGCTGTCGACGCCGGTCGCGACGGCTTCCACGCTGAGCGGGTGTTCCAAATCCAGCGCCCAAACAGCCGGATCCATGTTGTGGCACGCCATGTCGCCGATGGAGCCGGTGCCGAAATCCCACCACCCGCGCCAGTTGTACGGCGCGTAGGCGGGGTGGTACGGGCGAAACTCGCGAGGCCCGAGCCACAGATCCCAGTTGAGCCCCGCCGGAACGGGAAGCGATTCGGTGGGCCTTCCCGGCCCCTTTGTCCACTGGCTCGCATCGCTCCACACATGAACTTCGCGGACCGGGCCGATCGCGCCGTCCCAGATCCATTCGCACGTCATGCGGATCGCCGAGCCGGAATGCCCCTGAATACCCATCTGCGTGGCGACGCCCGTCTCCCTTGCGACCTTGGCCATCAGGCGCGTTTCCCAAACGCTATGGGCGAGCGGCTTCTCGCAATAGACGTGCTTGCCCAGCCGCATCGCCGCGATCGAGACGGGAGCGTGCAGGTGGTCGGGCGCCGCACAGAGGACGGCATCGATCCCCTTCTCCTTCTCGAGCATGACGCGGAAGTCCTCGTATTCGGCGCAGCGGTAGTTCGGCGTCGCCTTCGCATAGTGCGCGTCAATCATTGCCTTGACCGGCTTACGTCCGGCCTCGCACCGATACCAGAAGGCGTTTAAGTCCGTCCGCTCGGCCACGTCGCAAACCGCGACGATCTGCGCTTCCGGCTCGTTCAAGAGGCTTTGGGCGTCGCGCATGCCCATGCCGCCCGCACCGATGATCGCCACGGCCACTTTTTCGCTGGGCGCGACAAAACCTGGCCCGCCCAACACGTGGCGCGGCACGATGGAAAACGCGGCCCCCGCCGCCGTTCCCTTCAAAAAAGCCCTCCGCGATGTCCCCTCCATCCGATGGCTCATTCTCGCCCCCGTTCTTTACACAACGTGTCCCAGTTCCCGGCCGATCGCCCCCGCCGCAGCGGCGACCCGCACCCCCATTTTCTTGACCGCCTCGCGCGGCAAACGCGCGATCGGTGCCGAGATGCCAACGGCCGCAACGACCTCGCCGCTGGCATCGCGGATCGGCGCGCCGATGCACCGCACGCCTTCGTGCTCCTCCTCGTCGTCCACGGCGTACCCGCAGGCGCGCGCCTCCTTGCACGCCTCAGCCAGTTTCGCCGCAGACACGAGCGTATGGCGCGTGAAACGCGGCAACTGTTCCCCGCCCAACACCTGAACGAGGCGGTCATGATCGAAATCGGCGATCAGCGCCTTGCCCACGCCGGTGCTGTGCAGCGCCACAGCGGTCCCCAAGCCCGCACCGGTCACGCCCAGCACGTTGGCCGTAAGCTGCCGCTCGATCAAAATGGCCTTCGCACCCTGGCGAATCGCCACGTGCGTCGTCTCGCCCGTTTCCGCCGCGAGCGCGTCCACATGCGGGCGCGCAACCTGAAGCAGCACGTTCTCAATGCGGAACAGCGACGCCAACCGCCAAATCGAGGACCCCGGCAGATAGCGCTTGCTGTCCGCTTCCTGAACCAGAAAACCGCGCCGAACCAATGTGTTCGCCAGCCGGAACACGCTGGAGCGATCGATCTTCAGCACGGGCATCAGCTCGGAGAGCGAGACCGGACGGCGTGCGGCGGCCACCGCCTCCAGCAGCACCAGCCCCCGGTCAAGACTCTGTATCGGTTGTGTCGTTGTCATGTGATTGCATAATACGCAATATATTTGCAGTATACGAAATAATGGCATGACGCGTCAAGCCTGTCTGTTAACTTTTAGGAGCCGACGCGCCATCAGAAAACAGCCCTGCAGGAACAAACCCAACAGGTTCAGCTCTCGCTTGTTATTTCTTCACATCCAAACGTTGTTCGGACTCCAGCGCCGCACGGCCCACGGTGTCGGTCGGCCCCGTGAACCCCGGCCCGCCGCCCGCGACATAGCCGTCGCTCCGCCCCGTCGCGTCGCGGCTGACCCAGAACGCGTACAATGCGCCTTGCCGCACGCTGAAGCGGAAGCGCACCGGACGGCCGCGCAACGCATGAACGTCTTCGGCCCCGTTCCAGACCACCGGTTCCAGCGTACTGTCGGCCGACACAGGGCGGCAGTTCGCCAGCGTGTACGGCGGAACGGCCCGCCCCTGTTCATCCAAGATTTCCACGCGCAGCTCGCCCTTCCCGGTCGCCGCATTGACAAACACGCGCGATCCCGAGAAGGTCACCGGGCGAGTGGTCAGCAGGCCGGTTTCCGCGCCCGCCTCCAGCGAGACGAAGCCGTCGCGCCGCAGGAACGCGAGCCCGGTCGAACCGCACTGGTGCATGCCGTTCAGCCGGTTGACACGATTCGTCTTGGCGGGGTCGCCGCGGAATCCCGAGTAGTAAAACCAGAGCGTGTCGCCGCGCACCGTGCAGAGGTTTCCCAGCGGCTGCACATAGCCGCGGTCCCACGCGTCGCTGTACCACCGATCCGAGGCGATGTGCGCCCGGCGGTCGGGGCGGTCCCAGTGGAAACCGTCGCGGCTGTAACAGAAGTTCAGATCCGTGATTTTGGGCAGCCCGCGCTTCTCGCACACGTCGTTTTCGGGACCGTGATGGATCTCGTAAAACCCGAGCATCAGACTCTCATAGGCCACGGCGTCGAGGTTATAGAGTTGCGGCACGCGTCCGATCGCGGGGTCTGGGGGATCGTCACGGTCCGCCGCCGCCCAGTGGACCGGGTCATCGGCCTCCCACTTCGCGCCGGCCAGAAAATCGTCGCACTCCCAATAGTCGCGCGAACGGCCCCGGAAACCGGCGCGCAAGCTGTAGACCCATTTCTTGCGGAACGGGTTGTAGAACATCGTGCTGCGGTCGCCGCACACGCCCGTCTGCACGCGGTTGGTCCAGTGGATACCGTCGGGCGACGTCAGGCTCATGCCCGGAATGTTGCCGCCGGGCTTGCGGAAAAAGAACTTGTAGCGTTGCTGCGGATCCTGGGCGTCCCAGTCCGGCACCACGTTTCCGGAGTCGTACCACAAATCCGGAGGAAACGCCTGGTTTGTTCCCGGCTTCACGTCCAGCGACGGCCGTTCCCAGTGCAGCCCGTCGCGGCTCGTCGCGTACGCGATCGTCGTCAGCCAGCCCGCCTCATACCAGAGCTTGAAAATCTGCCCGGCCGGATCCCACCACAGACCGCCGCCTTTGACCACCGCCGAATCGTCGAAATCGCCGCACTGCTCCAGCGGCGTCTCGGGCTTGAGCACCGGATTCCCTTTGTATTTCTCCGGACGATGAAACACGCGCCGGAGCGTGTTTGTCTCGACCAGGAAATCGTCCACGAAAAGCTGACGCCCGATATCGATCGGGATCACCTTGGGCGGTGTTTTCAGGTAAGGCACGGCCATCGGCGCGGCGTCGTTCGGGACGACGTCCCGCGGCGGCCACACGTCGGGCAGCACGATCCCGTTGTAGAGCCGCTCGCCCGCGCATGCGCCCCCGGCCGTCAGAAGCCCCATCAGAACCAAACCGCCCAAACGAAAACAATTGCCACAAATATTCATCAGATTTGTCATTATTCAACTTTACTCCCAATCAATGGTAAACGCCACGCGAAAACCGAAAACTCCCCAGCTCGGCCGGCGGGCCGCATTGGCGGCGCGCGTCGCAGAGCGGCAGAAAGCGGGGCCGGCCGCGAACTCCACGCACGCGGCAATTTGACAGCCCGCTCGCGGAAGCGCTACAGTTCTGCCATGACAACGCCGTTGCGGAAGCCGCTCTATTTGACAATTTTCGACTTTGTCCGCGAGAACATCGTGTCGGGGCTCTACACGGCCGACAGGCGCGTGCCGACCGACGGCCAGCTCATGCGCCGCTTCCACACAACCCGCGCAACCGTGGCCAAAGCCATGAAAGAACTGGAGCGGACCGGCCTGATCCAGCGCCGGCCCGGAGCCGGGTCCTTTATTCGGCCGGCGGGCCGTGCCAACGGGGCTTTCGTCTCCACGCTCATCGCGGGGCTCGGCGACACCGAGTTCTTTGAGCCCATCTGTGCGCAGATCGCCCAAGCGTGCCACGCCTGCAACCTCAGCCTCATCTGGGGAGCCTCCAGCCCTGCCATGCCCGTCGACGGCGACACCGACATCGAGGCGCTCGTCGCCCGTTTCCAGGCCCAGCATGTCGCCGGGGTTTTCTTTGTGCCGGACGAGCTCCCTGAGCACCGTTGTGACGACCGGAACCTGAAAATCGCCCGGGCGCTGACCGCCGCCGGCATCGCCGTGGTGCTGCTCGACCGCGACGTGGTGCCGTTTCCCGAGCAGGGGCCCTACGATCTCGTGGGCATCGACAACGTCAGCGCGGGCTATCAGCAGACGCGCCACCTGCTGGACTGCGGCTGCCGCCGCATTCTCTACGTAACCCGCCCCGGCCGTCTCTGGACCAAGTCCGCCCGCATCGAAGGCTACCGCCTCGCCCTTGAACAGGCGGGGCAGGTCTTCGATCCCAGGCACATCTGCGTGGGCGACGCCAACGACCCCGCCTTCTGCCAGTCGCTCCTGCGGCACAAACCGGACGGCGTCGTCTGTTTCCATGATCCCGTGGCGGCCCACCTGCTCCAGAACTTCCAGAAGCTCCGCGCGAAAATCCCCGAAAAGATCAAGATCATCGGGCTCGACGACGTGCGCTATTCGCAATTCCTGCCGATTCCGATCACCACGCTGCAGCAGCCTTGCCGCAGCATCGGCATTCAGGCGGCGGACCTGATGGTGCATCGGATCAACCACGGCACCCACCCGCCGCGCCGCATCCTTTTCGACACCCGCCTCATCGTCCGCGGCTCATCGCAACTCCACGCTTTATCCGCCCCGGCATCTTTGCTTTAATACCCGCGTGTTTTTCACTCACCGAACCGGAGGATCCATGACCGATCCCAACTGCATCTTCTGCAAAATCATTGCGGGCGAGATCCCGGCGTACAAGGTCTACGAAGACGAACACGCCTACGCATTCCTCGACATCGCCCCCTTCGAAAAGGGACACGTGCTCGTGGTGAGCAAGCACCATGCGCCTTACCTCACGGATTTGCCCCAGCCGAAGCTGGGCGCCCTGATCACGGCGGTCCGCAACGTGGCGTCCCTGCTGCTCGAGAAGCTCCCGTGCGACGGCTTCAACCTCGTCCAGAACAACGGGCTCTGCGCCACGCAGGTCGTCCCCCACGTGCATTTCCACGTCGTGCCCCGCTGGAACGGCAAAGCCATCAATTGGATCCCCGGCAAGTACGACGACCCGTCCGCCGAATTGCCGGAGATCCAACGCCGCCTCACCACCTGATCCTTACCGCGTTCCTGAACCCTCACGCGCCCGCACTTACCGCATGAACGAATTTTCCATGAACCCTTCCTTTCAAGAGACTGTTTTCGAGATCTGCAAGAAAGACGCCCGCTACAATCCCGACGCCTATTTCTTTCTGGTCGAAGCGCTCGACGTGACCGTCAAAGATATCCGCAAAAACCAGCCCGACCACGGGCGCCACGTCACCGGCAAAGAGTTGCTCAACGGCATCAAAGAGTATGCGCTCGACGAGTTCGGGCCCATGACCTTCACGGTTTTCGCCGAATGGGGCATCCACACCACGATGGACTTCGGGGAAATCGTCTTCAACCTTGTCGAAGCCGGAAGGCTCGGCAAGACCGAGAGCGACAGCCGGGACGACTTCAAAGACGGTTACGATTTCAAGGAGGTCTTCCTGCGGCCCTTCGAGCCCGAAGGGCAAGAACCGCCCCCCGCACGCGCTTCGCGGCGCCGCAAACGGGGTTAACCGCACCTCTTCCACATTGCCTGCGCCCCGCCGTCCGTCCGTCGACACCGATTGCCGATTGCCTATTGCATTCCCTGGCCCCGGCATGACATACTAAAGTTTTTACCGATATGAGCATTCTCGATTTATCCTGTAAACGGTTTCTTCTGCCCCCGATGCACCGGGAGGGACGGCGCTTTGTCCTCATCGCCGGACTATTGGCCTTCATCGCCGCCGCGCTCTGGCTGCCGCTCGCGGGCCCGGGCCTCCTGCTGACCTATGGCGTCTACCTCTTCTTCCGCGATCCCGAGCGTGTGCCGCCCGCCGATCCGCAGGCCGTCGTGAGCCCTGCCGACGGCATCGTCTGCCTGCTCACGCAGACGCCGATCCCCGCCGCATTAGGCGCAGACGGCACCCCGGTCTGGCGCGTCAGTGTCTTTATGAGCGTGCTCGACGTCCACGTCAACCGCATGCCAGCGGCCGGCACGGTCACCAAGACGCATTACATCCCCGGTAAATTTTTCAACGCTTCGCTCGACAAAGCCAGCGAGGACAACGAACGCCACCTTTACCTGATGCGGACCGGCGGCGGGCAAACGCTCGCCTTCGTCCAAATCGCCGGCCTCATCGCACGCCGCATCCTCTGCCTCGTGCGTGAAGGTCAGACCCTCGCGCGCGGCGAACGCTTCGGACTGATCCGTTTCGGCAGCCGCGTGGACGTCTACCTGCCGCCGGGCGTCGAGCCCTGCGTGCGCGTCGGCCAAATCATGGTTGCGGGAGAGACCCCCATCGCCCGGCTCTAGCACAGTTTTTACAGGTGTCACACATGGGCAAGTTCCGGTTCCGCAAGCGCAAACAGAAACATCACGTCCAGCGCGAGATCCCGATCCGCACGATGATTCCGAACCTGATGACCCTCTTGGCCGCCGCCAGCGGCGTCACTTCGATTCGCTACAGTTGCCAAGAGAACTGGCACCACGCGGTAGTCGCCATCATTATCGCCTGCGTGCTCGACGGCCTGGACGGACGCGTGGCACGGATGCTGAAGGTCACCTCCCGGCTCGGCGCGGAGCTCGACTCGCTCGCGGACTTCGTGAGTTTCGGCGTGGCGCCCGCGCTGCTGGTGTACTTCTGGGTCATGGACGTGATCCCGCTTGAGAGCGCGCTCTACGCCTTCCGCGGCGTGTTCTGGGCCCTGGCGCTCTTCCACGCCATGTGCTGCGCCTTCCGCCTCGCGCGCTTCAACATCATGATCGACGACGGCCCCACGCAAACCTACTGGAAGCACTTCTTCATGGGGCTTCCCGCGCCCGGCGGCGCGGGCATCCTGCTGACGCCCGTCATCTGGCAGCTGCACACCGAGGCGAAAATCTTCCAGTCGCCGTGGATCGGCGGCGCGATGCTCGTCCTCTGCGGCGTACTGATGGCCAGCCGCTTCCCGACCCTCTCGGCCAAACACCTGCGCGTCCCCGCCAAGCGCATGGTGCCATTCCTGCTTTTCGTGATGTTCGTGATCGGCATGCTGGTCTCGCAGTTCTGGCTGACCCTCGGCGTCATCGGCGTCCTCTACCTGCTCTCGGTTCCGGCCTGCAGCATCGTCTTCCTGCGCATGCGCCGGCGCCACGAGGCGCAGCAGGCGCCCCGCGCGCCCATCCCTCCGCCGCCGCCCGCCGCCCGCGAGTGACGGACGCGCCCCTATTTCTTTCCGCTGCGCAGGACATCCGCCTGCGCGATGATGAAATCGCGCAGCGCCGGAGCCAAGTCCGCGCGCTCCAGTGCGTAGAGAATATTGGTCTTGATGAAATCGAGCGTGTTGCCCGCGTCGTGACGGCGGGCCTGGACGCGGCAGCCGTGCATGGTCTGGCCGTCGGCCACCCGCCTGCGTAACGCGTCGGTGATCTGGATCTCCCCCCCCTTGCCCGGCTTGACGGCGTCGATGTAGCCGAAGATGTCCGGCGTGAGGATATAGCGGCTGGCCACCACGAGGTTCGAAGGCGCCTCCTCCGGGGCCGGCTTCTCGACCAAGTCGCTGATGCGATAGGTCCGCTCGTCCACCGCCGTGCCGCTGATCACGCCATAGCGGCTGACGCGAGAGAGCGGCACCTCCTCCAACGCGACCACGCAGCCGCCGAAGCGGTCGTACACGTCGATCAGCTGGCGGGTGGCGGGCGCGCCGTTCCGGCTCTGCATCAGCGTGTCTCCCAGCAGCACGGCGAACGGCTCGCCGCCGACATGGTAACGCGCGCAGCGGATGGCGTCGCCGAGGCCGAGCATCTTGCGCTGCCACACGAAATGGATGTTCGCGAGTCCGGACACGGCGCGGATGCTCTCCAATTCCTTGAGCTTGCCTTTGGCCTCCAGCTCGAGTTCCAGCTCAAAGTTCCGGTCGAAATGCTCTTCGAGCGTGCGCTTGCCGCGTCCGATGACCATCAGGATATCGGTGATGCCGGCCGCGACGGCCTCCTCCACAACGTATTGGATGACCGGCGTGTCCACAATCGGCAGCATCTCTTTGGGCGAGGCCTTGGTGGCGGGCAGGAAACGCGTGCCGAAACCGGCAGCGGGAATCACGGCTTTTCTGATCATGATCGGTTAGAACTCAAACGGTGTTAGACGATGACGGGCTTGAACACGCGGACATTCTGGGGCGCGAAGGCCGCGACCAGCTTGTCGAAAACGGCTTCCTCGCCGTAGATTCCGACAATCGCGCCGCCGGAGCCGGTGAACTTGGCGGAGGCCCCCAGCGCACGCGCGGTGTCGACCATGCGCAGATTGCCCTCGCTGAGCTGAAAGATCTTTTTGCGCATATCGAAGTTCGCGTCCATCAGCCCGGACAGTTTGGGCCAGTCGCCCTGCCGCATGGCCTCTTTGGCCTGTACGGCCAAGTTGGCCCAGTAGCTCATGGCATTGACGACCTCAGGCTCGCCGCGGTCGAACCGGTCGCGGATGTTGTTGTGGAAAACCTCGGAGCCCTCCGAGAGGTCGGTGCGGTAAGCGATGTAGATGGGCGGGATCCGCTCCAAACCAAGCGGCTCGTAGTGGCCGAAGCCCTGCCGGTCAAGGAGCGCCTTGTCGAAATCCATATACACCATGCCCTGATAGACCTGTGCCACGCGGTCCTGCAGCCCCGCCGAAATGCCCAGCTCACGGTTCTCGACGGCCCGGATCAGATTGGCGAACTGGGGCTTGGGGATCGTCACGTCGTAGAAGTCGAGCAGGGCCCGCAGCGCGGCGGTGATGATCGCGCTGGAGCCCGCCAACCCGACGAGGTTCGGGATGTCGGAATCATAGCGGATCGTGAAATTGCTGTCGTGCAGCTCGATCCCGTGCTCCCGGCAATACCCGTAGAAGGACTTGATGGCCGATTTCAGCAGCCGGATGCCGCCGTAGTAGCCGAAAAGACGGACGTCTTCGTAGAGGGCCTCGATACTGGAGAACGTGGAGCCGTCGCGGCTGCTGGGCACGATTTCCAGCTCCGGCGATTCATAGAGTGTGACCCGCGCCGAGAAATTGGAAAAGGTGAAGGCGATCGTCTTGCCGAAATAGCCATCGGACGGATTGCCGATCAGCGCCGCCCGCGGATACGCCGTCGTGTGAATAATCATGCTGCTTTATCCTTGAAAAACGCTTCCTTCATGGCGTTCCCTCGACGGCGCCGCCGCCCAAGCCGCGACCCGCACAGGCCGGCTTATTCGCGTACCGCCTTGAGAGGCAGACGCGACGTATCGGCCGTCACCTCAAACCCCTTGGGAGCTTTGATGCGATAGAAGAACGTGCCGTCGGCCTTGCGCCAGCTCACCGTGACAGATCCGTCACCGACGGGCATGGTCCCGGAACAGCTTTGCAGCGGCACGTCCGCAAAGCCCAGCGCGATCTTCCGGTTCACCGCGTCGACCGAACGGATGCCCAACACGTCGCGGTAGTACATGCGCTCCACATGGCTCGCGAAGCCGTGGCAGCAGCTCGCCGTGGGGGTGTCGTTCTCCCACAGGGTCCCGGTCATGTCCGCCATTTTGAGGAAGTAGCCCTTGGTCTCATTCAAGATCTGCGCGGAGAGGCCCTGCCGCGACAGCAGTTCCAGCCGCAGATAGTTGCCGATGAAGGCGTTCGCGAAATAAATCTCCGGGTGCCTCTTGGTCTGCTTGCGGTCCGGCCCGAAGTCTGCCCGCAGCGTCTCCCACAGCGCGGCATGCGTCTGCGGCGTGGCCGTGTGGAAGAAAAAGGCATAGTACTGGCAGGTCTCCGTGCGCTCGCCCGTCGGCTTGAGCGTGCCGTCCGGCTGACGCTTGGCGTTGTCCACAAAGAACGTGCCGTCGAACGACTGCTTGCGGATCGTCTCGCGCATCTTGTCGGCCTCGGCCTGCAACTCGGGCATGTTATACATCCGGGCGGTGCAAGCCAGCACCTCGGCATAGGTCATGTTCGAGGGATAGTTCACGTCCTGCACCAGCTTGTTGGCCTGCGACCACTCGACGAAGACCCACGCCGGCAGCTTTTCCAACAAGCCGTCGCTGTTCTTGTACTGCTTGAAGAACTCGAGCAGCGCCAGCACGCGCGGCTTGAGCGCGTCGACCGTGTCGCGGTCGCCGCTGCGCTGCAGGTACTCCTCCAACTGGACCACGAACCACATCGCCCAGTTCGGAATGTAGTTGCCGTTGGTGTGATCCGACGGATAGCACATCGGCAGCATGCCGTCCGGCAAATGTTCAAACTTCGGCGGCAACAGAAAATTCTGCAGGAACAGCCGCTCCATGTCCGTGTTGCCGCACAGGTCCGCCGCCACGCGCCCGATGAAGAAGCTGTCGCAGAGCCATCCCGCGCGCTCGCGGCCCGGGCAGTCGGTGAAGACATCGACCGCATTCTGCTTGAAGGTTTCGCGCGCGGCCTCGAAAATGCGGTTGAGGGCCTCGTCCGATGAAGTGAACGAGGCGCGCCCCGTGGCCGAGTTCACGTACTCGCGGAAATGGAGGTCCGACACTTCGCACGTCCCGCCGGTCACCATCACCTTGAGATACTTCAGCTCGTATGGCTCGAAAGCCTCCAAGCGGTAGGTCCCCGCCCGCGTCAAGTCGTAGGTCACCACGTTCGCGCAGCTATAGCGCGTGATGCTGACGTCGTCGTTGCTCAGAATCTCGTCGAACACGAAGTAGATACGCGCCGGAGCGTCGCACCGGACCGTTGAACCGATGAAGCCGGCATTGTTGCGCACGAACTCGAAGATGCGGAATTGGCCGTCCGCAAAAGCATAACGGCCGTCGGGACCGGCCGGTTTGTCCACGCGCGCGCTCGTCGCGGTCTCCAGCCGCTGCACCTCGTAGAGCGGGATCGTGGCGAGTTCGGCCTCCGGGAACCCGGCATACCCGGGCCCGACCCCCTTGATGGCGCGGTCGCCCCACACCTTCTTGCCCGGGTTGTTCTGGGTCGTGCCCGCGAACACCTCGCGGACCGGGCTCAGGACCTGAAACGCGGGGTACGGCGCGATGCGCGGCAACAGCGGCACCTGCGGGCGCACCGCCTGCTTCTGGGCCAGGAACGCCCCGCCCGTACGCCACGCGTCGGAGTCGGGCGTCAGCCGGTACACCTCCGAAAAAGTGCGCTGAAAACTGTAGCGTTGGACCTTCTGCACGCGGCTCTCCAGCGCCTGCGCCTCAAAGACCGCGCCCGCGCCGGCGGTGGAGGCCAGCACGCTTGTCCCGTCCACGACTTCGGCCTGCAGATAGGACGGCTGATCGAGATGGTAATAGCTGTTGGCGTTATACCCCGCCACTTCGATGGCGATCACGTTCGCTCCGGACCTGCAGTGGCCCTTGAGCGGCCACTCGTCCACGCGGTCGAAGCCGTGCGGGCCGCGCGCGGGGCCGTACCCCAAGAACTCGCCGTTCACGAACAGCCGGTAAACGGTCGCGCCGGTCACTCGCACCACCGCGCGCCTGGCGGCCTTGCCGTCCACCGCCGCACGGAAGCCGACGAACAGGTTCTTTTCCTTCTCGCGCCCCTCCAGCCACACCGGTTTGGCGGAAATAAAAGCGGGCGTCTCCGCCTTTTCCTTCGCCGGCTCGACGACCGATGAACAGCCAACCATCCCCAATGCCGCCAACACAAGTGCGAGTCTCATGAAACCTCCATTACAAATTTTTGTCATGTTAGACATTCGCCGGGGGGAAGTCAATCGCGTGGGTGGCCGTTTAACGCATAGCAGGCCACGCTATTACCGGCCGAATACGGGCTTGAGAATCCAGCGAGAGGTCCACACACCGCGCCACCTCTTTCATCCTTGTCATTGAATCTCTCCGCCCGGAAGTTTAAACTTTGACGCAATTCTCCGTCCCATCCTGCCATTCACCCTTTCCTCTGGATTCAGCAATGACCGACGTCCGAATACGGGTTCTAAGCCAAATCACCCTTTTGATCACGATGACAGCCGTCGCGCCGGGCTGCTGTTACCACGCGGTGAAACCGTTGCCTGCCGGGCTTTCCTACCGCAGCGAACTTCTGCCAGCCACGGAGGTGCGCTTCCTGCGCGACCAGACCGGCCTCGACGAGTCGGGCGCGCGCGTGATCGACCAGCAGATTTTCGACGAGGTCTTCGCGATGATCGCCCAAGCCGAACGTCTGGTGGTGGTCGACATGTTCCTCTTCAACGAGTTCCTAGGCAAAGGGCCCGCGCCGCACCGGCGGCTGTGCGAAGAGCTGACCGCCGCTCTGATCGCACGCAAACGCGCGGCGCCCAGTCTACACGCCGTGGTGATCACCGACCCGATCAACACGGTCTACGGCGGCCTCGAGGCCGCCCACCTGAAGCGCCTGCGCGAGGCCGGCGTCGAGGTGGTCCTCACCGACCTCGACGCGCTGCCCGACAGCAACCCGGCCTGGTCGAGCGTCTGGAAGATCCTCTTCTGGCCGTGGGGCAACAGCAGCCGGGGCGGCTGGCTCGCGAACCCCTTCGACGGCGGGAAGGTCACGCTACGCAGCTGGCTGGCGCTCCTCAACTTCAAGGCCAACCACCGCAAGGTGGTGGTCGCCGACGCGGGCGGCGAACTGCGCGCCTTGGTGACCTCCGCCAACCCACACGACGGCAGCAGCGCCCACTCCAACGTCGGCCTCGTTTTCAGCGGACCGGCCGTGCGGCCGGTGTTGGAGACGGAACAGGCGGTCCTCGCCTTCAGCGGCGGTCGGGCCCTCCCGCCCGACGCTTTGCCGCCGGCCGCCCCCGCCCCGGACGGCTGTCTGCGGGTACAGATCGTCACGGAGGAGGCGATCGCCGATACCGCCGAAGCCATGATCGGCGCGGCCGGGGCGGGCGACGCGCTGGACCTGGTGATGTTCTACCTTGCGGACCGCCCGATCATCGAGGCGCTGACGGCCGCGGCGCGCCGCGGCGTGACGATGCGCGTGGTGCTCGACCCCAACAAGGACGCCTTCGGCCGGGAAAAAAGCGGCATGCCGAACCGGCAGGTGGCCCGCGAGCTGGTCGCGGCGGGCGTTCCGCTCCGCTGGGCCGTCACCCGCGGCGAACAGATGCACGCCAAGATGCTGCTGGTCAAGCGGGCGGACGGCACCGCGGACCTGCTGCTCGGATCGGCCAACTTCACGCGCCGAAACGTGCGGGACTACAATCTGGAAACCGACGTGCGTGTCGCCGGACGCGTGTCCGCACCGGCGCTGGCCGACGCGGCCGCCCACGTCGAGCGGATATGGACAAATTCCGGCGGCCGCGTCTTCACGGCCGACTATGGCGTGTTCCGCGACGACTCCCGCTGGCGCGTCTTCCGCTACCGGTTCCAAGAGGCCACCGGCCTTTGCACGTGGTAGCCGCGGGTATCGCGGACGGTCCGCCAGGGCCGCCCGTTGTCGCGTTCTGGACAGACGGCGGTTGCGCGGCAAATACCGGTTTGGTAGAGTGACCCAAACATCAGACGGAGCCCGCGTCGCGGAGAAGCTCCGAGACCGTCGTATCACGCCGGCCCGGCACCTGGTGTGAGGAACGGACAGACTATGGCACGCTGGACGACGATTTTGGAGACCATCGGCAACACGCCGCTCTTGAAGCTCGAGCGACTCGCAAGCTTTCCGGTTTACGCGAAAGCCGAATATCTCAACCCCGGAGGAAGCATCAAGGATCGGGTCGCCCGCCACATGATCGAGCAGGCCGAAAAGCGGGGCGACCTGAAGCCGGGCATGACCATCGCCGAAGC
Organism: uncultured Lentisphaeraceae bacterium; assembly: GCA_964579865.1. GTDB lineage: Bacteria > Verrucomicrobiota > Kiritimatiellia > RFP12 > UBA1067 > DAOPZC01. The sequence continues at coordinate 27,321 of CAZOIS010000021.1, read as the reverse complement.
CACCTCCGGCAACACGGGGATCGGCGTGACCTTCGTGGGCGTCCGCAAAGGCTACCGGGTCATCATCGTGATGCCCGACAACATGAGCGAGGAGCGCCGGAAGATCATCAGAGCGTTCGGTGGCGACCTGATCTGCACGCCTGCGGACGAGAGCCTCAACGGCTGCCTCAAGAAGCTGGAGGAACTGAAGCGGGAAATCCCCGACCTTTTCATCCCGGGACAGTTCGTGAATCCGGACAATCCCGCGATCCACTATCAGACCACCGCCGAGGAGATCTGGGAACAGATGGAGGGACGCGTCGACGCCTTCGTCGCCGGCGTCGGCAGCGGCGGAACGCTGGCCGGCGTGGGCCGCTTCCTCAAGGAAAAGAATCCGGAGATCAAGATCGTGGCGGTCGAGCCGGCCAACGCCTCCGCGCTGCTCGGGCAGGAGCCGGGCTTTCACCGGATCGAGGGTATCGGCGACGGCTTCATCCCGGACGTCTTGGACGTGTCGCTCGTCGACGACGTCATCACCGTGACGGACGACGACGCCATCACGACCGCGCAACGTCTGACGCTGAAAGAAGGCGCGCTGGTCGGGACCTCGTCCGGCGCCAACGTCTGGGCGGCGGTAGAATGCGGCAAACGCATGGACATGGGCAAAAACATTGTCACGGTCCTGCCGGACCGCGCCGAGCGCTACTTCAGCACCGCCCTGATCTGAGGTCAAGCCCAAGTCGAGTCGATGTCAAGCGGCGTGGCCGCCCTTTCGCGCGTTTCCGACCGTTTTGATCATGATAGACAAGATAATCCCATTTTGTGATAATAATTAACGTGAAAATATCGCTGAATTCAAGTTGCCGAGGCCGATGAAATCGGGAAAGCCAAGCCTGGGTTGAGCGCAAATTGTTTTCACAGTCCTGTTCTGAAAAAGGGGGCCTCATGAATCAACACCCGGCGTTCGGCAAATGGGCAGCGGCAGCGATGGCCGCATTCGGACTCGCAACAGGAGACGCGCAGGCCTGGACGACCGTCAAGTCAAACAGCGATCAGCCCTACACGGCATCTGACACCGACCTGCTGCAGCGGAACTTGAATTCGGTTGAAACCGACGGGCTGGCTGTGTATGTGGAGGGCGGATATACGGCGGGCACACTCGCATCGCTGACAGACGGAACGACGGGCCCGGGCAACCGCGAATTCTCCTTCGCCCTCGCGGGCGGCTCCATCACTTACATGCTCGACACGTCGAAGTCCCCGGCCGGATACCTGATCTCGAGCCTCGGCTCATACACGGGGTGGCAGGACGGCGGCCGCGTCGATCAGAACTATGTGGTCAGCTTCCGAAAGGTCGCCTCCGGCACCTTCGGAAACGCCATCACCAACACCTATGCTTCCGGCATGCGGGAGACGCGCATCAGCCTGACCGACCTCAATCTGGCGGGCATCGACGCGGTCAAATTCACCTTTCTTTCCCAAGAGAACGGCGGCGTCGGCTACAAGGAGCTGGACGTGTTCGGCGCGGCCATGACCACGCAGTTCTCCGCGACCGGCACCAGCGCCGGGACCGTTTTCACGGTTTCGGACACCGACCTGATCCAAACGGCCGTCTCCGCCACCAACGACGCGTTCAGCTACTACACGTCAAGCGGCTTCACCAACGCCCTCGTCCCGGCGCTCACGGACGGCGCGTTCGGCTCAGCTGACAAGACAACGGGCACCTGCGCGATCGCCAGCGGAACGGTAACGTATACGCTCGACCTGACCAATCACCCCGCCGGTTACACCGTTGCGGCCATCGACACGTACACCGGCTGGACCGACTCCGGACGCGACAACCAGAACTACTGGGTCAGCTTCCGCAAAACGGGCGCCAGCGCGTTTGGCGACGCGATGGAGATCGCCTACACCGGGACGGTCAAGCTAACGCACGTCGCGATCACCAACCTTGACCTCGCCGACATCGATGCCGTCCGCTTCACGTTCCCGCCCCAGGAAAACAGCGGCGTCGGCTACAAGGAGCTCGACGTCATCGGCGCGACTCCGAATTACACCGAGGTGACGCGGCGCGACTCCGGCACGCAGGTTGTCGCCAGCAACGACACCGCGGACGTGCTGATCACCGAAGGGACCGGCATGGCCGGCACGCTCACCCTCGGCGCAGGCGAGACCATCATCGGCACCCTGACGCAAGGCGCGACGGATGACCTCGTCACGCTTGATCCCGCCGGGCAGACGCTGGCGCTGCACGGACTCTTCCTGCGGCCCGACGCGGGTGGCCTGGCGGTCGGCACAGGGACCCGTGACGGCTGGCTCGCGGGCACGCAGCCGACGCTCGCCGTCTGCAACTGGAGCACCAACGACCTCGCGATCCGCGCGGCCGTCACAAACCGGACAAGCGCCGGCACGCTGCTCAAGGGCGGCACCGGCGCGCTCACGCTGTACGGCACCAACACGTGCCCCGGCGGCACCGAGGTGACCGGTGGCTTGCTGAGGCTGCCGAGCGGCGGCTCGCTCGGCAGCGGCCCCGTGAAAATCAGCCATGCGACGCTACAACTCGACGGCGGCACCGTGGCGCCCGCCGCCGGCAACGCGTTCTGCTTATCCATGGCCGACGCCACCTTCTACCAGACGGCGGGAAGCCTGAGCTACAACGGCTACGCGCAGTTCCAGAACGCCGCGATCATCCTCTCCGGCGGCACGTCGTACGTCGGCACAGACACCCTGCTCGGCTGGGGCGGAACGAACACGGCGACGACCATCGGCGGCAGCCACACGGCCAACTGGCGCGTGACGCGTTTCTCGTCGGGCTCGGTCTCCGTGACCCTCCAGAGCGGAGGCCAGCTCTACTCCGACAGGCTCTACAGTTCGGCCGGGGCCACAGGGTCGCTTTTCTTCGACGGCGGCGTGCTGGGCGTGAGCAGCATCACCCCCGGGCTCTACCCCAACGACTGGATCGGCGCCACGTCTGGATCGCTGAATCTGTATGTGAAGAACGGCGGCGCCGTCATCGACACCGCCAACGGCAGCGTCACCATCCGTCGTCCGTTCCTGCGCGACGGGGACTCCACGGGCGGGCTGACCAAGACCGGCGCAAACACGCTGACGCTCATGATCACCAACGCCGCCACGTTCTGCACCTACGCCGGCGACACGACGGTCCTGGGCGGCACGCTGAAGCTGGGCCCGGCCTCGGCGCCGCTGCCGACCGGCACGCGGCTGAACATCGCGGCCGACGCCGTGCTGGATCTGAACAGCGCGAACCAAACCGTGGGAGAATTGACCGGCGGCGGACGGGTGATGAACGCCTCCGCCACCAACGCGCTCTTCACGGTCGGCGGCAACAATGCGAGCACGAACTTCCCGGGCCAGCTTGAAGGCGCGATCACGCTGGTCAAGACCGGCACAGGGACGCTGACCTTATCCGGCGCAAACGCCTTCACCAACGGCGCCCGTGTCTTGGGCGGAACGCTGCGGCTCTCGCCGCTCCCCGTGACCATCCGGAACGCCGGCTTCGAGCTGCCGGCCATGGGTGCGGCCGGCTGGGCCTACCTGACGGGCGACGGCGTGACGGGGGGCTGGACCATGAGCGGACATCCCATCGAGAACAACGGCAGCGGCATCGCCCGGAACGGCTCACCCTGGGTGGGCACGGCGCCTCAGGGCGTTCAGATCGGCTACCTGCAAAGCGCCTCGCATTGTTTTCAGACCGTGACCGTACAACGCGCCGGCACCTATCAGCTCGCGTTCGCCGCCGCGAACCGGCCCGGCTACCCTGCGGCCAACGTGGAGGTGCTCGTCGACGGGTCGAGCGCAGCCTCCTGGAACAGCGCCGCGTTCGCCAATGGCGGCGCGTTTAAGAGCTACGCCACCAATTTCGCGCTCGCGGCAGGCACGCACGAACTGAGATTTCAAGGGACTTCGGCCGGCGGCGATACGACGACCGTCATCGATGACATCCGCCTTGTCGGTGCCGGCTCGTCCGCGCCCGGCAACCTGCCGACCAACCTGGTCACGGAAATCGCGGCCGACGCCGTCTTGGATCTGGGAGGCACACTCCAGCCGCTGGCCGGACTCAGCGGCTGCGGCACGGTCAGCAACGGCACGCTCGCCGTCCAAGGCGTCATCGCCCCAGGCGGGACGAACGCGGTCGGCACGCTCACGCTGACGGCCGCGGCAACCCTCGGCGGCACGCTGCTGGTGGATGTCGCGCTGGACGGAGCCTGTGACCGCCTGCGGGTTGCAGGCGCACTGGATCTTTCCGGCCTGACGCTGGAGATCCAGAATTCGGCCCTGCTTAAGCCGGGCGCCACGTATGTGATCGCGACCTGCACGCCGGGCAGCCTGTCAGGACAGTTCCTCTCGACGAATCTCAGCGGCCAGCGGGCAGTCGGCTACAACAATACGACGGGGCAAGTTTTGCTGACCTGCGGCGGCACGCTGATTTCCATCCACTAGTTCGTCTTCTCCGGCGGCTCGCGTGTGACACCCTCGCACGCCTCGCCTGGCGCGCTTTTATGCCCGTCCCGGTCGACCGCCAACACGCGGTAGAAATAGGCCGCATGCGTTTTAAGTCCCGTGTCCTCATACTGCACGGTGACGTACGGGCCGGGCTCGACCTTGGCGATGAAACTCGTCCCGTCGGGGACGAAGCCGGGAACCGCGCCCCGGTACAACTCATAATGCGACAGGTCGCTTTCCCTATTCTGTCCCCACTGCAGATAGAGCCTATCCGGCGAGTCCCCACGCCACGCGCGCGGACTCGCGATCAGCCCCGAATGGAACGTGCCGACCTTCGCGGGCGGCGCGTCGCCTTTCGGCAGCGTCTCTGCGCGCACGCTGGCGGATGCCGCACCTTGCCGCGCGCGGGCGTCCTCCGCCGCCACGCGATAATGGTGGGTCGATCCCGCGGCGAGCCAGTCGTCGCAGAAAGCCGTGCCGCAGGTGGCTGCGACCCAATGATACTCGTCCGCCGCGAAGTCCGCGGACTCGCCGCGATACACGTGATACTGCCGCGCACCGGGCACAGGTCTCCATTCCAGCGCGACGGACTTGTCGGTTGCCTGCGCGACCGACACCGCCGGGCGGACCGGCTGAGAGCCGGGTTCCTCGATACGCAAGGTGAAATAACCGAACGGCTCAAGCGACAAACAAGGCTTTTCCAAAACGTCCCCGTCGCGCTCCAAAAGCGTACAGCCCGTCAGGCGGTGCGAATCGCCGCCGAACCCGATCCGGAGAGCCGCCGCATCCGTTTTCTTCCCGGCGGTCTCATGGAACCGGGCGACCGCGCCGCGTCCCGGCGTCTCGCTCAGCTTCAGTGTCAGCAGTTCAACGTTTTCTGCGCCGACGCGCAGAAAGCTGTACTGCGCTTGCGCCAGAGCTCCTTGTTGTGCCTGCGGAATGACACGCGTGAGCATGGGACACACCGTGCGCTCGGAAAACTGCGGGGCACGCGCTTCTTCAAACGTCCCCGCCTGGCTGCGGATCGAGTAGCGGAACCTCATGTTGATATGGGACGGCCCCGACACATAGGCATGCCCATACAGCCAGTCGTTGAAAATGTACGAGTAGAGATGTGACGTCTCGGGCTTCTCGCCGAAGGTCCGTTTGGGCGCATGGATTTTGCCGCACTCGATCAGCTGGCTGTCCCGCTGGACCAGCGTCACGCCGAACGCCCCGTTGCCGACATAAGACCAATCGCGGGCCGCGTGGTAAGCGTCCGTGGTGAGGCCGGTCTGATCTTTGTAGGCGTTCGCGTGGCATCCGTTCAAACCGACACGGAACTCGCCGTTGGGCACATCGAACGGGAAAGCATAATATCCAAAGCGGTCCCAGCGTTTGACGTTCCCCAAGTCCCGCACATGGCTCAGCCGGTTTTCGATGTCGATGCGCTTCTCGTGCGACGGCAGGCTGACGCGCTGCACGATCTCCGCCAAGGTGTTCGTGTCGTCGAAACGCGCGGTCACTGTCCGGCCCAGAACGGACGACTCGACCTCGAAACGCGCCCGCGCGGGTGAAACGAAAGTCTTGTTCCTGTCCTTGGAATACACCAGCTGGTTGCAGCGATAGGGCGCACGGATGTCAACCAACTCTCGTTTGAGCTCTTTATCGTAGATTCCCGTGATGCCGCCATCGCCGTCAAAGGTCAGACGGTAAAAGCCGTTTTCCAAAACAGGCGGCTCGGCAAGCGCTTCCGCGACGGCCGGTTCAGCCGCGCCGCGCTCCAGCCCGAACACCGCATAGCCAAGCGACGGAATCTCGGTCGTGCGGAAGCGGAGGGTCCGTCCGGCAGACAACGCGGGAGCGACCGTCCCGTCCGGACAGCGTATCTTGCACAGCCCAACACACGCGTCGGGCAACTGCGCTTCGACTGTTTCGCAGCGCGCCTGCAGCGTCGGGTTGAACACCAGCACGGCGGGGCCGTCCGCCCCCACTTTCGCGGCGATCGCCCGCAGGGCGCGCCCGCTCTCTTCGGCGGCGGTCTTAGCGGCCTGAGCAATCCATTCCCGCTTCTGCATCCACGTGTCGTAGACCGGCCGCCCCTTGTAATAACTCGTGCCGTAACCGTGTTCGTCGTTGCAGATCAGCGCGTCCCAAGCGCGGCGGAAACCCAGAACAGGATAGCGATAGTCCGGGTCGGTCAGCCGCGCGAGCGTCGCCAGCTTCTCGGCGGTCGGCAGAAGCCGGTCCGCCTCGAACTTCTCCGCCAGCAGCCCCGGCGTGCAGACAGGGTGCTGCGCCCACCCGGAAGTCATCAGGCCGCTCAGCGTCGGGATCTGCTTGCCGAAACGGCCCTCGACCTCTCTAAACGGCACCGCCAGATCGCCGACCGTTCTCAGCTCAGGCCACCGCCAAACCGCGTTCCACGCCTTGGCGCGGTTGGCCGCGTCCAAGCCCGGCATCTGGTTGTCGTTGTAGTTGGGAACCATCCAAACGTCGTACGGATAGCGCTCTTCCACGCGCGCGAGCTGTCGGGCCATGACCGGCGCGATCGCCTTCGGGTCCGACTTGTTGTGGCCGAAGCTGAAGCTCGAAAGGTTGCCGTAACTCAGATTCGACCAGACCAGAATGCGGCTCTTGCCGTCCGCGCCCCGCCAATAGAAAAGATGCGGCAGCGAAGAATCCCAGCCCACATCGATGCGGCTTCCCGGCGTGCCGCCCGGGCTCCAGCAGTTCACCGCGTCCGGGTTCCACGGATTCGGATAGAAGCCGAGGTATTTGATTCCCGCATCGGCATACGCCTGCACCAGCGGCCAGGTGATGCCGTTGTTGTCCACCATCAACATGGCGTCCGCGGCAAGCCCCCACCGGTAACGCAGTTCGCGCGCATAATAGGCGCTGCGGCAGAGCTCCTCGGCTCCATAGGTCTCCGTCCGGTTGCCGGAATGCGAGGCACCGATGCCGACCAGCCCCGGCTTGGCGTACTTTTCGACGAACCGCCGCGCCGCGTGCTCGGAGCGGTCGAGCGCGTAATTGTTCCACCACCACAGGCCCTCGACCACGTAACGGAAGCGCGACGCGTCCGGCTCGCCTGCGGACTGGTCGAGCAGTTCCTGCGCGCGGTCCAGATATCGGGTTCCCATCAGCCGCTGCTTGTACTGCGGATCATGTAAGCCGATATCCACGTGCGAGGAAAAGACTTCATAGATCGTCCAGTGGCGCGGCGGGTTCCACGTGAACGCCAATTCCGCCATCTGCACATTCCCGTTGAACAGCGCCCACTTTGATGCGACCGGCTTTTCCGGCTCGTCGAGCAGAACCGAAACCGAGTTCGTCCCGGCGCGCAACGCTCCCAGCGTTTCTTCAGACAGAAGTTTTCCGTCCGCCCAAACCTTCAGAACGCACGTTTCAACCGCCGCACCGCTTTCGATGTCCAGCGCGATGTTCTGCCGCGGCGGCGTATCCCGCGAAACCAGCGAGGTCGGTGTGACGCGCCACTGCTTCACGGGCATCGGCCTCATCCCGTCCGCCGCACCCCCGCTTCCAGCCAATGCGGCCAGCGCGACCCATACAAGTGATTTCCGCATCGTCCCCCCTTTATCGGGCACGCGTCGCGGCGCACCTAACGTCCCATGACCAAATAGCCCTGTCCCCGCAGCGACACCAACAGGCCATCACGCGTGGAATCCGCCGCAACCACGCCGGATTCCAGCAGCCTCTTTCCTGCCGTTGCAGGCGGCCTGATCCGGACCGTCACGGGCTGAGCGCTGAGGTTCACCGCCACCAAGACAGATTCGGTACCCGCGGTCCGCACATAGGAGAGCACCGCTTCGGGCTGATTGTTGTCCAGCCATTGCAGCGCGCCCTGTTTCAGGGCCGGCTCGCTCTTGCGCAGTTCGCACAGCTTGCGGCAGAGCGCGAAGCGCGCCCGGCCCGTCGGCGTGTCGCCGCACGACCAATCCACCGGCCACTTCGCATACAGGCTCTGCCGTGACGTGTCGGCAATCTCCTGCCCGTTATAGAGGAGCGGCACGCCGTCGAGCGTGAAGAGCGCCACCAGCACCGCGTCGACGTGCGCAGTCCCCCACGCCTTGTCGAACCGGTTCGTGCCGGCGTCCTGCACGATGTCGTGGTTCTCAATGAACCGGATGAATTTGGCACCGCCTCGCGGACGTTCCGCCGCCATCTTTTCCCACTGGCCCCGCACTTTCTCAGCGTTCGTCCATTTGCCGTCAAAGCCCCAGCCGTAATCGAGGTCGAACGCTTTGAGCTGGTCCTCTTTGCGCAGGCCTTCGGCCAGGATGCCGATATCCGGCCTTAGTTTTTCGAGGCGGTCGCGCGCCGTTTCCCAGAAGTCCAACGGGATGCCGTCCGCGACGTCACAGCGGAAGCCGTCCACATCGAAATCCCGCACCCAGTACTCCATGTTTTTCCAAAAATACTCGCGCAGCTCCGGATTCGCGAAATCAATGGAGGGGAACCCCCACTGCGCAAGCTTCAGCTTTCCGTCCGTGTCGCGTTTCATGAAATCCGGATGCTGGCCGATGATCACCGCCGTCGGCCCGCAGTGCAGGTAGACCATGTCCATCAACACGCGCAGGCCGAGACGGTGCGCCTCCTTCACGAACGCGCGGAGGTCCTCTTTGGTGCCGTACTCGGGGTCGACCTCAAAGTAATCCTTGATCCGGTACGGATTTTTCGGATTGTCGGTCTTACGCTGGCGGGGCGCCCAGTGCTCCTTGCGCATATCGTCGTCCTGCAGACAGACCGGGCTGAGGTACAGCACCGTCACGCCGAGCTCGGCGACTTGCGGCAACCGCGCCGACGCCGCCTTCAACGTTCCCTCGGGCGTGAACCCCCGCAGCCATACCTGGTACATCACCCCCTGCGTCATCCACGCCGGCGACACGCGTGCCGGCCGCTGGTTTACGGGAATCGTTTTAGCATCCTGAGCACCGGCAAACCCGACCGACAGGCACGCCGCACCGATCATCAGCATTCGCTTCATTCCTTTTCCTCCACCTGAAATCCGGCCGCGTTGAACGCGCCCCGTGCCTCTAATGTCCAATTTACTTTTTCAGAATACCACAACCCCAAAAACAAACTACCCGATTTTGCGCACCGGATTTATCAATTTTACGCAATCCGGCGATCATGCCGGGGAGACGATGCCGCCGCAGGCGCGGGCCGGACCGACGCGTGCCGCACGACGGTCGGAAGCTCGGCCGTATCGCGCATAATCCAAAGACGGCGTCAGATCGGCGTTTTACGCGGCGATCCCGGGAGATCCATCACGAAACGCGGCAGGGCGAGCCCCCCGACCCGCACCGCCAGTTCCCGTTCGAGCCGCCGGGCCGTGCGCCGCGGCACGCGGAAATGCGCAATACCCGCGACCGGGTCGCAGAGAAACACGTAGTAAGGCCGCACCCGGATGCGTTGCAGGCCGGTGCAGAGCTCGAAAAGCGCGTCCACCGAATCGTTCACGCCTTTGAGCAACACGGTCTGGTTCGAAACCGGAATGCCCGCCTCCACCAGCAGCGCGCATGCCGCCGCCGCCTCAGGCGTGATCTCGCGCGCGTGGTTGAACTGCGTGTTCACCCAGACCTTCTTGAACGCGCCCAGCGCCCGCGCCAGCTCCGGCGTGACGCGCATAGGCAACGTCACCGGCACGCGCGTGCCAATCCGCACCGCGTCGATCTGCGGCAAGCGCGCGAAGGCGCAGACCAGCGCCAGGATCCGGCGGTCCGAGAGCAACAGAGGATCGCCCCCTGAAAGCAAGACCTCGCGCACGTCGGGGTGCGCCTTGACCCACGCCACGGCCGCCGAAAGCTGCGCGGGCGTGCGGACCACCTCCGCGCCGTCCAGCAGGCCTTTGCGCGTGCAATGGCGGCACGCCATGGCGCACCGGTCATTCGCCATCACGAGCACGCGGTCGTGAAAACGCTGCTTGAGGCCGTGGCAGCACGCCGCGCGGGTCTTCTCGGCAAAGGGATCGGCGACCATGCCGGCTTCGGGAAGCAGCTCCTCGTCGGAAGGCAGGGCCTGCCGGTTGAGCGGGTCGGCGCGGTTATCCCGGACGAGTTGCGCCAAAACGTACGGCGTGAGTTTGACGGGATACCGGCGGTGGACCCGCTCCGCCTCACCCCGCGGTATTCCGAACGCCTCCAGCTCCGGCGACACGCCGGTCACGGCCTGCCGCAGTTGCCATCGCCAGTTCCGCCACGTCTTGTCGCCGCCGCACGTTATGGCTTTAGAACGCGACATGAACCTTGGGCAGGGCGGCGCGGATGCGGGCCTTCTCCTCATCGGCGATCGGGCAACGCACCAGCGACAACACCTGAAGCGTTTTCCAGCCGCCCAGATTGGCAGGGAGTTTGGCGACAGGGCAGCCGTCGAGATCCACCTGACGCAGCTTGGGTAGCGCCGTCATCCAGTCAGGCACCGCCGTCACCTTGTTGCCGCTCAGGCTGACATCCTCCAGCAGCGGCAAGCCCTTCAAACATTCCGGCACCGCCGCGAGCTGGTTCTGGCGCAGGTAAATGCGCTGCAGCTTCGTCAGTTTCGCCAGTTCGGGCGGCAGCGTAGCCAGCTGGTTGCCGTTCAGGCGCAACCAGCGCAGGCCGGTTGCAAGGCCGAGCTCCGGAGGCACCGCAGTCAATTGGTTGTTATCCAGATTGAGGTAGTCCAACGCCGTGAGCCCGCCGAACGACGACGGCAACGCCGTGAGCCCGTTGTCCGACAGATAGAGACGGGTCAGCCCGGTCAAACCGGACACTTCGGGCGGCACCGTCGACAGCTTGGTCGAAGAGAGATCGAGCTGCTTGAGCGTCTTCAGCCCGTCCAACCCCGCCAGCGACGCCAGCCCCTGCGCGCCCCGCAGCTCCAGCACGGTGAGCCTCGGCATCGACGCCAGCTCCTTGGGCAGCGCGGCAAGCGTCTGCCCCGCAAGATTGACGCATTCGACCGTAGCCTGTTTCTCGACCGCCTCAGCCATGGACTTCGCGGTCACCGGGCGGTACGGGGCTTCGCGGTGCTTGAAGCACCCCGCGCACGCTATCAGGGCCGACACCGAAACGATCACCATGCTCTTTTTCATAAGCTCCTTCAGTCCTTGTGTAGGGACACAAAGATACACGAAATCCACCGTCTCCGGGGAGTGCGATTTTTACGCGCGCCACGGACGCTTGCGCTCAATCTTCGCGTCGAGGATCGAGTTGACCAAATTGACGTCTTCAACAACTTGGAAATCGTACATGCCGACGCAGATGAAATCAGCCCCGCTCTTGAACGCAAACGGGAATGCGTCCTTCGGCTGGAGCGCGCCGGCGGCCAGGATCTTAAAGGCGATCCAGGGCTGCTCCAGCTTCTCCATGTAGGCGATCACGTCGTCCGGATCGACGCAGAAGATGTTATCCTTCTTGTTGAACCCTTCCTCCGGCCGGGCCGACCAGTAATTCGTGCGGTGCAGCGTCTTCATCCAGAAATCGGGCACGATCCCGTGCTCCACGCAGAACTTCACGGTCTCCAGCCGGTGCGCGCCGATGCCCGCGGGAACGCCCAGTTTACGCATGGCCGCCAGCGTCTCCTCGAACTTCTTGGCGTCGCCCGCCTGCGCCCAGCCGTCGGACACGCCGCCATGCGTGTAGACGGCCGAAGCGCCGTTCTCCACCGAGAGCTGCGCGCCGCGGATCAACCCTTCTTTGTGACCACAGTCCGAGATGAACTGGATCTTGCCGCCCTCTTTTTTCCAGTAGTCGTTGATCACGCGCATCAGAGCGGGATTCGTCAAGATCGTGTTCACGCCGCACTGTTCAGCCATGCGGAAGGTGCGGAAAACGCGCCAGTCGGTGTGATAGGCCTTGACCAGCTTGTCCACATAGATCAAGTCGCGCGCATGAGCCCAGCCGCCGATCAGATTACCGCCCAGAAGCATGCGGCTCAGCTTCACGTTCTTGATCTGGCCGAACTTATCGATCGGCTTCTTCAGGTCCTTGATGTCCGCGAAATCAAACGTTTTGACCGTGGCGCTGGTGACCGCATCGGCCTGTGCCTTGAGATTCTCTCTCTCCCAAACGGGGCCGTGCTTGCGCAAAAACGCGTAACCGAACGCGCCGAGCACCGGCAGCGAACTCAGGCTGATGAGCAGCTCACGCCGCCCCGGCGAAACGACGGGGGGGGCAGACACTTCACCTTTATTTTTTTTAAGGTCCCGCTTGAACATCTTGCGGGGAAGCGAAGCCAGGTAGGCTCCCAGACCGAAAGACGGAACCAGCATGACCGCCAGCAGCGCCGCCGCCTCCACCGCATTCCGGTCGATCCAGAGGAAATGCCCTTCGGCCGACGGCGAGAGGAACGGCGGCTGGGCGACGTAGTAGAACGCCAAGAGAAGAATGCCGGCCGCGGCCGCCGGGCGCACCAGCACGCCCAAGATGAGCCCCAGCCCGATCAGCGTCAACCCCCACATGTTCAGCAGGTCGACCGTCTCCAGCAGCCACGGCGTATCGGCGATCCGATGGAACAGCGGAGCCGCAAACCACTTGCTCATCCGCAGGTAACCGACCGACGACCACCCACCGACCTGTATCAGCTTCCAGACCCCCTCGTACAGAAAATGCCAGCCGATCAGCATCCGCAGCAGCGTCATCCCGATATTCTTTTTCATTGTTCCCCTGAAGTTTTACCGCCGAATGAAAGCACGTGAAAAACAATCGTTCTGAAAAATGAAAATACCAAACTTCTGTGAGTCCGGTCAACACGTTGGCGAGAAAGCGCAAGACCGCCCCCGGCGCGCCGCCCTCCCGTTGACACCCGGAGCCGCTTCGGGATACAGTGATGCTCATGCACGAACCGTTACATCAGTTCCTCAACGTGTGGCTGAAGTTCTTCTTCCTCTTCACGCCGTTTTTCGCGCTCTCCATGTTCCTCAGCATGACCGGCGACTATACGGAAAAGCGCCGCAGGAGACTCGCGGTCATGATCACCATCGCGGTCGCGGTCCTGTGCATCGGCCTGTTCTTCCTCGGCAACCGGCTTTTCGCGATCTTCGGCATCACCCTCGACGCTTTCCGGATCGGCGTCGGAGTCCTCCTGTTCCTGTCCGCGGTCAGCCTGGTCCAAGGGCGCAAAACCCCGCCCGAACTGAACCAGGAGGCGGACATCGCCGTCGTGCCGCTGGCCATGCCCGTCATCGTCGGACCGGCCACGACCGGCACGCTGCTGGTGATGGGCGCCGGGCTCGCGGACGTCACCGAGAAGATCGTGGGCAGCCTCGCCCTGCTTTTCGCCGTCGGCTGCCTTGGCATCATGCTGCTGCTGGGCACCGCCATCGAGCGGGGCATCGGGCACCGCGGCCTGAACATCCTCAGCAAACTCACCGGCATCATCCTCGCCGCCCTCGCCGCCCAGATGATCATGGACGGCGTACTCGGCTTCATGGCCGGAAAAGGATGAATTGACTTTGGCCTCTCAGGAAGGATACTATTTTAACGTGGTGTGGGATGATTAAGCGGACCTCATAAGCAAAGAGTCACATGATCGGTTGTATCCGAAAAAGAGCTCTCGTATCCGTCGCAGCCGCGGTTTGGCGCGTGAAGGGCCTTTTTGCGGGTGTTTTCGTTTCTCTTTTTTTGATCGTGCCGACGTCCCCCGGCCAAGTCGTCATCAACGAGATCTCCGCGGCGAACTCAGACCGGCAGCTCCAGCGGACGCAGCCCGGCTATCCCAAGCTCGGCACGACCACGCCGTGGTATCTGGCGGGGTATGATGACTCGCTCTGGCCTGAAGGCAAAGGCCCTTTCGGCTTCGGCACGTTCAGAGGCGTCACCTTCGGCGTGAACACCTCCGGCCTCATGAAGGACAAGATCCCCTCCCTCTATGTGCGGAAATCGTTCACAGCCTCCCCGGCGCAAGCCGCCTCGCAAGAACAACTCCAGCTCATCGTGCGCCACAACGACGGGTTTATCGCTTTCCTGAACGGCAACGAGGTGGCCCGCCTCAACATGGGCAACCCCGGCATGTTCGCCTACCGGGACCAGACGGCCTTCAACACGAACAGCGGCTCTGAAAGCATCGCTCTCTCTCTCGGCATCGCCAGCAACCTCTTGGTCTCAGGCAACAACATCCTCTGCATCCAGGCGCACAACAAAGCCATCACCAGCACCGATTCCGACACGTTCCTCTGCCAGGCCGACCTGCGGCTCGGCATCACATCCTCCGTCTCGCTGGTGACAAACAACGCCGTCTGGCGATATCTCGTCGGCGCGGTGGAACCCTCGGGCGGCGTGATCGACTACGGGCTGCTGAACGGCGTGCCGGTCACCGCGACGTGGGCGACCCTCGGGTTCAACGATTCGTCGTGGCCCGAGGCCAACGGGCCGTTCGGCATCGAAAGCGCCATTCCGCCCGACTACATCCTGGGCACGAACCTTTTCAGCCAAGTTTACAACAAGGCGTCCTCCATCTATTCGCGCGCCCTGTTCTCGGCCACCGCCAGCGAGGCCGCCAGCACCAACGCCCTCCAGCTCATCCTCGACTATGACGACGGCATCATCGTCTACCTCAACGGGCGCGAGATCGCCCGCCGCAACGTCGGGACGACGAACACCATCACGCCTTACAATGCCGTGGCACAGCCCAGCCACAACGCCAACGGCGATAACGGCGGCACGACCACCAACATGCAGGAAACGGTCACGCTCGGAGCCGCCAAGACCCTCATCGCCGGAGGTTACAACGTGCTGGCCGTCCAGCTTTTCAACAGCGCCACAAACGGCTCGGACATGATCGGGCGCGTCACGCTCGCCACGACCGGCCCCAACGCCCGCGTATTGGCAAAGCCGGAGGATGCCGCGTGCTTCTTCATCGGCACGTCCGAACCGCAGCGTGACGGAGGGGAGGAAGAGGAGGATGGCGGCGCAGACGTCGAGGAGGACACCCCCGACTCCGAAGGGGACTGGATCGAGCTGTTCAACCGCGGAGCCGAGACGGCCAATCTGACGGGATGGTCCCTGACGGATGACGCGGAGAAACCCAGGAAATGGTATTTCCCCGCAAACAGCAGCATCCCGCCCGGAGGATATCTCGTGGTCATGGCGACCGGGTACGATGTCGGCCCCTCCGACGGCGCGACCTATCTCCACACCAACTTCAAGCTCAGCTCGGACGGAGAATATCTCGGGCTCGTCAACGCCGCAGGCCAAGTGGTCAGCGAGATCGCGCCGGCCTATCCCCCGCAAGACCCCTTTCACTCGTATGGACGAAACCTCTTCGGCGCGTACGTCTATTCCGACACGGCTTCGCCCGGCGCGGCGAACTCCGGCATGCTTTTCTCCGGCATCGCCCAGCCCCCGGTCTTCAGCCACCTCGGCGGCTTCTACAGCGCCTCTTTCCCGTTGCAGCTCTCTTCGGCCGACCCCCTGGCCACAATCCGCTACACGGTTGACGGCACAGAGCCCACGGAGTTGACGGGGGTCGCATACAGCGCGCCGGTCACCATTTCATCCAACACGGCTTTCCGTGCACGGTGTTTCAAGGCGGGCAAGATCCCCTCGAAGACGGTGACGCAAACCTATTTCATAAACCAGTCAGCCGCCCGGCGCTCACTGGCCGCCATCTCGTTCACGGCCGACCCCGTCCTGGCGCTCTACGGGCCCAACGCCAGCGGCGGCCCCACCAACGGCGAGGGCATCATGGCCATCAAGGGCGGCGGCTACACCAATTACAGCAGCAAAATTATGTGGTACAACCGCGGCGACATGAGCGCTTTCAACATGCCGTCGTTGCATGGGCGCTGCGCCGAACGCGCATCCGGATTCGAGTATTACCCGACCAGCGGAGTGCCGTTGCGCACGGATTTGGGATTGCGCATCTCCAGCAGCGGATACTCCCGCCCGCAACTCGTCCTGAGCGACAAGCCCTCCGCCCGCTTCACGCCAGGCGATCCCAAGCAGAAACCCTCGTTCAACATCTTTTTCCGCAGCGAGTTGGGCGAGTCCCCTCAAGACTACCCCTTTTTCCCCGACAGCAAGATCACCAAATTCGAGGACATCCGCATCCGCGCCGGCAAGAACGACATCACCAATCCGTTCATCCGCGACGAACTTATGCGCCGGATTTTCATCGGGACAGGGCAGGAAGGATCGCGCGGCCTTTTCACGTCCATCTACATCAACGGCGTCTGGAAGGGGTACTTCAATATCTGCGAACACCTGCGCGAAGCCTTCATGCAGCAGCACCACAACAGTACCGCCGCATGGGACGTCCAGCAGGTGAGCGAATTCGCCAGCGGCGACGCGATCCACTGGAACAGCACGATCGCCTACCTGCGCACCAACAACCTTGCGACGGTGACAGCCTATCAGGGCGTCGACAATTTTCTGGACGTTGACAACGTGATCGACTACCTGCTGGTCAACATCTACGCGGCCACGTCGGACTGGCCGCAAAACAACTGGGTGGCGGCCCACGAGCGCTCCGACGCCGGCCGCTGGCGATTCTACATGTGGGATGCCGAAGGCGGCCTGGGCGGCTTTGGCCGGACGACCATTCACGACATCTTTATCGGAGACAAGAACGGCGACGGCGTGACCGACACGGGCGAGACTTACCTGAACATCGGCGCGTCGGCGAAAACGACGTACACCAAAGACATCCGGGTTGTCTACACGCTGCTCGTGGCCTCGCCCGAATTCCGGCTCCGCTTCGCCGACAGGATCCAGAAGCATTTCTTCCACGCGGGCTGCCTGACGCGCGCGAGCATGGAGAAGATCCACTACGCCCTCTGCGACCAAATCAACCCGATCATGAAGGAGACCATCAACCAGTATGTGAACCAAAGCTTCTTCACGAACTGGATCCAGTCGTCGGTCCGCCGCGACGTCGTTTTCGGCCAGTTCGCCAAATACGGGCTTTGGCCCGCCACGCTTGCCCCGGAGTTCAGCCAGCACGGTGGAGAAATCGCGACCAACAGCTGGGTCTCCATCACCAATCTGAACAGCGTCGGCAGCATCTACTTCACCACCAACGGCGTGGACCCCCGCGCCCTGGGCGGCGCGGTCGCAGGTGCCCTCTACACCAGCCCGCTCCGCTTCCCGGCCACGGCCACGCTCAAGGCGCGCGTACTCGCCGGCGGCGAGTGGAGTCCGCTGCAGGAGGCGACGTTCGTCGTGCCGCTGCGGATCCCCTATTTCCTGCCGCCCGGAAACGCGGACTGGACGGTCGACGCGAACTGGAGCACCGATCCGCTGCCGTATCCCAACGGCATCGGCGCGGCGGCCCTCATCGGCGCGCCGGCCTCCGCCAACCGCGAGGCCAATCTCCGCGCGCCCGTCACGATCGGCGCGCTGACGTTCAACCAAGACGACACGCCCTACCGCAACAAGATCAGCGACAGCGGCTCCACCAATACGCTGACCTTCATGTCCACCAACTCCAACGCCGCGCTCACGGTCAACGGCTTCGGACCGGGATACGTCGAGCTGGAAGTCGACGCCGGCGTCATTCTCGGCACCAACCTGACGATATCCGTCAACAACCCGACCGGCACCGTCAGCTACGGCGCCCTGCGCCTGAAAGAGAACTGGAGCGGCCCCGGGGGACTGACGAAAGAAGGCGTGGGGCTGGCGGCCTTCACGGGCGACGGGGGGTTGACGTTCACGGGGCCGACTGTCATCAACCGGGGCGTGCTCCAGTTCGAACAGCCGAGTTCGCCGGTGCGGAGCCGCGCTGTGACCGTGAACCCCGGCGGCCAGCTGCGCATGACCACGCCGAGCACCGCGGGCGCGCCGTGCGTCTACGACCTCGGCGGCGACCTGACGCTGAACAGCCTCGGACGCGGCGGCGAACTCCCGGATGTGTCCGGGCTCGGCGTCTCCGGTGCCCTGCGCTACGATCCGGTATCGAATGACAGCGTCGCGATCATCTCCAACCGCATCGTTTTTGCGGGACCTTCAGCGATCCACGTCGAGAACGCCCGCAACGCGCTCCAATTGTCCGGCCCGCTTTTGGGCACATACAGTTTCGTGAAAACCGGCAGCGGGAACCTGATCCTGCCCGCCATGAGCAAAAGCTATTATGTGCCGGTCTGCGTCAGCAACGGCACGCTCACCGTCCACGGCAGAATCATCTCGCCCGTCGAAGTCGCCGCGAACGCCCAGCTCTCCGGCACCGGCATGGTGGGCCCGGTTCACGGCAGCGGCACGGTCGCGCTGGACGGCACGATCCTCAGCTCGCCCGCCGCCATCGGGCTCAACTACGCCTTTTCATTCACCACCGGCGCGCCAGACTACCTGCACGCCACCGGCAGCGGCAATTCGGTCTTGCGGTTGCTCTCGATCCGCCGCGGCGGCGCGGCCCCGATGATCGACGTCTATCTGGACCTGCCGGCGATCGCCGCGGGCGACTGCCTGCGCGGGGGGTTCTTCGTCGAGTGCGGAGACGACCTCAACGACTTCCTCGCCAGCGCCGTCATGCGCTTCTATGAACCCAGCGAAAGCGGCAGCCAGGCATTTGCGGGCAGGCTCTACGCGCCCTACAGCGGCATGCTGGCGCTCGCCGTAACCGCCATGCCGGAAACGGCCGACTTCGGCGACGGCCCGCGCCAGGGATACGTCATGGAGATCCGCGCGGCAGGACAGCCCGTGAGCTTCAGCGAATGGCTGCAAGTCAACTTCCCGGCGCCGGTGAACCCGTCGGATCCTCAGATCACAGCGCCGTTCGCCACCCCGTATGGCGGGCCTCTTCCGAACCTTTTCCGCTACGCGCTCAACATCGGCATCAACGAGCCGGTGGCGGACAAACTGCCGCGCCTCGCGCTTCTGCACGGCAATCCGATTTACACATTCCGCTTCGATCCCGGCAAGCGCGACATCGTGTACCGCGTGGAAGCGTCCTCCGCCGTCACGGGCGATTGGACGCGCGTGCTTTTCGATTCGCGTACCGCCGACCCCGCCCAGTGGAACTGGGACGGCCAATCCATCCTGTTGTTCGACGAGGCGTCCGGTCCCGCCCTCTTCCCCGCGCAATACTACCGCCTGCGCATCCAACTCGCAGAGCCGTAAGTTCCGCAAATCACTCGGCTTTCAGCTCCAGCGGCTCGACCGTCACGCCATCCGCGTTGTTCTTGACGATCTTTTCGATCTTTTTCTCGACTTCGTTCAGTTTGGCCGTACAGAACTTCACCAGCCGCTGACCCTCCTCGAACGACGCGATCATGGTATCGAGATCGGTCTCCCCCGATTCCATCTGCTCCACGATCTCCTCCAGCCGCTTGAGCGCCGCCTCGAAACTCTCTTCTTTCTTTGCCATAACATTCCTCCTTTTGGCAGGGCTGCCCCGGAAGGGGATGCCCTAGTTACCTGACTTGCCGGTCGGCGCGTCCTCGGCAACCACGGACCTGATCACGCCGTCCTTCACGCGCGTGATCAAGCCGAAACCCGACGCCGCATCGTTTACAGACCGCACCAGTCGGCCGCCTTCCGTGCGCGTGAGGCTGTACCCCCGCTCCAAGACGGCCAGCGGGCTGAGCAGGTCCGACTGCCGTCCCAGCGCCGCCACATGCGTACGCAGCCGTTCGATCCGCAACCGGCACGCCTGATCCAAACGCCGTTCGTCCAAAGCCACGCGGGACACGACCTGCCGCACCTGCCGTTCGCGCAGCAGAAACAGTCCGTTGATCGCCTGCTCTGCCCGCTGGCGCTCCGCCTGCACGTGTTGCCGCAGCACGTGATCGAGACGCATGCCCAGCGTGTCGACCCGCTGCGCCAAGCGCTCGGCCATCTGCTCCGGCTGCTTCAGGAAGCCGGCCGCCTGTACCGCAGCCAGCCGGCTGCGCAACCCGGAAGTCCGCTGCTGTAGCGCCTGCCGCAGCACCCGCTCCAGCCGCGCCACCAGAGCCTCCAACTCGGCCTTGGGCGCCACCACCAGTTCCGCCGCCGCAGACGGCGTCGGCGCACGCAGATCCGCCGCGAAATCGCACAGTGTAAAATCCGTCTCATGGCCCACGGCCGAAATCACCGGGATCGCCGATCCGGCCACGGCCCGCGCCACGGTCTCCTCGTTGAAGGCCCACAGGTCCTCCAGGCTGCCGCCGCCGCGCCCCACGATCAACACATCCGCGGGCCAGTCGCTGTCCGGCCCGCACGTCCGGTTGAAGAGCGCCACCGCAGCCGCGATTTCTTCCGCCGCCTCCGAACCCTGCACCTTGACCGGCGCCAGGCGGACCTGGAGATTGGGGAAGCGGCGCCCCAAAACATTCAGCATATCATGAATCACCGCGCCGGTCGGCGAGGTCACAATGCCGATGCGCTGCGGCAACTTGGGCAACGGCCGTTTGCGGGCCGACGCGAAAAGCCCCTCGGCCTCGAGCTTGCGCTTCAGCTCTTCGAAGCGCTGCATCAGCGCGCCTACGCCCGCCGGCTCGATCTTTCGCACCAGCATCTGATACTGGCCGCGGCTTTCGAACACGGTGATCTGGCCGTACACGCGCACCCGCTGTCCGTCCTCGAGCCGCGTTTGAGGCGCGACTCCCGGCCGCGAGCCGGCGAACAAGACCGCGCTCAGCTGGGCACTCGCATCTTTCAGGCTGAAATAGGCGTGGCCGGACCCGTAGACCTTGAAGTTCGAAATCTCGCCTTCGACCCACACGTGGCCGACCTCGTCCTCCAGCGTCTGCTTGATCTGGCGCGTCAGCTCCGAGACCGTGAACACTTTTCTTTCAACGGGAATCGCCATCGTAAGCCTCACCCGGCAACCGCGCCTTCCCGGTAGCGGTACGGCGTGATCGACACCGCCTTGCCGCTCAGCCGATCGATCTCCAGAATCGCGCCTTCCAGCACGCATGGTCCGCTGGCGACATCGAATTTGGCGGGGATGCCCGTCGTGAATTTTTTAAGCACCGGCGCAATCTCACGCCCGATCACCGAGTTGAAGGGACCAGTCATTCCGAGGTCGGTCATATACGCCGTGCCTTTCGGCAGCAGGACCGCGTCGCTGGTCTGCACGTGGGTGTGCGTACCGACGACGGCCGCCACGCGCCCGTCGAGGTAGAAGCCCATCGCGATCTTCTCGGAAGTCGCCTCGGCGTGAAAATCGACGATGACCGGGACATTGCACGGCACCGTTTTCAGCAGCGCGTCCATCGCGCGGAAAGGGCATTCCATCGGGTTCATGAAGACGCGCCCCAGCAGGTTGACCACGGTGAACGGCCCGAGCGAAGTCTGCACCGTCACGTGGCCCTGACCCGGCGCGCCCGCCGGATAGTTGACAGGGCGCAGCAGCCGCTTCTCGCCACTGATCGTCGACTCCAGCTCTTTCTGGCCCCACACGTGGTCGCCCAGCGTGATCACATCCGCGCCGGACTTGAACAGCTCCTCCGCCAGCGCCAGCGTGATGCCGTTTCCAGCCGCCGCGTTCTCGCCGTTGACCACCACCGCGTGGACCGCGTTCTCATCGCGCAGCCGCTTGACCACATCCCGAAAGACGCGCCGCCCCGGGCCGCCGACCACATCGCCTACCAACAGTATTTTCATCGCTCGACACCTTCGCGCACGCGGCGCTTCTCCACATGACACGGCCATCCCGCGAGGGACTCGCCTACTTCGCATATTCGATGCAGCGCATCTCGCGCACCACGACCACCCGGATCTGCCCGGGGAACTGCATGTTGGCCGCGATCTGCTGGCTGATGTCCCGCGCCATCACCATCGCGTCGTTGTCGCTGACCTGCCCCGGGTCCACAATCACGCGCACCTCGCGTCCGGCCTGGACGGCAAACGTCTTCTTGACGCCCGGAAAGCTGTTGGCAATCGCCTCCAACTTCTCCAGGCGCTGCACATACACGCCCAACGTTTCGGCGCGCGCGCCGGGCCGCGAACTGGAAATCGCGTCGGCCGCCGAACAGAGTACGCCGTACAGGCCTTCGGAGGGGACATCCTCGTGATGCGCAGCCACGCCGTTGACCACCACCGGATCCTCGCCGTGCTGCTTCAGAAACTCCGCTCCGATCAGCGCGTGGGCGCCCTGCGTTTCGTGATCCAAAGCCTTGCCGATATCGTGGAAGAAGCCGATGCGCCGCGCGACCGCCGGATCGAGCCCCAGTTCGGACGCCATCATGCCCATCAGGTGAGACACCTCCACCGAGTGCCGCAAGACGTTCTGGGTGAAACTGGTCCGGAACTTGAGCCGTCCCACGCACTTCAAGACCTCCAGCGAAACGCCTTGGACCTGCGCCTCGTAGGCCGCCGATTCGCCCGCCTCGAAAATCGTTTTCTCCATGCTCTCCGTGACGCTCTGGACCACCTCCTCAATCCGCGCCGGATGGATGCGCCCGTCCGCGACGAGCTGTTCGAGCGCTTGGCGGGCAATCTCGCGCCGCACGGGGTCAAACCCCGAGATCACCACGGCCTCCGGCGTGTCGTCGATCAGCATGGTCACGCCGGTCACAGCCTCCAGGGTGCGGATGTTCCGGCCCTCGCGCCCGATGATCCGGCCCTTGATGTCGTCGCTCGGCAAAGGCACCGTGCTGGTCATCATCTCGCTCGCATGGCTCAGGGCGAAGCGCTGCACCGCGGTCGCGACGATGCGCGCGGCCTCGCGGTCCGCCGTTTCCTTGGCTTCCTCCTGCACCCGCCGGATCAGGCTGCCCGCCTCGCTGCGGACTTCCTGTTCGGCCTTCTGATACACCTCGCGGCGCGCCTCCTCGTGAGTCATGCCCGCCAGCTTCTGCAGCCGTTGTTCCGCCTCGCCCCACCGCTTTTCGGCATCCGCGCGTTTCTGCTGCACCTCTTCGGCCTTGTGCTGGACTTCCTCCTGTTTCTGGGCGACCGTCTGGTCCTTCTTTTCCAGCAGGATGGCCTTCTTGTCCATATTCTCTTCGCGGACCGTCAGACGCTCTTCGATGTCCTGAAGTTCCTTGCGGCGCGCCTTGGTGCTCTTCTCGAATTCCTCGCGGGCCTTGACCACTTCGGCCCGCGCGAGAATGTCCGCCTCCTTCAGCCGGTTCTTGACCTCCGTGTCCGCCTCGGCAAGCTTGAACTGCGCCTGTTTCTCGATGGCGTCCGCCTGCCACCGGCCGATCAGGCCGCGCAGCGCGTAGCCCCCCAACATGCCGGCCAAGCCGAAAAGCAGACCGACCGTGGCATCACTCACATCATACCACGTGAAATTTGTCATAAAAGATTCCTAACGCGTTTCCGCTGTTGTATTTTCACGTCTGCCCCCGCCACTGCGCGAGACGCAGGATCAGATCGCCCGTATCTTACCGTTTCCCAAGGGGCGCTTCAACCTTCCCCTTCTCAAACTTCCCCCGCGCACACTTGCCTATTGCTTTCCCCCACCCCCTCCTCTATCATTCCCGGCCATGAGTTCCAGACGTGAAGCGATCTTCGTTGTTACCCGATGGTTGGAAACCCAAGATTTCCCCGACCGGCTGATCCCCGACGGCCCCGACCGCGCCTTCATCACCGATTTGGTCTACACCACGGTCAGGCGCTACCGCACCCTCGTATGGATTCTCGAGCGGCTGGTGAAAAAGCTGCCGAAAGGGGAAACCGAGGCGGCCCTGCTCGTCGGTGCAAGCCAAATCCTCTTCATGCCCGACGTCGCCGAGTATGCGGCCGTCAACGAGACCGTCGAGGCCGCGAAACTCGCCTCGAAGCAGACCGCCGGGCTCGTCAACGCCGTGCTGCGCAACCTCCTGCGCCAGCGCGACGCCCTGCTCGCGGAACTCGCGAAGCAGTCCATCGGCATCCGGACCTCGCACCCAGACGCGCTCGTCACCCGCTGGCTGGAGCGCTTCGGCGCGGAAGAAACCCTCGCGCTCTGCAACTGGAACAACGAGCCGGCCGAAACGTTCCTCGCCTTCCCGCCCGGCGCTCCCGAACCGTTCGCCCCCCTGCCGCGCGGCACGCGGGTCGATGCGGTTCCGGGCTATGCCGAGGGGGCATTCATCGTGCAGGACCCCGCCACCGCGCCGGCCATCGACCTGCTCGCCGTCAAGCCCGGGCTCAAGGTGCTCGACGCCTGCGCCGCGCCCGGCGGCAAGACCGTCCAGCTCGCCTGGCGCATGGGGCCGCCCTCATCCGACGGCCACCTGCTGGTCGCACTCGACCTCCACGAAGACCGGCTGGCGACCGTCCGCGCGAACTTGGAGCGCACGCGCCAAACCTGGGTCACCGTCCAACAGGGCGATCTCACCGCCCCCCCGGCCGCCGCATTGGCGCCGTTCGGGCTTTTCGACCGCATCCTGATCGACGCGCCCTGCTCGAACAGCGGCGTGTTGCGCCGCCGCCCCGACGCCCGCTGGCGCTGGACCACCAAGCGCATGAAGAAACTCGCCGAAGCCCAGGCGCTCATGCTGGAGAACGCCCTTGCGCTGCTCGCGCCCGGCGGGCGGCTCGTGTATTCGACGTGCAGCCTGGAGCCGGAAGAAAACCGCCGCCAGATCACGCTCCTGCGCAAGACCCATCCGGAGCTGGCCTGCGTCGCGGTGGAAGAGCGCATCCCGAGCCGTTCGCACACGGATGGCGCCTTCGCCTGCGCCTTCGAACGCCAACAGGCTTAAGCGCCGCCGCCAGGCCGGCAACCTCTCGCCGAAGCCACTCACTTCGCACGCGCGGCATCGGCGGGCGGGGTCAGCAGACTTTCAATGAACCAAAACGTTTCATAATATACCAGCGCCACGTCGACAAACGGCAACAGCAGGATGCGGGGGTTCAGCAGCGTGGTGCGCGACGTGTACATCCGCCACGAATTGGCCAGCGAGAACGCGAACAACAGCGCGACCCCCAGCCAGAACAGGTGCGGGATCATGGGAATGACAGCGAGGGCAGGTCTCACAAAAAAGAGCAGTTTCCCGAGCGTGGGGCTGACACCTTGAAAACGCAGCACCTTCGAGTAGGTCCTGGCCAGCAATTTTCGCGTCACAAACAGCGCGCGCAAACCGTAGTTCTCGCTCAGGTTATGCAGATGGATCACCCGAGCTTCTGATTGCACGATCCGTCCCGCGCGGGCGATGCGGCAGTGCGCGTCGGCATCCTCTCCGCCATAGCCGCACGTCGCCGTGAAACGCTTCGTGTCGTATCCGCCAACGCGTAAAAACACATCCCGCCTAATACAGTCGAATTTCCCGCACATGGAGGGCCTTTCCACGTCCACGGCCCGGGCGAACAGGCACTTCTGCCAATACGGGAACCGCGCCCATACCTCCCGCGGCATCAGCAGCTTGGGATATGCAGCCACAACATCAGGGTCCTCACACAGAGGCGCCGCCAGCTTCGCCACTTCATGCGTCGAGGGGAACCCCCCGTCAGAATGCACCAGAATCAACAGGGGGGACCTCGCCATGGCCGCGCCGGAGTTGTAGCTGTTGCCGATCCCGCCGTCGACGGCCTGCCGGATCAGCCGCAGCGGAATCCGCGACTGTCCGGCGAAGGCCTCGACCTTGGCCACGGAGTCGTCTCCCGACGCGTTATCGACCACGACAATCTCATCGATCGGATACACCTGCGAGACAAGGCCCTCAAGACACGGCAGAATTGTCGAGGAGGAGTTTCGCATGCTGATGATGACGCTCGCGTGCAGCGGTTCCTGCGTGCTCATTTCCAACACTCCTCCAGCGCGCTGAATGCATCCCCGTAATACTGCTCGTACGCGAAGAAGCCGTTGAACGCCGCCACCCCCTTGCGGTAAGCGTCATATTCCAGCCGTATCCGTTCCAGCGCCTCGCCCATCTGCCCGGGCGTGTCGACCACCTCGCCGCTGCGGAAGCGCTCGACGAAGGGGACGATATCCGAGATGCGGGACATCAGCACCGGCAAGTGCATTTCCGCGTACGCCTTCACCTTACCGGGATCGGCATAGTGCGTGAAATTCGCGGCCCCCGTATCGTACATCGCGATCCCGACATGGCAGCTCCGCGCCACCTCAAGCAGCTCCGCCTCGCTGTAAAACCGGTTCGGGAAAAAGACGCGCCCGGTCAATCCCGTCTGCCGCAACCGCTCCTGCAACTCGGCCACATAGGCGGGCTGCCCCACGCCGATCAGCGAGAGCCGGTATTCCGGATGACCGGCCAGGAAGTCGAACAACGTCTCGAGCCCCTGCCCCGGGCGGATCAGGCCGACGA
The DNA here is from genome assembly GCA_964579865.1 of uncultured Lentisphaeraceae bacterium. Taxonomy (GTDB): domain Bacteria; phylum Verrucomicrobiota; class Kiritimatiellia; order RFP12; family UBA1067; genus DAOPZC01. Next base: position 782 of record CAZOIS010000021.1, on the reverse strand, counting down.
ACAGCAGCGTGAACGGCGTTCCCGGCGGCACGGGTGCCTCCGGGAACGGCTTGAGTCCCCACATGACCGTCCTCCGGCGCGCTGTGTCGACCACCTTCCCGTTCATCACCCGGTTGATGGCGTCGCTCAAATAATAGGCGTAGTCCACGCGATTCTGATACCACTTCTTGACCCGCTCGTAAAGGAGGATGACCGGATGCCGTGAGGGAAAATAGTCGCCGATCCAGTACGCGAAGGAAAGCGGCCTTAGCAGCCTGAAAAACGACATCCCAAAGAAAACGAGCGGATGCCCGCCAAAAACCAACGTGAGCCTGTCCTTGGGACAAAAGCGCAGCAGTTCGCGGACATGGTTGACGTACCACAGAAAATAATACAAAAAGAGATTTTGCGAGGACCGGACCCTGCGCTCTTCCACACAGGCCCCGTCCTCGTAGCGACGCAGGATATTCGTATGGCCCCCGTGGCGCGGCTGAACGATGAAAACGCTCAACACGTGCGTCCGCGCAGCAAGATATTCCTCCATATGACCGCAAAACTGCAGGCTGCCATACGTGAAAATCCGCTCATACACCGCTTTTTGCCGCATACGATCTCACCCCGACAATCCCGAAAAACAAGGCTTAACTATTGATATCGCAAGCGTACACCATCCCACGCGGAAGCGTCCAGCAGTTTTCCTCTCTTTGCGCCTCCTCGCGAAGTGCGAGTCTTCAGGATGTCAAAACTGCCCGTTGCGTCAAATGAAAACGACACCGAAATTCGGTGCCGTTTTCGTTTGACGC
>CAZOIS010000020.1:0-47344 GCA_964579865.1 uncultured Lentisphaeraceae bacterium | reverse complement strand
GTCCGCCGCAGAAACCGGTGTGGGGCGACGGTCCGATCCAGCAGTCCCAGTTCATCCCTGCCGGAACCGGCTCCGCCGGCGGCAGCATGTTCATGCGCCCGTTCAAGCGCTGCGTCCAGGCGTGCACCTCCGTCACCTGCCCGAGTGCGTCGGCCCCGATGTATTCCACGAGGCGCCGCACGGCCTCCTGCGAGTGTCCCCACTGTCCCATCTGCGTGACGGCGTGGTGCTCGCGCGCCTCCGCGAGCATCCGCCGTCCCTCCTCCACGGTAAAGGAAAGCGGCTTCTCGATGTATGCGTGGACACCGTTCCGGAACGCCAGCAGGGCCGGCATCAGGTGGTGGTGGTTCGGCGTCGCGATGAAAACGGCGTCGACCCCGTCCGCCATCCGTTTGTAGAATTCGCGGTAGTCGTCGAACTCGGCGATGTCTTTCGTGTCAATGCCGAGCGCCTGCATCGAGGCCAGTTTCCGCTTGGCATCCCTTATCATCGCCGGATCAGGATCTACCAAGGCAACGATCTTTGCGAGTTTCGTCCAGGCGACGCTGGAGATCAGTCCGCCCCCCATTCTGCCAAGCCCGATGAACGCGACCCTGAGCGGCTTCGAAGGATCCTTCATCTGGCACCGTTTGAGTCCGGCGTGCCCCTGCTGACCCAACACCGGCGCCGCCATGAATCCCGCGCCTGCGGCAGCAGTCGCCCCGATGAACCCTCGCCGAGTGATGTCCATTCCCGTGCTCCTGGATGTCTGTTTGATGGTTTCGTCTTTTCCCGCTTCGGCGGATAGGCGTTCAGTTGTTTTCCTTCACGAAGCGCAGCATATCGTCATAGCACTCGTCGAGCTCGGCCTTCTGGAGGTCCGTGAGTTTGAAATTCTCTAGCTTCCACTTCGTGGTGTCGCCGACCGCCACCATGCCTTGTTCCTTCTTCTCGGCCTTGAGGTAGACGCGCGACACCGTGGTCTTGAACACGCCCTGACGCTGGAGGTAATAGAGCGAATACCCGCGCAGGCCGCCGGGGAAGTCGCGCTGGTCGATCAGGAGGCGCAAGAGCGCGTAAGCGAGCGTCAGCCGGCCGTCGCGGTCGTTGTTCTCCATCTGCTTCCAAATGTATGCGAGCAACGGCGCGTACGCGCAGCGCTCCGTGACGAGCCCCTCCGACCCGCAACGCCGGCTCTGGTAGAGCCACTGCCAGCCGCCCCACGCGCTGAACACCGTGTGGATGATCGGCTTCGCGGCGTTCTCCTTGATCATGTTCTCGTTCGCCTTCGCGCCGCCCGACTCCTCCTTGATGTACCCGTAAATCGCCGGGTACTTCCTCGCGAGGTCGATCAGCATCTCGACCGTCGGGGACGGGCACGTGTTGTTCACGACCGTCTGGATGATCACCGGGCGCTGCGCCACCTTGGCCTGCGCCTCGAAGTAGGCGCGCACGTCGTCGAGCGTCTTGCCCGTGCTCGGCGGACGCGTGATGATCGCGATGGTCGTCCGCGGGTACTTCTTGGCGATCGCCTCGACGGCCTCCGTCTCGCGGATCATCTGCGCCGTGTCCACGCCGTTGCAGCCGAACGTCATCATGCAGGCGACGCCCTGCATCGCCTCGGCGCACGCCTCATATCCCTTCACCTTCTCCTCGAAGGTCAGCAGGTCGACCGCGTCGTTCGACTGACACCAGATCACGCCTGGGCACCCGCCGTCCGCCGTGAAGCGCACGCCGCGTTTGAGCGATTCGTAGTCCACGCTGCCGTCCTTGTTAAACGGCGTGGAAAGGATCGGGAACGGGCCGCGCATCCGCTTGTCGCCGCCGCCGTCCGCCTTTGCGACGGCGGTGGACACCTTCTTGGGTGCAGTCGTCGCGCATCCCGCGAGCGCTGCGCTCGCCAGCCCCAATGACACAAAATCCCGTCTCTGCATGCTCTTCCCCTTTCTTGTTAAAACCCGTTACCCCTTTATTTCCCAGCCGGGCCGGTACGTCGTCTTGAGGAACGCGTTCGCGGACTCGTCGTTCGTGATCGCGGTGCCGTCCCACTCGAGTTTTTTGAGTCCCGCGCGGGCCGCCACGTTGCCGAGGAGCACCGTCGTCGCGAGCGGAGCGGAATAATCGAAGTTGCAGCCCGCCGGGCGGTTCGGGTCACAGATCGCGCGCAGCCAGTCCTCCGGGTGGTTCATGCCCTTCTCGCGCGGGATCGTCTTCGGCGGGCTCGGCAGTTTCGTTCTGAGCTCGTTCGGGACGAACTGGAGCCCGTCGCCGTGCGGGCCGATCGCCATGACGCCGTTCTCACCCACGTACACCGTGCCGAGGCAGCCCAGATTTTGTCCGTGCTTCTTCTCGAGCTCCTCGATGATCGGCGGCAGGTTCTGGTAGTCGCGCTTCAGGCAGATGCCCGTTTTGTTCACATGCGCCTTGTCGTACGGGATGCCGTCCTTCACGCCGTCATACCAATGCAGCGTCATCGCGTCCATGCCCTTGCGCGCAGGGAAGCGCCAGTGGATCGTGTTGCGCCACGTCCAGCTCCCCGCCACGCCCCACTTGAGCTCGGTGGCCTCCACGCTCGCGGGATGGACCTCGCCGAGGCGAAGCGACCAGAACACAGGGTCGAGGATGTGTGTGCCCATGTTGCCGATCGCGCCGTTGCCGTACCCGATCCACGCGTGCCAGTCATGCGGATGCATGCCGTTATGGTCCGCCGTGGCGGCGTAATAATCGCACACCGGTGCGGGCCCGCACCACGCATCCCAGTCCATGCCCTTCGGCGGCTCGGCCTTCGGCGGACGGTACATCATCGCGTTCAGGCGGTCATCGAATGCCCACACGTCACGGACCTGTCCGATCGCGCCGCTCTGAATGTACTCCACGAGGCGGCGCATGCCCTCATCGCTGTGGCCATGGTTGCCGACCTGCGTCGCGACGCCCGATTTCTTTTGCGCCGCGTGCATGCGGCGCACCTCCTCGACCGTGAGGGCCATCGGCTTCTCGACGTAGACGTGAAGGCCCTTCGACATCGCGAGGATCGCGGCGGGGGCGTGATGGTGGTTCGGCGTCGCAATCGCGACGGCGTCGATCTCGCCCCCCATTTTTTCAAGCATTTCGCGGTAATCGTAAAACGCCCGGATTTTGGAGCTGTCCGTCGCCGGCTGATGATGCTTCACCACGGCGCGGACCTTGTCCCAATGACTCGGATCCGGCTCGGCCATGCAGACGATCTCCTCGTCCGGGCCGCACAGGTTGTTCAAAATGCCGTACTGGATGCCGAGTCCCATGCGGCCGCCGCATCCGATGAGGCCCAGCCGGATTTTTTTCCGGTCAGAAACCTGCCCGCCGATGGAAAACAACGGAAACGCCGCGCTTGCGGCGGCCACCTTCAAAAAATCACGACGTAACATCTGTACTCCCCAAAAACAGGTTCATGAACAAACCATAATCCTACCCGACGATATACTTTCGATCCAATTGGCTTCCATTATGCGGGGAGAAGGAATAGGGGTCAATCCTGAAAACCCGACCTCCATCGTTTGATGAGGCAAGGAGGGCGCATGCGGATGCGGAGGGCTCTTGAGCTGGCGGTCGAGACGTCCCCGTCGGCTTCATAAGGCTGACACGGCGCGAAGGATGTGGAGGGCGTGCGGCAAGTGGTACCCCGCGCGATGGCGCTTTTGAGCCGCCAAAAATTGTCTTACCGCAGACGCAAAGGATCCTGCTACACTGCTTGCCATAATCAGTTGAGGGACCGTATGCATATCAACACATCGTTTGTCTCAGGTCTTTTTGTAGCCGGTCTTTTTATCCATGGGGGCGTCGGACGCTGCGCCGCGTCGGACGCGCCGCCGCAGGTCACGCTGCATCTCTCGTTCGAGAAAGAGGGCTGGGTGAAGTCGGCCGCCGGATGCCGCGACTGTTTCTGCGCCATGGCCAGCCCGGTCGCGGGCCACGCCGGCGACGGCGCGCTGATCGAGAGCGTGGCCCAGTCTGCTGTCGTTGATTCTCCTTACAACTTCAGCAAGGCGCGCGGCACGCTCACGCTTCGGTACAAGCCGACCGTCTCCGCGGGCAAGAAGGCGTACTATCCTCTGCTGTGGTGCGGCGAGAACCACGGCGTCGGCGGCGGCGCGTTCTGGCTGTGGCGTTATGACAGCTCGCTGCGCTTCGACGTGCGCGATCCGCAGGACCGCTACTGCACCGCGGGCGCTTCGGATTGGAAAGCGGACCAGTGGGTTCACATCGCCGCCGTCTGGGACTGCGACAAGGGGCTCTCGCTCTGGGTGAACGGCCAGAAAAAGTCCGAGCGCGAGACGACGTGGAAGCCCGAGGGCATTGCGCCGCTGCTGATTGGCTCGGGCAACGCGCCGTGCGAGGGCCGCGCGGCGGGCGGCGCGCTCGATGAGCTGAAGGTGTTCGATCGTCCGCTCACGGCCGAAGAGATTCAGGCCGACTTCGCCGGTACGCTCCCGCTGACTCCCGCTCCGGCCGCGACGCCCGCGCAGCTCGCCGCCGCCCGCAAGGCGCCGCCCGTGCGCGAGCGCGAGCCGCTCGAGACGCTCTTCCACCTCGACTTCGACAAGGGCTTCGCTGCTTCCGAGGCGCGCGGCGAGAAGGAGCCGACCAACGCGAACCGGCCATCGCTCGTGCCGGGCGTGTCGGGCCAGGCCGCGCTGTTCGGCCCGCGCCAAGCGCTCCGCTACCTCGAGGACAAGAACCTGCGCAAGGAGTGCGGCGCGATCGCGGTCTGGGTGCAGACGCCGGTCGACGGCAACGACGCCAAGGAGTGGCTCCACATCTTCCGCGAGGAGGGGCCCAACAAGCCGGGCGCCAACGCGCTGTGGCTCTGGCTCTTTCCGCAGCACGGCCTGCGCTGGGACCCGCGCGACAAGGAGGACAGCCATGTCCTGCTCGCCCACTCGTCGACCTGGAAGAAGGGCGAGTGGCACCACGTCATCGCGTGCTGGGACGCGCTGCGCGGCACGACCGTCTACGTCGACGGCAAGCTGCGCTCCTTCGGCAGCGCCGGCGACAGCGGCAAGAAGTTCATCCCGATCTCGTGGGAGCCGGTCAGCTACCCGGCCTTCATCGTCGGCGCGGACGCGGCGGAGGGCCACCGGCCGTGGCAGGGCGCGATCGACGAGTTTAAAATCTTCAGCCGTCCGCTGACGGTCGAGGAGGCGCGCGCGGAGTACGGCCGCTTCTGCGCGGTGCCCGTGGAGGTGACCGCGCTCGACCCGTACCTGTGGGCGGGGGCGGAGGAAGCGCTGACCCTGTCGTTCGAGAACCTGAAGGGCGCGGCCGCCCGGGCGAGCGCCTCCTACGCGGTGAAGGACGCCGCGGGCGCCGCCGTGGCGCAGGGCGAGCTGGGCGAGCTCTCTCTCGCCGCGGACAAGCGTCTGCACGTGCCGCTCAAGCTGAACCTGCCGCAGAAGGGGACGTACGCCCTGGCCGTCACGGTGAAGACCGGCGCCGGCGCGCGTGCGTTCGCGAGCGAGGTCTACGCGATCAGCCGCACCGAGCCGGCGCAAGAGGCGAAGCACGCCCTGGTCACGGTGGCGGAGGTGGACGCCGTCGCGCAGGCGGAGGTGGTCGAGTCCGCGCCGTCGCAGGTGGTCGATTCGCCCCTCGGCAAATACCGCGAGGCGGGCGGCAGCCGCAACGACCGGTTCGCCCTGACCTTCCGGGTGGCGGAGCCGCACGCGCCGCACGTGGCGGTCGTGACCTACCCCGACGACAAGCCCCGCACGATGGAAGTGATGCTCCAGCCGCTGGACGTCCGGAACGATTACCAGGCGCAGACCGGCGTCTTCACCGGCGACGAGTACCCGCTCTCGCAGGCGATGCAGGAGCAGAAGATCGTCTTCTGGCCGCAGGGCACCAACATGAGCTTCATCTTTATGACCGTCGAAAAGGACCGCCCCGCCGCCGTGAAGAGCCTGAAAGTCTACAAGCTGGACGGCGGCTTTCCGCGGCTGGCGGTCAAGCCGTTCGCGGGCAGCGTGCCGGCGCGCGAGATCGGCCTATACCACGAGGACCCCGTCTTCGCCGATTGCTACGGCACGTTGACGGGGCAGCCGGACATGCACTTCTTCCCGCAGTTCGAGACCGTGATCGACCGCATGCTCGACTACCACCAGTCGTTCGGCATGGGCACCGTGCACTATCCCGTCTCGTGGTACCACGGCCCGCTCTTCGGCTCGGAGGCGGAGCCGCTGACCGACTTCGGCGGCCGTCCGCATCCGGCCGGTTTCCCGAAGTATCTGCTGCGCCGCCTCGCCGCGCGCGGCATGACCTTCAACGCGTGGCTGCACCTGCACCAGATCGACAGCCTGCTTCCCTACACGATCACCGACGACGACCGCGTGCGGGCCGGCGAGGAGACGGTCCTCAACATGCGCTACGACAACCGGCTCTTCTACCGCGCGTGGCACGGCCGCGATCCCGTCTACAACCCGTTCGACCCGCACGTGCAGGAGGCGGTCAAGCGGCAGTTCGCCGAGCTCGTCGAGCGCTACGGCGGCGAGCCGGCGCTGACCGGCGTCACGCTGAACACGGTGCGCCACTCGCTCTTCGCCTTCGGCTCGCTCGAATCCGGCTACAACGACGTGAACCTCGCGCGCTTCCAGAAGGAGACCGGCATCCGCATTCCGGTCGATCCGAAGGACCGCTTCCGCTTCGCCAAGAGCTACCAGTGGCTGATGGCCAACGCCCGAGAGCCTTGGATCCGGTGGCGCTGCCAGCGCCTGCATGACTACTACAAGGAGCTGGCAGGCATGCTCAGGGCCAAGCGCCCAGACCTGACGCTGGGCGTGGTGATCTTCGCGGCCGAGTCGGCCAAGGCCACGGCGGACTATTTGAACCCCGCCAAGCGGGTGCTGCAGGAGGCGCGCGAGCAGGGCCTGGACCCCGCGCTCTACGTGAACGATCCCGAGATCGTCTTCCGCTATTCCATGGTGCCGGCGGATCTGCGCTGGCGGCGCGCGCACGGCGCGACCGATCCCGACGTCTACGACACGCGCACCGTCGACGCCGCACCGGAAATGGTCGCGCCGATCGCCCTCACGCCTTCGGCCAGCGTGAACATGCATGACCGCTACTTCGAGGACGCCGTGGCGCGCACGGCACCGCTCAAAGGGCTCTCGACGAAAACACAAGAGTGCGGCTGGCGCGTCTCGGCGCTGAACGGCAACACGGTCCACGGCTTGGAGAACCACGTCTTCGCGCTGAACAACCTCGACGCGCTGACGATCACCAAGGGCGGGTTCCTCGTCGGCACGTTCGGTATCGAGGACAAGCTCGCGCGCTTCGCCAAGGCCTTCCGCGCGCTGCCGGCGGTCAAGTTCGAGGACGTGCCGGGCCTGGCCGATCCCGTGCGCGTGCGCCAAAAGAGCGTCGACGGCGCGAACTACGTCTATGTGCTCAACCGTCTGCCTTATCCCGTCGGGGTGGCGTTGACGCTGTCCGGCGCCGAGGCGGTCGACCTCGTGAACGGCGAAAAATCATCGGACGGCAAGCTGTCGCTCAAGCTGCGGCCCTACGACCTGCGCGTCTTCCGGCAGGCCGACGCCGGCGGGCGCGTCGCGGGCGGAACGGCGACGGTCGGTCAAGACGTTGTGGACGGCTGGGCGCGACAAGTCGCGGCGGCCGACGCGGCCTTCCGCGACGCGTCCGCCAAGGGCGCGGATCTCGTCGCGGTGAAGCCGTATCTCGCGAAGGCCAAAACCTGCCTGGCTGACAAAGAGTACGCCCGGCTGCATTTCCTGCTGCAAGAGGCGTGGGCATACAAGCTGAAGTGATGCAGGCGATCAGGCGCGCTGCCCTCGCCCAGACATGGAGGGGCGGCTTCCCCGCCGCCCGCACGTCAAAACGGCGTCATTCACCCGGTCGATGCGCCAGAGTGCGGAACTGGCCCGGCGTGGCGTTCTCGAGCGCTTTGAAGACGCGGATGAAGTGGGGCAGGCTGTTGAAGCCGCAGGCGAAGCAGATCTCCGAGGCGGTCTTCTCGCTGTGGCGCAGCAAGTGTTTGGCGCGGTCGATGCGGACACGCTGCACGTGCCGGGTGAAGGGGGTGCCCGTCTCTTTGCGGAAGAGATGGGAGAAGTGTGCTGGGGAGAGGCCTGCATGCGCGGCGGTTTCCGCGAGCCCGAGTTCCGGGTCCGCGAAACGCTCGGCCACATACTCCTTGGCTTTGCGCAACTCATGGCGTTCGAGGCGCGCCTCCAGTTCTCGGATCTTGTGGAGGCTCTCGCAGAGCTGGACTGCGAACGTCTCCAGAAGGCTCATCATGTACCGCGCTTTCGCCTTCGGCATGCAGACGGCCGCGAAGTAGGCTTTCCGCACTTTTGCGGCATCGGCTTTCAGCCAAGCGAGCCGCTTCTGCATTTGGGCGAACCCCGCTTCCGTCGGACGTTCTGCGAGAATCTGGCCGCTCGAGAGGCTTGCCACGTGGCGGCCCTGAACGAAGAGGGGGATGATCATGTCGAAGAAACCGGCGTGGCACCTGTAGAGGATCGCCCGGCCCCGCAACCCCGCTTTTCGGCTGTGCGCGAGGTCGCAGGCGTGACACCGGGCGTCGCCCTGCGCCGACGACCGGATGATTCGGCAGAGGGGGTTCTTCCTGCCGTTACGGTAACTGGCGCGGTATTCGCCCTGCGGCGAAAGGAGGGACATGGCCACGCCCGTCAGCTTGGCCAGCAATTCGCTGAAGCGCGCGAATTCGGGCGAGATGGCGAGGCTCTCGAAGTCGTCGTTGCTTTTGACCATAGGTTCTGAATGTCGAAATTTATGGGATCAATCGAAAGAAATGTAAACGAATCCGAAAAAAAAGAGAAGCGGAATCATGGCCGATGGGCTATGGTAACGCTAAATGGAATAGCGATTCATCACGAGGGGGATATCTTAACAGGGGGAGACGAGATGAGCAGAGCCGAACGCGGTGCGCGACTGTTCGTTCAGAGACATCCGAGTGACCGGCAGCGGAGTCGTTCTCATTCGTTAACGAGCCTTCATCAAAAAAAATGAAGAACGGAATGACCATGATCCCCATCTTCTCCACAACGCGTTTCGCCGGCAGGCGGGTGATCTGATGCAATTCTTTACGCGTAGAGGGCCTTCTCCGGTCCCATTCTGCCCGCCCAAGACGGCACACCGACCCGCCGTGTCCGGCGTTGGCGTACCGTCTTCGGACAATCGGTGCGGCCCCGGATGGGTCATCCCCTTTCTTCTGAGTTGCGGCCTGTCGATCGGGCTCACGGGGTGTTCTTTGTTTGCTCCTTCAGCCTCGCCGTCGGCGCGGGTCGCGGACGAATGGGGCCAGGCCCATTTCTGGAGTACCCGATCGGCCTTGCCGTTCTCCTTCATCTATGACGGACAGACTTCGGAAAGGCTGCTGCCCGATTGGAATCAGACTTGTCAAATCACGAAACTCGATGCGGTGCGCACGCGGTATGTGATGCGCTGGACGGACAGCCGGACCCCGCTGGAAGTGCGGTGTGCGGCCGTGACGTACGCGGACTATCCCGTCATTGAATGGACGGTCTATTTTAAAAACACGGGCACGACCGACACGGCGTTGCTGTCGGAGATTCAAGGGCTGGACACGCGCCTCGAACGCGGCGCGCAACAGGACGAATTCGTTCTTCACGGCATCAAAGGGGATTTCTGCAAGGCGGAGAGTTTCGCGCCCTATGGCCTGACGCTCGGGACCAATGTCGTGGAGAAGTTCGCGCCGCCTGCGCATTCGGGAAAATCCTGCGACGGACCCAGGGGGTGGCCGTATTTCAATCTTCAGGGCCCGGACGGCGGAGTCATCGTAGCGGTGGGGTGGCCGGGACAGTGGGCCTGTTCGTTTGTGCGCGACGCCAAGACCGGCTTGCACATCAAGGCTGGGCAGGAACGCACCCGGCTGCGCCTCAAACCCGGAGAAGAGATCCGCACGCCTTTGACCGCCCTGCTCTTTTGGCAGGGTGCGGATGTCGTCGCGGCTCAGAACCTCTGGCGGCGCTGGTACCTCGCGCACAACCTGCCTCGGACGCAAGGGAAGCCCCAGCCCGCAGTCGCCCAGATTCAGGTGGGCGGAACCGCGAAAGACACGGCGTACGTCAAGTCGTTCCTCGATGCGGGAATCCATGTCGATCTTTGTTGGCGCGATGCCGGCGGGTCGCGGGCGTCGGTCTGGTTCAAGGCGGGCGACGGACCGTTTCACGAGCCCGGCATGATCTGGCTCAACTCCGGCACATGGGAGATCGACCCCGTCAAGTTCCCGAACGGGTTCAAACCTTTCTCGGATTGGATTCATGACCAAGGCCTGCAGTTCGTCCTGTGGTTCGAACCGGAGCGCGTGGGCGATCCGAATTCGTGGCTGGGCAGGAACCACCCCGAGTGGCTGTTGCCCGGAACGTCGCACGGCGCGTTGCTCGACGAAGGCAATCCGGCGGCCCGGCGCTGGCTGACCGAACACGTGAGCGGCCTGATCGCTTCCCAGGGGATCGATTGGTACCGCGAAGACATGAACGGCGGCGGACCGCTTCCCGCTTGGCGCCGCAACGACGCGCCTGACCGCCAGGGCATGACCGAGAACCTCTACGTGCAGGGACATCTGGCGTTTTGGGACGAGCTGCGCCGCCGCCATCCCGGCCTCCGGATCGACTCCTGCGCTTCGGGCGGACGCCGCAACGATCTGGAGACGATGCGCCGGGCCGTCCCGCTGCTGCGCAGCGATTTCCAGTTCCCCAAAATGGAAGGCGTCATCGAGGGCAATCAGGGGCACACCTACGGGCTTTCGTCGTGGCTGCCTTTTCAAGGGACCGGGGTTTATTCCTATGACGCCTACGCCTACCGCAGTTTCTATCTGCCGTCCTTCGGCATGGGGCGGTTGACGCCGGAGAACGCCCAAGCCCAGAAGAAAGCTTACGCCGAGTGCCGGGCCATCGCGCCGATGATGCTGGAGGGGAACTATTACCCGCAGACGCCCTACAGCCTGGCGTCCGACCAGTGGATCGGCTGGCAGTTCAACCGGCCGGAACAGGGAGACGGCGTGGTACAGGCCTTCCGGCGCGCCGATTGCCCCGCGCGGGAAAAGATTTTTCAGCTCAAGGGACTCGACCCCGCAGGACAATACGAGGTCACGAATTTCGATGTGCCGGGCTCGGTGAAAATCTCCGGCGAAGAACTCCTTAAAAAAGGGCTAGCCGTGGAGATCAACGCGCGACCCGGCGCGGCGGTCATCATGTACCGGCGCGTGAAAGGCGGATGCGGACGTGAAAAATGAGCGACACATGATCAGGGAGAAGGACACGGGTAAACGCGGCGTTGGTCTGGCGGGGCGACTGGTCGCGGCCGTGATCCTCATGGCGCTGACGGCCCGCGGCGAAAACACGCCTGTGCCGACGGCTGTCGTTTCGCTCGACGGTTCCGCCGAGTGGCGCGTGGCGGTCGATCCGAGGAACGCGGGCCGCGATGAGAAGTGGTGGCAGGCGGCGCGGCCCGAGGCGAAGCCGGTCCGCGTGCCGGGCGTCTACCAGGAAGTGTGGCCGGGATGCCATGGCGCGGCGTGGTATTGGCGCGATGTGGTTTTTCCCGTTAACCCCGAAGCGGACGGCCGTTACGTGCTCCGTTTCTGGCAGGTCGACTATCTGGCCGAGGTGTGGGTCAACGGCGTCAACGTCGGAAGGCACGAAGGCGGGGAAGAGGTCTTCACCTTCGATGTGACGGAGGCGGCCAAACCCGGCGCGGCCAACCGGATCGCCGTCCGCGTGGTGTGTCCGGGCGACGAGCCCGTCGACGGCATGACCCGCCTGAACGTGCCCCAGCGGGGGCGCGCCTGCTCGCCGCCGCCCGGCGGCGAATACCAGTGCGGCGGGCTGATCGATTCAGTCGAGCTGCTCGTCTGCCCCGCGATCCGGCTTGACGATCTCTGTGTGCGGCCGGACTGGCGCACCGGCGAGATCCGCGTGTTGGCGACGGTGCGCAACGCCGGCGAAAAAGCGGCGGGACGCTTGCAGGTTTCACTCGCTCCGGCCGCGTCAGGCAACACGTTGGCCGCGGCCGACATCGCGCAGACCTTCGCGCCGGGCGACACGCGGGTCGAGACGGTTTTGAAAGCGGGTCAGCCGCGCCTGTGGCGCTTGAGCGATCCGTACCTTTATCGCGTGACGGCCCGCGTTGCGGCCGACAGAAGCAAGGGGGCCGACGAGATTTCGACGCGCTGCGGGTTCCGCGATTTCCGGTTTTCTGACGGCGCGTTCCGCCTGAATGGCAAGCGGATCTTTTTGCGGTGTTCGCATACCGGCAACACGGTGCCGGCGCCGGAATACCGCATCCCGCACGATCCCGAAATGCTGCGCCGCGACGTGGTGAACAGCAAGACGATGGGCTTTAACATGATCCGTTTCTTCGGCTCCGTGCCCCGCCGTTACCAGCTTGACCTCTGCGATGAAATCGGCCTGCTCGTTTACGAGGAGTCGGCCGCCAATTGGCAATGGAACGATTCGCCGCAGATGGCGGAGCGGTTCGACACGGCGGTCCGCGGCATGGTCAGCCGCGACCGGAACCATCCGAGCGTGGTGATCTGGGGACTGCTGAACGAGATGCGCGACGGCCCGATCTTCCGTCACGCCGTCGCTATGCTGCCGCGGGTGAACGCGCTCGACGACACCCGCTTGACCCTGCTCAACAGCGGCTTGGAACAGTTTGTCCCCGCCGACAAAGTGCCGCGCCAAGGCTTCGGCACGTTGTGCAATCCAGGCGAAAACGCATGGAGCGACGCCCTCTGCGATTCGCATCCGTATCAGCGCTACCCGCACCTCGACAAACAGACTCGGAATTTGCGCGACACGCCGGCCAGGCGGCCGGTTTTCATTTCGGAATACGGTGTCGGCGGCGCGGTCGATCTGACGCGCCAAGTGCGGCACTACGAACAGATCGGTCAAGCGGACTCCGAGGCCGCCCGGCTCTATCGCGGGTTCCTCGACCGGTTCATGGACGATTGGCGGCGCTGGGACATGGGCGACACCTTTGCTTCGCCCGAAGACTATTTCCGGCTATGCGTTGCCCAGATGGCGGGAATGCGGCTGGAAGGGCTCAACGCCCTCCGCGCCAATCCGTCCTGCGTTGGGCACAGCATGAGCGGGACCTTCGACCACGGCTTCTGCGGCGAAGGCGTGATGACCTGCGAGTTCCGCGAGCTGAAGCCCGGTGTGGCGGATGCCGTGTCCGACGGCTTCAGCCCGTTGCGCCTCTGCCTGTTCACGGAGCCGAAGCATGCGTACCGCGGCGCGAAGGTGCGGTTCGACGCCGTGCTGGCCAACGAAGACGCGCTCGTGCCGGGCGACTATCCGGTCCGGCTCCAGATCGTCGGCCCCGACGGGCGCAGCGTGCTCGACACGGTCCGCACGGCAAAGATTCAAGATCCCGCCGCCCAGCCGGAGCCCCCGCTGGCCATGCCGGTTTTCGGGGAAGAGGTCGCCGTCGACGGGCCGACCGGAAAATATCGGTTTCTGGCCACGTTCCAAAAAGGCGGCGCGGCGGCGGGCGGGAACGCCGAGTTCTATGTGACGGATCCGGCCGATATGCCCGCGGTGGACGCGGACGTGGCACAGTGGGGCGACGACCCGGCGCTCGCGACGTGGCTGGCCGCCCACGGGCTCAAGACGCATCCGCTCCCGGCGGGCAATGCGGTCCGGCGCGAGGTCATCCTTGTCGGGCGCAAACCCGCCGCCGGCGATGCCGCCTGGCGCGGGCTGCTCCGTCACATTGCCCAAGGCTCGACGGCCGTCTTTCTCTCGCCCGACGTTTTCAAAAGCGGCACGAACGCGGTGGCGCGGGTGCCGCTGGCCAACAAGGGGACGCTCGGCGGGGCGAGGTGGCATAACGACTGGCTTTACCGGCACGACCACTGGGCCAAACGGCACCCGATCTTCGAAGGCTTGCCGTCGGGTGGACTGATGGATTACACGTTTTATCGGCATGTGATCTCGGACACCCGGTGGGCGGATCTCGATGCGCCCGCCGAGCTAGCCGCGGCGAGCATCGATGCCTCGTTCGGCTACGACGCGGGTGTGCTCGTGGCGGTCTATCGCGTGGGCGCGGGCCGGATCGTGCTGAACACGCTCTGGATCGTCGAGCAGTTGGGGCAGGATCCCGTGGCCGAACGGCTGCTCCGCAACATGCTCCGCTACGCCGCCGCTGAAGCAGCCCAGCCTCTTGCGGCCTTGCCGCCGGACTTTGAGAAACAACAGGCCAAGATGGATATTGAAGGGGGTAAAAAATGAACGGATTCACTGGCGGAACAACAGGCGCGACGCGTTTTTTCCGGAGCCGCATGAAGCGATTCATGCTGGTGTTCCCGTTTCTGGCGGCATTGGTTTTTCAAGCCTGCGTCCACGTGCAGGCCAATCGTCTGAAGGCCTGCAGCCTAGCGTTCGATTATGACGGGATGCCGGCGCAGACCGGAGGCGCGTGTTTTACAATGGCAGAACACGGTTCTCAGACGCGGCATGCGCACTATACCGCCGGGGCGCGCACACTGACGGCCGCGGACGGGACGCTGCAAGTCCGATTGGACGGCAAGCGCTACAGGTCGGTCCCCGCTGAGGAATATGCCGTCCGGTTGACGAACCTGTCCGATAAGAAACAGACGGGGATCGTCTCCAACTTCCGCTCGCTGGCGTTCTCCGCCGACACGCCGGAAGCGGGCAAAGCCGTGGTTCTGAATGTCCTGCGCGGGTCGACCTGCAAAGCGACGGATTTCATTCCGGAATCTTATGAGATCGAAGCCGGGAAAGAGCGGGTCCTGACGACAACCTGCGGACGGTCCTCGAACGACTATATTCCGTTTCTGGAATTGGACCTCGACGACCGGAACGGCTACCTGTTCGCAATCGGCTGGACGGGCTCGTGGAAGGCGCGCTTTGCGAACACGGGCAAGACCGTCGAAGTCGAAATCGGTATGGAGCGGACCCGCTTCCGGCTCCTGCCGGGGGAGACCATCCGTCAGCCCTCCGTTCTCGTCTTCGCCCGCAAAAACCAGACGCGGCGGGAGTTCAAGACGCTCGTTCACCGCTTCATGCTCGAGAACAAAGTCCCGCGCGATTCCAAGGGGCAGATCATCCCGCCGATTCTGGCGGTCGCGTCGGGAGGCGGGAACAAGACGCCGAAGATGATGGCCGACGTGCTTCAGTATTGCGTCGACAACAAGATGCCTTTCGACACGTACTGGATCGATGCGGGGTGGTACGGCGCGCCGCACGCGGACGAGCTGTATTCCAACTGCGGCCCGAACTGGTGGAAGTACGTCGGCGACTGGCGGGTCAACACGGCCACGCACCCGACTGGCGACCTTCTGCCGATCGCCGACGCGGTCCACAAGGCGGGCATGAAATTCCTGCTCTGGTTTGAGCCGGAGCGCATGACCGACACCGCGCCGATCTTGCAGACGCATCCGGAGTACCGGCATGGGCAGCTCGTCGATTACGGCAACCCCGCGGCGCTCAAATGGATACAGGATACGGTCTGCGGAATGATCGAGAAGCACAGGATCGATGTCTACCGCCAGGATTTCAACATGGAGCCAGGCCCCGTCTGGCGCGGCCTGGATACGGCGGACCGCGTCGGCATCTCGGAGGCCAAGCACATCGCCGGGATGTACCGATTTCTCGACGACATGCGCGCGCGGTTCCCAAACATCCTGCAGGAGAACTGCGCGTCGGGCGGACGGCGCATCGACCTCGAAATGATTTCCCGTGCCCACGTCTATTGCCGCAGCGATTACTATATCGGACGCAAGCCCAACGACTCGGCCTTTATCCTGGGGCAGAACGCGACGCTCAACCTCATGCCGTATCTGCCTTTCCAGGGCTGCGAGTTCAACTGCGTGCCGGTCGGCGACGATTACGCGGCCTTCAGCATCATCTCGTCGGGGACCGTCATCACGCCCTCCGACTTCGAAGGTGGGATCCTCAAGCGCACGTTCACCGACGCCGAGACGGCCTGGTTCAAAAAGGTCTTCGACGTGGCGGTCCGCATGCGGCCCTTCTATATGGGCGACTTCTATCCGCTGACGGACGAAACCGGTGCCGGAGACGACGTCTGGTGCGCGTGGCAGTGCGCGCGGCCAGACCTGAAGGCGGGCTTCGCGATCGCCTTCAGGCGTGGCGCGGCGAAAGAGGAGTCGCGCGCGTTCAAACTCGGCGGAATCGAGCGCGGCGCCTCATACCAGGTCGAAAGTTTCGACGGCGCGAAAAGAACAGCCCAAGGTTCCGAGCTTGAGAGCTGGGCCGTCAAACAGGCGCCGCGGTCGTTCCAGCTGGTCTTTTACCGGAAACTGTGAGCGCGCGCGCTTTGACTGCGAAAGCGGCCGGGCGTTGTCCGCGGTGTACGCTCTAAGAAAACATGAGAACGGGGGAAGAGAACCAAGAGGAGGTGTCGACATGTCCAGCACCCGCATGACGTCGCGAATTCTGGCGTCCGCAGCAACCGTCCCGCTGGGGCTTGCGGTCTTGACCGCGGCGGGCGATTCGACTCAGGTGAACTATGGCCGTCCGTTTGAGCAGCAGACGCGGCCCGCCTTGATCGCGCTGCCGCCCGGCGGTATCGAGCCTCAGGGCTGGCTGCGCGATTGGTGCCTCGCGGCCAAGGACGGGTTCACGGGCCACATGGACGAGTACCATGAGGCCTTCCGTCAGGCGTGGGCCACCAACTACACCATGCGGGGCGACAAGCTCAACTGGCCGAAGGGCGGCTGGCCCTACGAGGGCGGCGGCTACTGGTTCGACGGGCTTGTCCGACTCGGCTACGCGCTACGAGACGACGCGTTGATCAAGCAGGCACAGCGGCGGATCGAGGCGGTCTCTGGCAGCATGAACGGCTCCTCAATCCTCTTTCTCTGGTGGCTCGACAAGGGAAGTCCCGAAGACGTGAAAGGCGCACAGGTCTCGGGCGGCTGGCCGCTCTGGGCCAGCGGCCTGCTCGGCCGCTCGCTGGCGGGGTATTACGCCGCCTCGGGGGACCCGGCCGCGCTGCTCGCGCTCGAGAAGGCTTACGCGGGCGATGGCGACTGGCTGCGGATGAGTTGGGCCATGTCGAACCCCTGGCCCGCCTATGACACCTACACGTGGACAGGGAACAAAGCCATCGCCGCCAAGCTGGATGCCCTGTTCGCGCCGGACGGGGGCGGGCTGGCGCCCGGCGGAAATTCTTGGAACCGCTACCGTCAGCCGCCGAGCATCCAGCCGGGCGCAGAGGACAACGACCACGTCGTACATTTCCTCGAGAGCACGACGCCGTGGGCGCTGGGCTATCTCTGGACGGGCAAGCGCGAATTTCTGGATGCGACGCTTGCGTGGCACGCCTTCTGTGAGCGCATCGCGATGCAGCCCACCGGCGTGCCCGTCGCCGATGAATGGTACGGGCCGACCGGCGCGTTCCGCGGCACGGAGACGTGCGATGTCGCGGCTTATCTCTGGAGCAAGGCCGCGCTTTTCGCCGTCACGGGGGACGGCGCCATGGGCGACCGGATGGAACGGGCCTTTTTCAATGCCGCGCCCGCGACGGTCTCCCGCGATTTCAAGACGCACGTGTACTTCCAGAGCCCCAACCGGATAGTCAGCGACTCGCCGGTCTTCGACCACGGCCCGCGGCAGGCGGGCGGCAACTACCGGCCGGTCCACTCCCCGCTCTGCTGCACGGCCGCCTTGAACCGCATCGTTCCCTGGTATGTGACGCACATGTGGATGGCCACCTACGACAACGGCCTCGCCGCGACCTGTTACGGCCCCAGCAGGGTCAACGCACTCGTTGCGGAGCGCGTGCCGGTTGAGATCGCCTGCCAGACCGCCTACCCCTTCAGCGAAGACCTCGTGTTCACGGTTAAGCCAGCGAAGAAAACCACGTTCCCGCTTTCGTTCCGCATCCCCGGCTGGTGCTCCGCACCGGAGCTCAAAGTGAACGGCAAGGCAGTCCCTGCCGCAAAGGACAACCGCGGCTTCGTCCGCGTCAGCCGGACGTGGAGGCCGGGCGACACAGTCAGTCTGCGCTTTCCGATGGCGCCGGTCGTGGAAACGGGCATCGACCAGGCGAGAGGAACTGCAGCGACTCCGGCGCATCATGCGTTAAAAGTCATGTTGCCGGAAGTGAACTCCGCCCCCGGCCGGCCGTACGCCACCGTTTCCTGCGGGCCACTGCTCTTCGCCTTGGCAATTCCCGACACCCGGGACGCGAACACGCCGGATCCGGCCGCCCGCTGGAAATACGCGTTGGCTGTCAAGAACCCCGACCTGACGGTGGATCGCAAGACCATGCCAACCAGATGGGACTGGCCGCTGGATGCGCCGCTGACCCTTACTGCCCGTGCCGTGCCCATCGATTGGGATCCCGCGCCGCAGGATCCGAGGTTGCCGGAGGCGGCGGTTCCCGAACGGAAGCCCGCCGAACGGATCAAACTGATTCCCTACGGATGCACGAAATTCCGCATCTCGATGTTCCCGGTCGCCGCCGACCGGCCATAGACGGTTCGAACAGCAAAAGGACAACCTGATGGACACGAAACTTCACATGGCCGGCGGCATGTTTCTGGTGGCCGCTGTTTTGTCCGGACAGACGCCCTGCGTCAGCGAGGCTCCCCAGATCCAAACGAAATGCGGCGATGCCGCCGTGCGGCGGTTCGGCTTCTGCTGGGTGCTGGACGAGGCGCCGACGCTGCTCGACGACGCGCCCCTCCAGATCGGCAACGCCGCCCCGCGCGTGAAGGTCCATCCCAAGAACAGCGGTGAAATCGCGAATAACTATCTCGGCGTGACCACCACGCGCATGCCGCGCTCGACCGCCAACGATTACCTCCCGCTCGAAGCGGTCAATCTGATCGACGGCGATCCCCTGACCTGCTGGATGAGCCGCAGTCAGACCCGGCCGGATGCCCAGCCGGTCTGGATCCGGCTCGATTTTCCGGTGGAGCAGACGGTGACGCGCGTAGTGCTCCGTAAGCGGCCGCTCTCCGATCTGCCGCGCAGCACGCTGGGCTGGGGGCCGATCCCGGGCGCGGCGGAGGTCGGCCGCGGCCTGCCCGCCAGCGTCACCATCAAAGGAAGCCGCGACGGCCGGACGTGGGCCACGCTGTTCGACGGCCCCACCGGCGACGCGACCAACCGCGCCGCGTGCGTGTTCACCTTTGCCGCCACGTCGGCCAAGCAGCTCTGGATCACCGCCGGCGCGCTGCCGCTAGTCGAGAACATCCTGTACGCGTTTTCCATGGCCGAGCTGGAGGCCTACGACGAGAAAGGCGCCAACGTCGCCCTCGTGTCGCGCGGCACGGGCATCACCGTCAACTCCACCTACCACAGCCCGGGACAGGAGCTCGCGGCGCACCGCTGGTATTGGCCGCTCCACTATGACGCGGGCTTCAAGTGGGCGCGCGTGGGCTACCACGACGATCCGATCAACTGGCACTGGGTGGAAAAGAAAAAAGGCGTTCTGGAAATCGATCCCGCGACCGATGCGGCCGTCACCGAACTGGCCACCAACGGCGTGAACATCGTGATGGCGCTCAACTTCGGCAACCGGCTCTACAGCGGACCGGGAACGCGCGCCGTCCCGCAGCTCTGGGAGTGGAACTACGACATGCCGGCGCCGCCGACCACGCCGGAAGCGCTGGCCGCATGGACGCGCTACGTCGAATTCATGGTCACCCATTTCCGCGGCCGGGTCCACCACTTCGAGGTCTGGAACGAGTGGAACATCCCCTGCTACTGGGGCGCGCAGCCCAACGTGGACCACTACCTCGCCGTCGCCCGCGCGGCCATTCCGGCGATCCGCCGGCTCGCGCCCGACGCCAAAGTCATGATGGGGTCGTGGGCGGGATTCCCGCACGGCATCAGCACGTGGAGCCCCGCCGAACGGGAGCGCAAGCTGGGCTCCTTCAACTACCTGCAAGCCACCCGCGCGCTCGCCGCCGATGTGGACGAGATCGGCTGGCATCCGTTCTACCAGACCGATCCCGACCGGCTGAAAAGCTACACGGCCGACGTGCGCGCGCTACAGGGCTGGCTGCGCGAGATCGGCTTCAACGGCCACTGCATGGTCACCGAATGGAACTACAGCGCGCTCTATCCGGCGATGTCCGAAGAGGCCGCCGCCAAAGCGTGGAGCGGCAAATACTGGATGTCGGAGATGGAAAAGGCCAAGACCGTCGCGCAGGTCTTCACGCGCCACGCCGGCCTGGGCCTCGAATCATTTTTCTGCGAGATGTATTTCCCGCAGTTCGGCGTGCTCGACCTGAGCCTGCTGCGGCGGTCGTTCGACGCGGACCCCATCCCGCCGCTCCAGCCGCAGGCGGCCTACTACGTCACGCGCAACCTCGCCACGTTGCTGGAGGGCTTCGAGCCGTCCACGTTCGACTACGCGGTCAGCCCTATGCCGCCGCAGCTGGAATGTTTCACGTTCACCACGCCGGACGGCCGCGCGCTCGCGCTCTGGCTGGGCGACCACGCGCAAGACCGGCGCGCGCCCGTGCCGGTCGATCTGCGCGTGCCGGGGCACTGCGGCTCGGCCGCCGCCTTCGATCCGGTGAACGGCGTGAAACAGACACTCGTCATCACGCCGACCCGCGACGGTGCGAAAATCAACGGCCTGCTGGTCGCGGACTCGCCGCTCATCGTCCGGCTGAATTAGAAAGGGAAAACGATGAAACGAATCGCGTCATTTCGGTATCTGCAGCCCGCCCTCGCTTTAGTTACGGCAAGCCTGATGACCGCGTGCGGAACGTTTGGCAGAGCCTCGCGTGCAGTCCCGCCGGGGGCGGCGGTGCTCGGGTACACGAAATGCGTCGTCGACGAGCGCCCCTGCGTGGCCGACATCGCGCCAGGCAAGAGCGGCGACTACAAGTGGTTCAGCGGACAATGGTACAACGCCAAGCCGCCAAGCCTTGACCATTATCAGATGATCAACGGCGAACTGGCGCTGAAGCTCGGCGGCGACCTCGTAAGCGCGCCGCGCGACTTCTCGGGGCCGGGGCGTCTCCCCGCCCTGCCGGGGGACAAAGGCTTTTACGTCGAGTTCGACGTGCGGCTGTCGGACGACGATCCCGACCACTGGCCGGCGGTGTGGCTGATGCCGTGGGAGCACAACGGACGTCTTGAGGACTGCTACGCCGGCGACCCGAAGGGCTTTGAGCGTTTCATGGAGCTCGACGTGGACGAAGGCGGTTTCGGCCCCGGCCTGACCGGCACGGTGCACAGCTCCGAGGGCATCTGGCCGAAGTACAAACATGTGCAGAACCCGAACAACGTCCGCAAGGAGCCGATCGACCGCAGCAGGCGGCACACCTTCGGCGCGAGCTACGACCCGCTGACGAAAACCGCGGCGTGGTGGCTGGACGGCGTGTGCCAGATGAGCGCGGCTTCGCCTTATGTGCCCGACATCGCGTCCAAGCAACACTTCTATCTGATCCTCAGCGCGCAAAGCCACGACAAACGCAAGGAGCACCTCATGTTCGTCAGCGGTGTCCGCGCCTATGTTCCGCCGTCCTCGCCGCTGCCGGCCGTCAAATGACCCCGCCTACGCATTGGCCCGCGTCATCTCACGGCTGAGATTCGCCTGCGGCAGGTAGGCGCCCGCGCGGCGGAGGGCCGCGACCAGCGCGGCGGTATCGAGGTCGCACGCGGGCTGGCCCGTGGCGAGCGACTGCGCCGCCGCCGTACCGGCCGCCTGCCCCATCATCGATGCGGCGGGCTGCACGCGGATCGATCCGTGCACGCGCACGTCGCTGGAGTTGCTGCGGCCCGCAACCCATAAGTTGCGCCAGCCCTTCGGCACAAGAATGCCGTAAGGAATGCCGAAGCATTCGCCCGCTTTCAGCCGGCCGACCTTTGTGTACTCCTGATGGTAACGCTGATACTCCGCCTCGGTGTCGTCGTAGACGTGGATGTCCACCGGCGCGTTGTACACGCCGATCTGGTCGGGGAACTGCCGCTGCGCGATGTAATCGCCGTAGTTCAGCTCGTATTCGCCGACGATGCGACGCGATTCGCGCACGCCCATGAGGCTGCCGGTGGTGACCAGCTCCGCGTTCTCGCAGCCCGGCACGTATTTGCGGTAGAAAGAAAGATACTCTTGCACCAGCCGACGGCCGCGCATCATGCCCTCGCTGAGGCTGCGGCAGCGGACCGCGTTCATGCGGAAGATGTGTCCCGCGTTCAGCATGCCGGTTGTTTCGCCGACCTGGATCAGCCCCGGCACGTGGCGGTCTTTCGCGCTGAAATGACCGTCTTGGATCGCCTTCTCGATCAGCGCCTGCTGGTTGGCTTTCTTGGCCCGCGTCCAGTCGATGCCGCCGAGCTGCGCGCAGAGCGTAGGCGGCATGATGTTGGGGGTGTCGCGCCCGGCCTCGCGGCACGGCACGCCGCAGAGCGTCGACAGGACCGCGTCGCCCGTGACGTCCACAAATGTTTTCGCGCGGACATAGCGCAGACCTTCGACATTCTGGAGAACGACGCCGTTGAGCGTGCGGCTGGCCTCATTCGCGTCCGCCTCCACGACGCGCGTGTGGAAGCGGACCTCAACGTTGGCGGCCGTCGCCAGCTCGTCGAGCATCAGCTTGTAGCCCTCGACGCGGAACGGCGTCCAGCAGAGATAGCGTTTGCTGTAATAATCTTCCGTCACTTGCGGCCCGAGAAATCCGCGCGTGTACATGGAGGTGACGATCTCGCGCATGAGGCCTCCGACCAGCATGCGCGAGCCGTCGGCCATCGGATCGAATGCGGTGACCAGGCCCGACGTGCCCATGCCGCCGAGGCAACCGGTCGCCTCCACCAGCAGCACCTTTATGCCGAGACGCGCCGCGCAAACCGCCGCCGCCGTTCCCGCCGGCCCGCCTCCCGCCACGACGAGATCGTAGCCGCCCTCCGAGGGAATCGCGCGGGTGAACCGGTAAACGCCGTCCGTGTCCACCGCCGGATTGGCCGGCGCAGGCGCGCCGCAGGCCGTCCGGGAAAGCACGGCGGCACCGGACACGCCGCAGGCCGATCTCATCAAAAAGGAACGCCGGGTTGTCGCTGACATGTCTGAGCTCCCAAGGTTAAAAGCGTAAGTCCGCAAAACTTTATTGAGCGACCGTCATGCCGTAGAAGGTGTTCACGCCCTCGCAGCCCGTGATGCCCACGTAGACGGTTTTCGGCAACGCCGCTTCGGTGTAACCGAACGCGTGGCCGTCGATCGCGACCGTCATCTGCTGTCCCTTGATTTCAACCTCGAGCGTATAGCGCGTGTTCGGTTTGAGCGGGAACCGGGTGAAGGCGGCTTTTTTCCAAGCGGGTTTCCCGTCGACAAAGGTGTGGTGCCAGACGTTGACGCCTTCGTCGTAGACGCAGATCTCGAAGTGCTCGCGGTATTCGGGGCGGCCGGCGGCGTCCTTGCCGAGCGCGGGTGCCAGCACCACGAGCGGCGCCATGCGGTGGGCGAACGCCAGCTCAGCCGTCACGCGCAGGTCGCCCGTGAAGGGCTTCGCGTAGACCATGCTCGTATAGGTTTCACCGGCGCGCTTGCCTTGTAAATCGTCGGGCGCGACGCCGGCGGGAACCTCGTTCCGGATGCCGTCTTCCTGTTGCACCCATTTGCCGAAGTGGTCGAAGCGCGGGCTCTTGACCAGAACCCACTCCTCCGGTTTCCAGCCGTCCGGTGTGAAGCGCCACGACAGCGGTTCGGCCCGGGCCGGTTGCGACACCGTCAGTAGGCCGAGCATCAGCAGAGAGACAGAAAAACGAGTCATGTTCACTCCTTCATGTTCAAGGTCCCGCTTGCCGGACCCGGATCGCCTGCGAAAAGAGCATGTCGACGATGCCCACGGGCTCTTGGCCCTCGGGATCGATGAGCGTGCGCGAGAGGTCGCCGAGCCGGTCGTGCAGCCGGGCGATCTGGAGCACGTTCATGGCCGCGAGCGCCTCGGCTGTCAGGGGCTTTCCGCCCGCGTGGGTGTCGGGATAGGCGAAGGCTTCGACCCGCACGTAGCGGCAGAGGACGCCGCCGCCCTTGGCGCGCGGGAACGCGAAATAGGCGTGCCCGCCGTTTTCGGTGAAGGCGACGCCTTGGTCGGTCACGAACCGGATCTGCGTGTTGGGCCGCTTCTCCCGGTCGGCGCCGGTCACGGCCACCTCCAGGCCGGCGGGCGCGCCTGCGGCGTCCCGCCGCACCGCGATGCGGCCGAAGCGGAAGTCGCTGCGGTCGTAGGGCGCGACGACCTTGCCGGCCGCGTCCGTCGCCGTCGCGCCGATTAGCCCGAAGAAGCGGCCTTCGCGGTACGCGCGCAGCGCCTCGCGCTCGCGCTCCTTGGGCGACAGATTGGTGAAGTCGGGGATAAGAAGCACGTTGCGGCCGCGGCCGTAGAGGTAGTGGTCTTTCACGAAGAAGCCGAAGCAGCGCCGGCCCGTCCGCAGCACGTTGTCCCACTGGGCGTAATACGTCATCGCCGCCGGCTGCCTCGGCGAGCAGCCGAAGAGCCCGTCGTGGTTCCAGACCTCTACACCCAGAACCCGCTCGTCGAAGTCGAGCTGGGCGAGCAGCTCGCCCAGGTTGTTACCCGGATGGTTGATGGTGAGTCCGCCGGCGTCGGGATAGAGCATCCCGTCGAGCGCCGCGCGGAAGGCGTCGCGCCACGGGCGGTTGGTGCCCTGCATCAGCCGGAATTTGGTGATCCGCACGGCGGCGGGATCGAAGCCCACCTTCACGCGGATGCTGTCCGCCTGCGTCTTCAGCAGGAGCGACTTCGGCGACTGAGGGGTGAGGGTCCTTTCCCGCACGGCTCCGTCACCGACGGAGGCAAAGGCCGGACGGCTCACCTGGAGCGCGCCGTCGACCGACAGCTCGACGGAGGTTTTCGCGTCCGCTCCGGCCTTCGGGGCGAACTCCAGATCGAGGCGATAAACGCCGAGCCAGGGGGCGTTTGTGGGGTCGAAGACGTGCAGGCCGCTGAACACCTGTTCGATGGGGGCGGCGTCAGCCTTGAGGCGCGGCGTCAGACCGTAGCCGGTGGTGTAAACGCTGCCCAGCGCGTTGAAGTGGACGCCGGAATCGGTCGTGCCGTGCTGCTCGGAGTTGGGCGCGCCGGCCGCCTCGGGATGTTTCTGAAGAAACGCCTCAGGCAGGGGATAGACCGGTTTGGAGGGATAGTAGTTCGAGAGCGGCAGATGCCGGTAACCCATGTCCCAAAAGACTTGAGGGTTTTGGCCGTGCTGGTGCGAGAACGAGTGCACGTATTCGACTCGATCCCAGACGACGTCGGCATAAGGATTCAGCAGCTCGTCTGCGTCCGCGGCCCAGCCTGCCGTCAAAAAAGCCCCCGCCATCACCATACGTTTCATTTCAGCCGTCCCCCGGTGTTGCCCTTTCCAACTGGCATGAGTTTACGCTTAACTAGCGCCGCTTGTCCACCATTGGCCTGCAGGGCTGTACAGCCGCATACTTCTGTTTCTGGGACAGGAGCACATGATTTACAGGGTCGATTTCAAGGGCAAGCAATCATGCCAATCATGGAATCATGTCCGGACTTTCTTGTTGTGCAGCCTACTCGTTCCGAAAGAGAATGGGCCAGAAGCTGTGGCGCGTCACGCGGATCATGTCGCGCCCGTGGGCGGCCGGGACCGCGATGACCAGTATCTCGCCGGAACGGCTGGTCGGCACCGGCGCGAAGCGGCGCCAGACGCCGTTCTGAACCTCGCCCGCCTCGGCGGCCATCTTCGTTGCAACGGACCGGGCGATCCGCACGTCGCCCGCACCGATGGGCAGCACGAGGAGGCGCTTCGCGTCCGCGAGCGATCCGCCGTCCTGTGCGACCGCGAACACGCGGGCCGTCCCGCTCAGGAGTTCGCGTCCGTTTTTCCGGACGCTCCCCTCGCAGCCTGCGGCGCGCAGCCCGCCGTCTCGCCCGACGATCAGCACGCCTTCGCCACCGTGAGGCAGCGCGACATCGAATCCGCCCAGCTCTCCGTGCCAAGGCGTTCCGTTTGCCTGCGATACGACCCACGCGTCCGCGTCCTCGCCGGGCACGTGGAACACGTGCAGGCTGGGCGCATCCGGCGCGTTGGGCAGGCCGCCGATGCCGGCGGACGCGAGGAAGGCCAGATACGTGGACGCGCCGTTTGTGGGCGAGACGTCCAGCTCGACGGGATCGGCGTTGAACCAGGCCTGTCCCTTGCCGAGGCGGTTGCGCGTCAAGACCGGCGTGCCCGCCGCTGCGGCGAGCACCTCGGCGCCGGCCGTCTTGACGGTCAGGAACGGACGAGCGGAAGAAGTCGCGTCCAAAGCGGGCGGCCATTCGAGGGGCTTCGCGCGGGGCTCGCCGACGGCCTCGACGCCGCAGAGGCGCGGCAGGCGGTCGCGCTTTGTGGGCTTGCGCTGCGCGTCATACGAGAGGTCGCCTGAGACATAGAGGCTGCCGCCCGCTTCAACGAAACGGGTGAGCTGACGAATCACGGCGTCGTCCGGATCGAGCGGCACGGGATAGATCAGCGCCTTAGCCTCGCGCGGCAGGCGGCCGAGCGCGCCGTCGGGCAAGAGGCCGAAATTCGCGCGGCAGGCGATCAGAAGGTCGGAAGCTTTATGGAAGGCGCGGATCACCGCCTCGCGCTGCCCGCTCTGACGCCCGGAGTCGGGGATGACGACATAAACCTCGGGCGTCACGGACGCGGGCTTCAGCGCGCCGAAGGTCAGCGCCATCGCGCGGTAGAGCTGAGCCGTGGGGCGCGGCACGCCGGTTTGATGCACGAGGCCGCAGGGAAAAACGCCTTCCATGGGATCACGCCAATGCCAGCTGGACATGCAGGCGACACCGAGGCCGAAGGCGTGATGCGCCAGATAGGAGAAACGCTCGTCATACGACGTGTCGTCGTCGCCCATGCCCCACGGATCGGCAGCCTTGAAGGTCGGATGGTTCTTGGCGCCGAATTCGCCGAGGATGAAAGGCTTGCCGAGTCCGCGCAGATCCACGTCCTTGAGCTCGGCGGCGAACGGCCCCGGTTTTCCGTAGTAGTGGCGGTCGGTGAAGTCGAGGTCGAGCGAGGCGATCGCGGGGTCCTTCATGACCGCCGTCTTACCCGCGTGGCCCCAGCCCTGGCTCCAGCCGACCGAGGCCAAGGTGTCAGGATCGCCCGCGTGAACGGCGGCGGCGTTGGTCGCGGCCCACGTGCGCTGCGTCCGCGTCATGTGCCACCAGAACGCGGTGGTCACGGGATCGTCCCAATCGCCTTCGGGCTTGGCGGGCTGTCCGGACGATTTCGCCAACGCGGGGTCGTCCGAGCGGAACGAGGGCTCGTTGCAGATGTCGACCGCGAAGCCCGGCACGTCGCGGTAGCGCTCCGCGATTTCCTTTGCGGTCTGCTGCTGCCGGGCGAGCGTCGCGGGATCCGCGGTGTTGCTCAGGTTCGGAGTGTGGTAGAAGACGAAGCCGTATTTCTGCGCGAGCTGGACCATCGCGTCGCTGATGCGCTTGTCCTCTTCGGTTTTGAAGGGCACGAAGCAGCGGATCCAGCGCAGGCCGTGGTTGCGCATGGCGCGGTAGTCGCGGTCGAAGGCCAGCGGCGAGCGCGCGGTGACCGAGCCGTTCTGGCCCCAGTAGGTTTGGCAGCCCATCAGGAACTGCGGGCGGCCGTCGAGCAGGAAGCGCGAGCCGTCCTTGGAAAATTTCGGGCCGCGCGCGATGACGGCCGAACTCCAGACCGCAAAGGCGGCCTCCTCGACGTCCACCCGCCGGCCGTTTTCCCACAGCTCCACGTCGACGCGATAGAAGTCGGATGGGGTTGCGGGCAACGGCCACGCCGCTTCGACGGCGAGCGTTTCGCCGCGCTTCACCGCGGCCGGGCGCGCGAGCGTCGCGCAGGGCCGGGACGCGCCGTCGGGCGTGATCACGAAACGGACTTCCGCGGTACGGGGCTCGCGGCCGAAATCGCTGACGCGCGTGCGCAGCGTCACGGTTTCGCCGGTGCGGTAACAGGCGTAGGCGGCTTCGGACTCGTGCACATAGAGGCGGTGCAACAGGGCTTCGGCAGCCGGGAGCAGAACCTGTTTCAGGGCGGGCGAGCCGGCGGCGAAGAGGTCTCGGTTGGTCACGCCGAAGCAGGCCCACGACGAACCGGCGAAGCAGTCTGCGAAGTGGTGGACGACAGCGCCGGCGTGGCCGCGCGGACGGCCGTCCGCATCGGCGCACGCGAGCAGCGGCACCCAGCGGGCGCGGTTGGGCCCGAAGCCGTGTCCGTTCAGCCCCAGCATGGCGGTGGCGGAGTAGCCCGCGAGGGGCGCCTTTGATTCAAAGGCGTCAAGAATGGCCTGCGCGCTGTCTGGCGCGGTCGCGGCGACAGCGCGTAGCGGGAAGGCGCCGTCGAAGACGCCGATCTGTTCCGGCTCGGGCCACAGCGCGTCGCGGATGCGGGCCCAGCGCGTGTTGATGCGCGGCGTCGGCCGACGCACGTCGGCGAGCGGGTCGGCCTGCGCGCCCAGGCCGGCCAGTGCGACGGTGTGCGGCTGGTTGCGCTCCGCGATGTCCACGGCGACGCCGAAGCTGATGTGCGAAGCCGTGGCGGGCCGGAAGCTGTCCTGCGCGCCGCCGCGGCCGACGCTGGGGTTGTCGGGCCAATAGGAGAACTGGGCGGGCGTGAGGCGGACTTCGCGCCACTCGGTGCTCAGTTCGACGGCCTTATGCCAGCGCGAGCCGTCGGTTTCGGACCACTCGACCCACATCTTCGGCGTCTGTGCGTCGCCCTTGGCCCAGAAGCGCGTGACGGCCCAGCCGGCGGGCAGGTTCGTGCCGAAGCCGGAGAGGCCCGCCGTGTCCCAGCCGGTGAGCCCGGGCGTGGCGAGTTCCACGCCGGGCAAGCCGTGCGGCCCGGCGGCGACGCGTAGCGCCGGTCCGCCCGGACGGTTGGAGCTCGGGCGCCACGACGTGAGGTCCGGCGGCATCAGCCGGGTCAGCGGCGCATCGGGGATCGGCAGGTCGTCCGGATTGAGCCAGACGCCGTCGGCGCGGACGAGCGGGCGGTCGAACGCGTAGCCGCCGGCCGAGAGGAATGCGCCGCCCTGTTGGAGGTAGCGGGTCAAGGCGCGGTGGGCGTCGGCGGGAAACGCGTCGCCGCACGGGAGCACCAGCAGGTCGATCTCGGCGGGGTCGAAGAAGTGCGGGTTGGCGAGCTGCGCGGGTGTCACGGGGAAGGCGGCATGCCCGGCGGCGGCGAAGGCGCCGGCGAGCGTCGCGGGGTCGGAGGGGCACGCGGTGGGTGATGGCGGGGCATCCATCGCGAGCACGGCGATGCGGCCGCGGCCTGCTGGACGGGGCGGCAGCGCCGCGAGCCAGGCCGCCGCGTTGCGGGCCTCGTCCGCTTCGCGCCCGCGCCGCCGCGCGTCGGCCGCGGAGAGCTGAAACGCGCTGGCCGCGCCCGCGCACTCGGCCTGCACGTCGTCGAACCACGCCGTGCCGTGGCCGTGGAGGGTGAGCAGGGCCTTCATCGTCGATGCGCCGTCGGGGACGGTCCCCGTCGAGGTGATCCGCCGCCAGTCGCCGCTGCCTGTGGCTTTCGCGGACGAGTCGGCGTAGGCCAGCCGCTTGCCGCGGGCGTCGAAAAAGTTCAGCGAAATGTAGGCGCCCGCGCCGCCGCGCACGCGGTCCGTGCGGATCCATGCGCTGAGCGTGTAGGCGGCGCGGGGCTTGAGCGGCTGCACGGCGCGTGAGACGGTGTACCAGTCGACCGGCGCGCTGTCCGCGACCGCGAGTTTCAGCGCCGCTCCGGGCGATCGGTAGACGGACATGTCGGCCGTGGCGGCCATGTGCGAGGCGTGCGAAGGCTGCCAGCCCTCCGCTTTCGCGTCGCGCGCGCCGTAGAAATCGATGCCCCCGTTCTCCAGCAGGTTCGGCGAGACGGCAAGGGCGGTAAACGCGGTCAGACATAGGAGCGGGAGCGGTAGCGGACGATGCATGGTGGGCCTTTCTGTCTAAACGTGCGGGGCTGGAGGAGCGGCGCACACGTTTCCAAGTCTAGCCCATGATCTTCCGCAAAGCAACGTCGGGGCATGCGATGCCGCCCGCACCCCGATTCGGTCTCACGCAAAAACGCGACGGGCACCGCGGCTTCGGTTACGGTCGTAACCTCCGCCTTCGTGCCCGTCGCGCCTTCGTGTGCGAATCACGTGTCCGGCCTTCGCCGGGTTACCCTAGCCGAGGATCGCTTTGAGGTCTTCCTCCGCCGTCGTGATCGGCGTGAGGCCGAACTTCTCGACGAGCACGTTCAGCACGGTCGGCGAGACGAAGGCCGGCAGGCTGGGCCCGATGCGGATGTTCTTGATGCCGAGCGCGAGCAGCGTGAGCAGGATGCAGACCGCTTTCTGCTCATACCACGAGAGGATCAGCGAGAGCGGCAGGTCGTTCACGCCGCAGCCGAACACCTTGGTCAATGCGACCGCGACTTGGATCGCGGAGTAGGCGTCGTTGCACTGGCCCATGTCGAGCAGGCGCGGGATGCCGCCGATGTCGCCCAGCTTGGCCTGAAGGTGGTTGAAGCGGTACTTGCCGCAGGCCAGCGTCAGGATGAGCGTGTCTTTCGGGGCCTTCTCCACGAACTCGGTGTAGTAGTCGCGGCCCAGCTTGGCGCCGTCGCAGCCGCCCACGAGGAAGATGTGCTTCACCGCGCCGGACTTGACCGCCGCGACCACCTTGTCGGCCACGGACAGCACCGCGTTGCGGGCGAAGCCGGTCAGGAGCGGTTCGCCGGCCTTCTCCTCGGCCCAGCCGCCGAGCTTGATCGCGTGGGCGATCAGGGCCGAGAAGTCCTTGTGGCCGTTCTCGTCCGCCGCGATGTGCGTGACGCCGGGCCAGCCGACTTCGGCCGTGGTGTAGAGGTTGCCCGCATAGGTGGGCTTGGGCGGCATGATGCAGTTCGTGGTGTAGAGCACGACGCCCGGCAGGCCGTCGAACTCTTTCTGCTGGTTCTGCCAGGCCGTGCCGAAGTTGCCCTTGAGCTGCGGGTACTTCTTGAGCTCGGGATAGGCGTGGGCCGGCAGCATCTCGCCGTGGGTGTAGACGTTGACGCCTTTGCCGGCGGTCTGCTCCAGCAGCATCTTGAGGTCGTGCAGGTCGTGGCCGGTGACCACGATGACGGGGCCTTTGAACCGGGTGGTGGGCACCGGGGTCGGGACCGGGTGGCCGTAGGCTTCCGTGTTCGCGGCGTCGAGCAGGCCCATGCACTTCAGGTTGACATTGCCGAACTCCAGGATCAGGCCGAGCCAGCCTTCGACCGTGTGGTCTTCGCCGAGCGCCAGCATGCCTTTCTGAAACCATCCGGAGACCTCCGGGTCGGTCTTGCCGAGCACGCGGGCGTGGTGGGCGTAGGCGGCCATGCCGCGCAGCCCGAAGAGCAGCGTGGAGCGCAGCGAGACGATGTCGGGGTCGCCGTGGAAGAGGTTTTCCGGGGCGAAGGCCGTCGCGCCGCCGTACCGGTCGATGGTTTGCTGGATGCGCTCGCGCATGGCAGCGAGGTCGGTGCCGTCGAAGTTGACGTTGGTGACGGTCATGAAGAGGGCGTCCATGAAGAGCGCCGCGCACTTGGAGCAGGGCGGCATGCCTTCAGCCGCGCGCGCCAGCGTGATGAGGCCGGCGGTGATCTCGTCTTGAAGCTGGGCGATCTCAGGTTTCTTGCCGCAGACGCCGCCGCGGGTGCAGCCCTTGCCGCCCGCCGTTTGTTCGCACTGGAAACAGAACATCTCGCTCATGGTGTTGCTCCTTGTTTGGGTTGTTTGTGATCAGAGTGTGTTATTCTTCCAGAATCGCTCCGTCGGTCGAGATCGTGACCACGTGCCACGGGATCATCTTGCCGCTGTTGATCAGCGCCTGCTTCGCCGCGTTGGCGATGCCGGCACAGCAGGGCACCTCCATGCGCAGCACCGTCAGGCTGCGGATCTCGTTGGCCTGCAGGATGGCGGTGAGCTTTTCGGAGTAGTCGCCCTCGTCGAGCTTGGGGCAGCCGATCAGCGTGACCTTGTTGGCCATGAAGCGCCGGTGGATGTCGGGGTAGGCGAAGGCCGTGCAGTCCGCGGCGATCAAGAGCGCGGCGTTCTTGAGATACGGCGCGTTGACCGGCACGAGCTTGATCTGCACGGGCCAGTTGGCCAGCGCCGGCGCGGGCGCGCCCTGAGGCTCGCCCGACGCGGGGGCGGCCGCGGGCGTCCGGACGAGGGTCTTGGCCATCTTGCCGGGGCAGCCGCACGCCAGCGGGGGCGGCGCGGCGGGCGCCGGCGTGGCCTGCTTTTCTGTCGCCTGCTTCGCGGCCACGGCGGCCTCGTCGAAGGCGGCGGCCTCGCGCTCCACGATCTTGATCGCGCCGGTGGGGCACTCGGGCAGGCAGGCGCCGAGTCCGTCGCAGTAGCTGTCGGAAACCAGCCGGGCTTTGCCGTCCACGAGCCGGAGCGCGCCTTCGTGGCAGGCGTTGACGCACAGGCCGCAGCCGTTGCAGAGGTCGGGGTCGATCGCGATGATGTTGCGTTTCATGCCGTGTTCCTTGTGGGCGGGTTTCAGTTTGCCGGGGCTCTCTTGCCGGGTCTTCTGCGAGCGGTGCGGGCGGCCGGGCCTGCCGCCCGGTTGCGTTTCAGCGAGCGGACCACGCTGTCCAGCGTGACCGTTTTCAGAAGCAGGATGAGGCGTTCGTTCTCTTTCGCCATCAGCTTGCCCAAGGCGCAGCCGTCGCCTTGGCAGATGTCGTGCTTCAGCAGACAGCCCGTGTAGCGCGGGGTGCCGCCTGCCGCGACGTAGATCTCCAGCAGGGTGATCTTCTCGGGCGGCCGCGCCAGCTTGGCGCCGCCCGACGGGCCGCGCTCGGTCTCAAGGAGGCCGGCGCGCACGAGCTGCTGCACGACCTTGGCGAAATGGTGGGCCGAAAAGCCGAGCTTGTCGGAGATCTGGCGGGCGGAATGGAATTGCCCCGGATCTTCGGCGAGGCTCGCGCAGGTGTGCAGCGCGATCGACATCGCTTCCGAAATGTTCAGCAGGCCGAGCATGGGTGAAACGCCTTTCGTTCGTTAATTCGGCATCAAAGTACCAAATTGCTTAAATGGTGTCAACGGGGGAAAAAAAATATTTGAGACGGCGCGGACGGCTGGAAGCCCCGGATCAGCGTCTCCTGCGGCCGGTAGCGCCAGATGTCCCGTTCCGGTCCTGCCGCACCTTCCCCGTCCCGATCACCAAGATCCCGGCTCCCAGCCCTCCCGTGCGCCCGCCCGCATGGGCAGACTAAACGCGACTTTTTCCACGCAGGGGGGGCCAATTTACTTTGTCAATCGACCCCCCGTTTTCTGTTGGAAGTTCTGTGGCTTTGCCGGTTGACCTCAAAACAGAAGAGAGTGTAAGATCGATCCTCATAAGTGGTATAAGTTGGGATGTTATTCATCGATTGGCGTGGCTAACAGCGTGAGGGCAAAATGAGTCAAAGGCGAATCGGTCTCAGGTCGTCGGTTGTCGCGGTGGTTTTGGTCTTATTGTTCGGAATTGGGGTGCAGGCCGATAACGGAACATGGGACGGCGGCGCCAGCGTGTACTGGACGAACAACGTGAACTGGAACAACGATTGGGCCGCCTATCCGAGCGGCGATCAGACCGCGACGTTCAACGGCACGGCGAACAACCGGACGAATATCAACATCGCCGGTCTTTCCTCGATCCAGTACGTCACCTTTGACGGCCCCTCGATCGGGACTTACAGCATCGGACTCGCTCCGGTCAACAGCCAGAAGCTCGTGCTGAGGAATGGCGGCAATATCCGCATGACCGGAACGGTAAAGAACGGCAACCATCAGAGCGTCGACACAGCCGTCCAGCTCGGTCCTGACCGCGGCGGTTCCAGTTACACCATCCAGAACGATCACACGTTCAATGTGCTCACCCTGAACGGCAACATCGCCGGCCCCGCCAGCGGCGGTACGGCCGGCGACAAGACGCTCAACCTTAACGGCTCAGGCCAGATCCGGTTGCTCGGCAACATCGACAAGGGCGGGGCCAATATCCTCGACCTCACCGTCAACAACAGCGGCATGGTCACGCTTGCGGGAACCAATGTTTTCCGCCTGATGCGCCTGTACGGCGGCGCCGGCAGCGTGATGGATATCGGTGCGGGACAGACCACTTTGACCAACGGTGGCGGAGATAACATCGTCAGCACCTACGGTGGCCTCATCAAAGGCTCGGGGGTGATCGTGTTGAGCACGGCTGGCGGCGAGAGCTATTCCGACAACCGCGTTGAGGACCTCAACTCTACGTTGACCCTTGCCTGCCGGCTCACCGGTGCGGGCGGCTTTGAGTTCTACTCCGGATCGGGCTATGGCGGCACGATTGTGCTGTCCGGCCTGAACGATTTCGCCGGACATATCCTCATGAACTCGGCAGGCAAGCTGAGCGTCGCCAAGATCGGCAACCGCGGTTCCACCGACAGCAATCTCGGCGCGGGCACATATTTCGCTTATAACAACTGGACCTTTGGCGGCCCGACGCTCATCTACACCGGCACCGGCGAGAGCACCGACCGCATCCTCCGTTTCAATTCGCCCGGCAAAGTCGAGCAGGCGGGTTCGGGCAACCTGAATTTCACGGCGGGGCCCAGTGTCTTGGCGGGCGGTGTCACCTTCACGCTGCTTGGCTCCACGGAGGGGACCGGAGAGATCAGCGGCCCCATCGCTAACGGCAGCGGCAGCCTCCACCTCGAGAAGGCCGGAACCGGTCTGTGGACGCTTTCCGGCTCCAACACCTACAGCGGGACGACGTCTGTCAAAGTGGGTTCCCTTGTGCTCTCCGGCGCAAACGGCTCCGTGCTGAATTCCAGCGGCATCACCATCGGGGCGGCCGGCACGTTTGTGCTGAACAACACCTTCCTCTCCAACCATAGCAACCGCGTCAAAGACAACGGTACTGTGACGATGAATGGCGGCACGCTGCGCTTCCAGCATAACGGCGGTGCGGCGGACTACAGCGAGTCTGTGGGTACGGTCAGCCTCAGCTCAGGCGCCAATACGGTCATCGCCTCGCAGGCGGCCTCCAACCAGACCTCGACGCTGACCATCACCTCCTTGACCCGCGGTTCCGGCACCGTCAATTTCGTCGGCGTCGGGCTGGGCACAGACGCGCGTAACCGCATTCTGATCGGCGGACTGTCAAACGGCCTGATCGGTCCGTGGGCCACGGTGAACGGAACGCACCTCGCCGCATATGACAGCACCCGCGGCGTCTGCGCGGCCGAAGAAACGGTCTATACCGACATCGCGGCCCGCGGCCCGAGCTCGGTCATCGCCAATAACGCGAGTAGCAATGTCCGCATCAATTCGGACGGCGTGAGCGGCGATATCACGCTGGCCGCCGCCACCAACACGATCAACACCCTTCTGCAGAACACCGCCACGCCGGCGACGGTGGCCACGGCCGGCCGGACGTTCCGGGTCTCGGGCGTCATCATCCCGTCCGGCAAAGCAGCCGTCACGCTCGGCGATACGGCGGGTGACGGCACGCTGTCCAGCGCGACGTCTGGCGGCACCTTGGCGCTTGCCAACGACAGCGCAAGCGAACTCAGGGTCAATGCGGTCATCGCGGACAACACCGCGGCTTCGGCTCTGAGCCAGTCCGGCTCAGGCAAGGTGACCCTCGCCGCTGCCAACACGTTCTCGGGGGAAACCGTAGTCAGTGGGGGCTCTCTCGTTTTGGCCCACGAAGCCGCTCTCCAGAACAGCACGCTCACGGTCGGCAGCGCCGCGCCGGTCTTCGACAGCGCGGTCGCAGGTCAAGCCTTCACACTGGGCGGCCTGACCGGCACCGGCGATCTGCCGCTCAACGACGGCGCCGGCAATGCGCTGGCGCTCTCGGTCGGCAAGAACAATGGCAGTTCGACCTATAGCGGCATCCTGAGCGGTTCGGGGGCGCTGACCAAGATCGGGACCGGCAACCTGACGCTGAGCGGCAGCAACACCTTCAGCGGCGGATTGACCGTCAGTGCCGGCAAGGTCGTGGCCGGCCAGTTGGGCGCGCTCGGAAGCGGTCCGGTCGTGAATAACGGGACGATCGACCTCTCGATCGCGCCTGGGGCCTATACCGGTCTCTCCACCAGCATGACGGGAAACGGCACCGTCAACGTCAGCGTGATGCCCGGCACCTGGTTCGGCGGCTACGTCACCTATCTGAACGGCGATTACTCCGGCTTCACCGGCACCTGGAATCTCGGCGGGAACGCGTCGGGCGTCGGGTCGAGTAAGATCGTGATGAACGGCCGCGACAATGCGGCGGCGTCGATCATCGTCCGCACGAATTCGACACTCAATTGCACCGCCGCGACGCGGCACGAGGCCGGGGTGACGCTGCAGGGCGGCAGCATGGGCGAGAGCAGCGGCCAGCTCCGTTTGGAAAACAATGCCGAGTGGGCCGGCCCCATTTTCCTCGCGGCACCCGTCACGAACAGCGCGCACGGGTTCTTCGGCAGCGCGAGCGGAACGGGCTATGTCAGCGGACAGATCGCAGACGGCGGCACCGGCTTGGAGGTCGCCAAGGTGGGCGGCAGCACGATCACGATCACGGGCACCAACAACCTTTACGGCGGCAGAACGTGGATCAAGAACGGCACGCTGCGGGCCGTCGCGCTCGGGAATGTCGGGGAGACGGGTTCTCTCGGCACGCCCGCCACAGCCTCAGCCGCCGCCATCAAGATCGGCAACGGCGGCACCGGCGCCACGCTCGGTTATCTCGGCGAGGAAGCCGCGTCGGACCGCGCCATCGATCTGGCCGGCACCACTGGCGGCGCGACGCTGGATCTGGCCGGCACCAACGCCTGGTTGCTGACGGGGGGCATGACGGTTTCCGGCACGGGCGCGAAGACGTTGACGCTGTCCGGGTGGACCGCCGGCATCGGTGAGTTCAGCGGCGTGATCTCCAACGGCGTCGGCAGCGCCATCGCCCTCATGAAGGCGGGGTCGGGGACGTGGAAACTTTCGAACGCGAACACCTACAGCGGCGGCACCCAGATCAAGGACGGCGGCACCCTGGTCGCGGCGCATCCGAAGGCCTTGGGCACCGGAACGGTGACCTTCCCGAACGCGCCGGGAACGTTGGACTTGGCCAACGATGGCGCGGATGAGACGCCGTATGAGTTCTACATGCCGAGCGGCACCGCGGCGACGCTCAAATCGAACCGCTCCGCGCCGGGAGAGGGCATCAACCATAATCTGGGCGTCTCGCATGTGAGCGGCTCAACCGTTTATGTCACCAACGGCGCGAACGTAGTCAGCGGAACGCCCACGATCACCATGGCGTACCTCGACCTTTACGCCGGCTCCGCCGCGACGAGCGTGATGTATCCGACGACGGCCGATCTGATCATCAGCGGGGGCGCCAGCATCCTGAGCAGCGCCTTCCCGAAGACGCTGCGGCTTGACGGCACCAGCCTGGGCAGCGCCATCCTGGGCCCGATCAGCAACGGAACGGGCAGCGTGGTCTCCCTCTACAAAACCAATCTCGGCACGTGGACGCTCAACGGTTCCAACACCTACAGCGGCACGACGTCCGTCGACAAGGGGCTGTTGGCCGTGACGGGTCCGCAGGGTGCCCTGCTGGGCACAAGCGGCATCACGCTTGCCGCCAACGGCGTGTTGGAACTCCGCAACAGTGCCGCCACGAATCTTCCGAATCGTTTGAACGACGCCGCCGGCCTCACGCTGAACGGCGGCACGCTGCGCTTTGTCCACACCGGCGGCGCGGCCAACTACAGCGAAACGGCCGGCGCGCTCTCCGTCGGCCCGCAGCAGGGGACGATCGAGAGTTCGCAGGCTGCGGCGGACCAAACCTCAACGCTCACCTTCGCCTCGCTGGCCCGTACCGGCTCGGCCACGGTGAACTTCACGGGCACCGGGCTCGGCATGGATGCCCGCAACACGATCCGTTTCTCGACCCCTCCGACACTCTCCAACGGCATCATCGGTCCCTGGGCCATGTATAACGGCACGGGCCTTGCCTCCTACGACGACACGTTGGGCGTGATTCCGGTTCCCGATTCGGCCTACACCAACATCGCCGCTTGGGGCCCCTCGGTCATCCCGGACAACGCGACCTTCAACGCCCGGATCAACGAGCAGGGCACGGAGGGCGCCATCGCTTTGGAGGGCGCGACCTCGAGCAGTGTCAACACCCTGCTGCAGAACACCCTGTGGGAGTCTCGCGTCGCCATGACCAACAAGACGTTCCTGACGGCGGGCGTCATGATCGGGAACGGCAACACCAACCTGACGTTGGGTACCGCTGAGAACGAAGGCGTGCTGATGCCGCTCACCGCCGGCGGCAGCTTGGCGCTCGTCAACCACTCCGCAGAAGGCCTGTTGACGGTGAACGCGGTTGTCACCAACAACGCGACGGCGTCCATCCTGTCCAAGTCCGGCGCGGGCAAGGTCCGCTTGAACGGCGCGGTCACCCATACCGGCGGCACCTTCCTCGGCGAGGGCGAGTTGGTTTTGGCGGGTTCGGGGACGCAGACGATCGCGCACGTCATCAGCGGCGCGGGCGCATTGGCGAAGGACGGAGACGGTCGGATCACCCTGTCGGGCGCCAACACGTACGAGGGTCTGACCTCCATCCGCAAGGGGACGCTGCTGGTGAACAACAATGCGGCGCTCGGCTCAAAAGTGGCGGGAACCGTGATCACCGACGGGGGCACGCTTGACTTGGGTGCCGCCTCTGTCGCCGAGAACGGCTTGAAGCTGGGGAGCGAACCGATCACCGTGAGCGGAAAAGGCGTAGACGAGCGCGGTGCGATCATCAACTCGTCGAACCTCTCCCAGTACAACGCCCTCCATTACGTGACGCTCGCAGGCGACACCACCTTCGGCGGCGACCAGTCCAAGGCCCGCTGGGACTTGCGAAATGAGGGTAACCTCTCCGCCGCACTGACCATGAACGATTTCACCCTTTCCAAAGTGGGCGTCAACATGGTCGGCCTGACCGGGGTCACCGTCGTGCCGGGCGCGGGTAAGATCGACATCCAGCAGGGCTCCTTCACTGTGGAGGCCGGGACGGTCATGGGCGGAAGCTTCACCAACACGCTGACCGTCCAAAGCGGTGCCGTCTTCGACATCTACGAGATGACCGTCCCCATCTGGTGGACGCTCGTGATGAATGACAACGGGCGTTATTACGCGCGCCAAGGCAACGCCGCAAGGAACTTCTGGGCCGGCCCCGTGACGTTGAACGGC
Source organism: uncultured Lentisphaeraceae bacterium (assembly GCA_964579865.1). Classification (GTDB taxonomy): domain Bacteria; phylum Verrucomicrobiota; class Kiritimatiellia; order RFP12; family UBA1067; genus DAOPZC01. The sequence goes on along the minus strand of CAZOIS010000020.1, from coordinate 8,143 downwards.
AATGCCGTCTTCGATGGCATCAGCGGCGCTTATTCTACTCTCAGCGGCGATATCTCGGGCAGCGGCTCTCTGCTGAAAGTCGGTGCCGGCACGATTTATCTCACCGGCAGCAACAACACCTACGCGGGGACGACCTCGATCACCAACGGCATCTTGTGGGCGAGCCATCCCGGCTCGATTCCCGGCTGGGATCAGTCCGGCAACGTGCACCTTTCCAAGAGCGGGACACTGGCCGTCGCTGCCGGTGACGGCACGACGGGGTGGAATGTCGATCAGATCAACGCCCTGATCCGCACCGTCACGGTCTCGAACGATTCCGCTTCCGTCCTGCTCGATACGACATGGGCTCCTGTCTCGGGCATCACTAATTTCCAGAAGGCGGTCGGCCTCACCGTGCAGGGGACCAACGCGGTGACGCTCAGCGGCGTGAACACGAACTCCACCGGTGTCACCGCCAACGGCTATGTGCGCCTTTACAGCGGCGGCTCGCTGAATCTCGACAGCGGCAGCTCCAACGTCTTCGGCCGCGTGGTCGTCCAGCCGGGCTCCCTTGGCGGAACGTTGAATATCGACGGCGAAACCAAGCTCGAGAATCTCTACGTGGGTAACGCCAACGGCGACCGTGCCCGAGTCGTCATCTCGACCAATGTGACGATGACGAGCCATATCTATGTCGGCAACAATGCCGTCGCCAACGGCGCCGTTATCCAGAACAGCGGTACGGTGAATATTGCGCCTGCGTCCAGCGGCACCGATGTGCTCTCCCTCGGCAACGCGGGCGGATACGGCTACTACCGGATGAACGGCGGCGCCTTGAATGTCGGTCAGTTCGCGGTCACGGGTACGGGCGGCGGTGTGCCCAACGGCGTGTTTGATCTCTACGGCGGCAACGTTTCCGTCACCGCGAACGGCGCTTGGCTGCTCTGGGGCTGGACCGGCGGCAACGGCGTGGTCAACCTTTTCAATGGCACCTTCTCTGCGCCTCCCGGCGGCATGGAGGTCACCATGGGTTTCGAGGTGAACCGCAACTGCTTCGGCATGCTCAATCTGCTTGGCCCCAACGCGTTTCTCAACGCCGCCACCGGCACGACCATGAGCCGCAGCATCGATATGGCGCGCAACGCAGGCAATCAGGCCTCGGTCATCAATCTGAACGCGGGCGTGATCCTCGCCAACCGGGTCCGGGCCGGCGCCGCGGCCACGCCCTCGTATTTCAACTTCAACGGCGGCACGTTGCGGGCAAACGCCGGCACAACGGTCGGGTCGACTTTCATGCAGGGGCTGACGGCTGCCACCGTCTATCCCGGCGGCGCCGTTATCGACTCCACGAACGCCTTGGTCACCGTCAACCAGTCGCTGGTTGCTCCGGACGGCTTGGGCGTGGGCGGGATCACGGTGTTCAATCCCGGCAGCGGTTACATCGGCGCGCCGCTCGTGATGATCTCGGGCGGCAGCGGCCGTGGCGCGACGGCCGTGGCGACGGTCGATTTGAATCCCGCCAGTTCCGCCGCGGGACAAGTGACGGGCATTACGGTCACCAGCCCCGGCGTCGGCTACCAGCCGGGCGACACGCTGATCGTTTCGCTCTTCGGCGGTGGCTGTCTCACCCCCGCGCAGGCCGGGGCGTCGCTGACGCCCAACTCCGCGGCGGGCGGCCTTGTCAAGCTCGGTTCGGGCACCCTGACGCTGGGCGGGACCAACACCTACGGCGGTGCCACGACGATCAGCGAAGGCACGCTCAGGCTCGCCCATGTCGGCGCGTTGCCCACGAATGCCGTCATCAATGTGGCGGGGGGCACGTATGACCTGAACGGCCTCAAGGTGACCAACGGCGAAGTGCGTGTCACGGACGGCCTGATTCGCCAAGGCGAACTCGCCAGCGCGGGCTTCACCAAACTCGGCAGCGGCACGCTGACGCTGGCGGCGCCGCTGGCCTCTTCCGGGCCGATCGTCATCGAGGGCGGCGTGGTCGAGCTGAGATCTCAGCCGGGACTGTACGAGGGCTTCTACACGAACAACACCTCGATGAACACGACCTCCAACAACCCCTGCAGCCGCATCGAGTACTCGACCCGTCTGGCGAACACCACGAGCTGGCCGGCCCCGACCACCAACATCACCTGCATCTATACCGGCTGCCTGTGGAACCGGGCCCCGACCAACGAGACCTGGACGTTCGCAGAAAACTTCGATGACGCGGTGAAACTGGTGATCGACGGCAATACGCTGATCGACGGCGGGACCGCCTGGAACGTGCCGACCAAGGCCAATTATACGCTGGCCCCCGGCGCGCACACGTTCGAGGCGCGCTTCTATCAGGGCATCGGCGGCGCGGGCCCTGTCACTTCCCAGTGGTGGACAGCGAGCACGCTCGGGTTCGGCGTGGACTATCTGGGTCGCAACGAGAACAACATCGCGAACTACGTGGCGCTGACGGATCCGGGCGACGGCAGCCTGCTGACGCTCACGAACGCGGTTGAGAATCTGCTGTCGGCTGGAGCCTCGGTCACGGTTGCTGCGGATGCGGTGCTGAACCTCGGAGGAAACAGCCAGAACTTTGCCGAGCTGAGCGGCAGCGGGCTGGTCACCAACGGCGTCGTGTCCGTCACCGGCGTGATTGAGCCGGGAGGCACGGATGCGCTCGGCGTGCTCACCGTCGCGGCCCCCGTGACGCTGTCCGGCATGCTCTTGGCGGATGTGGCGTATAATGGCGACAGCGACCTGTTGTCCGTGCAGGGCAATGCGGACATCTCGGGGCTCGCCTTGGTGATTGCGAATCCCGAGCGGCTGAACAGGGCCAAGAAATACACGCTCATGCGTTGCGCCGGCACGCTGACGGGGACTTTCGCGAGTGTCACGGTTCCGGACAGCCGCTGGAGTGTGACCTATGGGGCTGACGGCACGGTCCATCTGGTCTTTGCGAACGGGACGCTTTTTTGGTTGAAATAACAAACGGCGAGGTGCCGTCAAGCGCGCGGTCCGGCCTGATCGCGCGCTTTTGCATGTTTATTTGCCCAGACAGGCGAAAACGGGAAAGACCATGGCGAGACTGAAGCGCTGGTGCGAAACGGGACGCGGAAGGGTATGGGGAGCCCTGCTGGGGGCGTTCTTGGCTGGGGGCGTTCAGGCGAAGGCGGATGCCCGTCTGGTCGAGGCGGAGGTCTGCGTCTATGCGGCCACGCCCTCGGGGATCCTGGCGGCGGTGGCGGTGCGGCGCGAGGGCCGCTCGGTCGTGGTCGTCGAGCCCAGCCGCTGGGTGGGCGGCGTGCTGGGCGCGGGCCTCAAGCCCATGCAGGACTGCCCGAACTACAACGCGACCGGCGGACTGACGCGGGAGCTGCTGCGGACGCTCGGCCGCCCGGAATGGACGGACGGCGGGCCGGGAGACGGCAAGCCCGCGCTCTCCAAAATGAGCCCGAAGGACGTGCGCGAGGACTTCGAGGCGCTCCTGAAGCGGTGGGACGTGCGCGTGGTCCGCGACCACCGCGTCGCGCGCTGCGAGAAGCGCGGCGCGGCGCTCGTGGCGGCGGTGTTCGACCGCGCGCCGTTCGACGCGCTGGGGTGCCCGCCCGCGGAACCCGCCGGGCGCGGCAGCCTGCGCGTGGCGGCCCAGGTCTTCATCGACGCGAGCTACGAGGGCGACCTGATGGCCAAGGCGGGCGTGTCGTACCGCGTGGGGCGCGAGGCCGCCGCCGAATACGGGGAGGCGTACGCGGGCGTGCAGCCGCCGATGGAGGCGGCGCCGATCGATCCGTTCGTGGTGCCCGGCCGGCCAGAAAGCGGGCTGCTCAAATGGGTCGAGAAGGACCACGGCCGGCCCGTGGGCGCGGCCGACGGCTACACGCAGGCCTACAACTACCGCTATTACACCACCTCGGAGCCTGCGCACCGCGCCCCGCTCACGCCGCCCGCGGGCTATGATCCCAAGGATTTCGAGCTGGTCGGCCGCTACGTGGCGTGGCTGACGCAGACGGTGAAAGACCCGGGCGAGCTGCGCAGCCGGCTGATCGGCATCTTCCCCGGCTGGAAGAATTCCGGCGAGTGGAACTACCAGCGCGACTCGCTCTTCTCGATGTCGCCGGTCGGCGTCAGCCACCTCTACGCGGACGGCGACGACGCTACCCGTGCCCGGATCTGGAAGCTGCATCAAGATTATCTGCGCGGGCTGCACGCCTTCATGAGCACGGATCCGCGCGTGCCGGAGGCGTACCGCCGCGAGGTCGCCGCGCTCGGGCTCGACCTGCGCCACCACCCCGAGACGCAGGGCTGGCCCCACCAGCTCTACGTGCGCGTGGCGCGGCGCATGCAAGGCGTCTACACGGTCACCGCCCACGACGTCTACAACCGCACCCAGGTGGACGACCCCGTGTGCCTCGCGCAGTACGGCATCGACACCTATCCCGCGCGCCGCATCTGGTTCGAGCGCGAAGGCCGCGTGTGGGTCGGCCTCGAAGGCAAAATGTTCGTCGGCGGCTCGCGCGGCCCGACCGACGTGCCGTATCCGATTCCCTACCGGGCGCTCACGCCCAAGCCGGAAGAGTGCGTCAACCTGCTGGTGCCCGTGAGCTTCTCGGCTTCCCACCTGGGCTACGCCTCGGCCCGCATGGAGCCGGTCTTCATGATCTGCGGCGAGTCGGCCGGCATCGCGGCCTGCCGTGCGCTGGCGGAGAAGACGACGGTGCAGGGGATCGACAAGGCGGCGTACCGCGCGGCGCTGGAGAAGGCCGGACAGAAACTGGTCTGGGACCCCGCGCGGGACAAGGGCCCTTCCGCGGCGGACGGCTACTCGATGGCGTCGCTGCTCGCGGCGTGCGACCGCGACGGCGACCAGGCCGTCTCGCGCGCCGAGTGGGAGGCCGCGAAGAAGGGCTGGGAATGGCTGTTCCCGGTGATCGACACCGATGGCGACGGCCGCATCGTTGCGGCGGAATACGAGGCGTTCCAAGAGTACAAGGCCCGGCATCCGGACTGGCAGAAACGGAAAAATACAAACACGGGTGGGGTGTGAGACGCAACAACTTAAGCCTGTCGGATCGCTCACGCTCGTCGCCTTCAAGGTGTTGCAACGCCCAACTCCTCATTCCTCCCTCCTGACTCCTCCCTCGGGTGTGTTTTCAACAAAGTTGAAGCACACCCGTTGACGCGGGGGTGAACCCGTGGTTAACTGGGAGCGTTAAAAAGAGGCAGGAGATACCCCGTTTTCCGTTTTTTCCCGTCGGAGAGGCTTTATGACGATCATCGAACCGCACATCCACATGCTGTCGCGCACCACGGATGAGTACCAGGCCCTGTACAAGGCCGGGATCCGAGCGTGCGTGGAACCCTCGTTCTGGCTCGGCACCAACCGCCGCTACGCGGGGTCGTTTTTCGATTACTTCCGCCTGATCCTCGAGTTCGAGACCGTGCGGGCCGCGCGGTTCGGCATCGACCATTTCTGCGCGATCGCCATGAACCCCAAAGAGGCGGACGACCGCGGCTTGGCGGACGAGGTGATCGACGGGATGTCCGAGTATCTGGCGCACCCGCGCTGTGTCGCCTTGGGCGAGGTCGGCCTCAACCTCAACACGCCGAACGAGGAGTATGCCATGATCCGCCAGCTGCGGATGGCGGAAGAGCGCAAGATGCCGGTGATCCTGCACACGCCGCACGTGGACAAGCTGCGCGGCACGCTGCGCATCCTCGAGATCATCAAGGCCGAAGGCTTCACGGTCGAGCGCATCGACGTGGACCACAACACCGAGGAGACCATCAAGCACACGCTCGACTCCGGGTGCTACGCGGGCATGACGGTGTATCCCTACTCCAAGCTGAATCCCCAGCGCGTCTCCGCCATGGTCAGGCAGTACGGCCACGAGCGGGTGATCGTCAACGGCTCGGCCGACTGGGGCGTGTCGGATCCGCTCTCGCTCGTCAAGGTGGTCGACTACATGCGCCAGGACGGCCACAGCGACGCGGTGATCGGGGAGCTCGTCTTCAACACCGCCATGCGCTTCTACAGCGCCTCGCCGAACTGGAAGCCGGACTTCGCCATCCAGCCGCTCGACCCCAGCGTGTATCAGCGCTAGCGCGGTTTTACGGATTGGTTAGCCCCTGATCGGCTCGGCGCAGCCGCGCCCTCCATGCGCAAAAACGGCCGTTTATATGGCGGGCGAGGCTGCGCCGAGCCGGTTCACTCTGAAGGCTGTGCCGAGCCGTTCCGCTCTAACGGGGCCGACCCCGTTCATCCCGCGTTTCCCGTCCGCGTTTTCTCTCCGGCGCGTCCGTCCAGAAGCCCCGCCACCGCCTTTTCGAACGCCGCCGCGGAGGACGTTATCGAGAACGCCCCGCGCGCGGCCGCGCATCCCCGTTCGGATTCCGCGCGCAGGAGGGCGGGATCGGAAAGGAGCCCGGCCCACGTCCGGGACCAGGCTTCCGGCGCGCCGTCACGCACGAGGGTCCCGCAGCCGGCCGCGGCCTGGATCTCCGGAAACGCGCCCTGGGCGGGCAGCACCGCGGCCACGCCCGCCGCCATCGCCTCGATCGCGTAATATCCGAAGGCTTCGGGTTCCGGGCCGCCCGGGACGGCGAGCAGGGTCAGCTCCGACAGGAAGCCCGTCCGGTCGCGCGCGAAACGGTCCGGCGACACGGTGACGTCCGCGTCCAGCCCCGCCGCCGCCAGTCTGGCGCGCTGCCGCCTGAGGAAGCGCCGGTCGGCGCACGGCCCGCCCGTCGCGGAGAGCCGCACCCCCGCGAAGCGCGGATCGCGTCGCAGCAGGATGAACGCCTCCACAAAGCGGTCGAACCCCTCGGACGGCGCCAGACGCGACAGGAAGCCGATGACCGCAGGCCGGCGCAGCACGTCGGCGCGGAGATAGGCCGACGGGTCCACGCCGGGAAAGACCACCTCCACGCGCGCCGGATCCAGCGCCAGCGCGGACGACATGCGCGCCGCGTAGTCGGCGCTGACGGCGATGAAGCGGTCGATGTGCGCGGCGTCCTGCGCCATCACCCGCAGCACGGCCGACCGCAGCGGGGGGTCCATCGCGTCGGTCCAGACGTGCTCGTCCTGGAGCCAGCAGACCACGGGACAGCGCGCGGCCCGTTTCAGCGTCCCCGCGAGGCCGGCGAGCAGCGCGTTGGAGAGCACGATCACGTCGGGCCTCTCGTCGGCCGGCAAGGCGGCGACCCATTCGGCCACGAGCCGTAGCTCGTCGGCCTGACGCCCGTCCGGGCCGCGCAGCATCGAGAGCGTCAGGTCCTCCAGTCCGCCGGCCGAGGTGGCGCCCGCGAAGCGCGCCGCGAGCCGCAGCACGGGCCACGTGTCGAGCGGCGCGAACCACCCGCGCGGCAGGCGGCGCAGGAGGGCGAAGCGGTGGCGCAGGAAGAGGCTGACGGCGCCGTAAAAGACCGGCACCTCGTCGGGCGCGGGCATGCTCGCGGTGGCGGGCAGGTAGAGCGGCATCAGCGTCACGCTGTGGCCGCGCGCGCGCAGTGCCTCGGCCAGCGCGGTGTCGCGCAGGCAGTTCTGGCAATAGAACGAGCCGCCCGAGCCGGGCAGGATAGACAGAATCCGCATGACCTTCCTCCGATGCCGGTCAGCTTAGCATGACGCCCCGCCGCCGTCGAGCCAAGCCGGGGAAGAGGGCGTGGTGAGTCGTGAGTGGTGAGTCGTGAAGAGTGCGTGGCGCGGGATGAAGAGGAAAGCGCGGAGGATTTTCAAAGGGCGGCCTTCCCCCGGGACCGCAGGCGTCCCCGCCTGCTCTCGCTTGCCGTGCATGGAGAACAACGTTGGGAGCGGCAAATAGAGAGGATTACGATTAGGAGTACGATTAAGATTAGGGAGAGTGGATCACCTCGTAATCGTAATCTTGATCGTAATCATAATCCGGTGGATGACAGCACGACACACAAGATGAACCGAGATTCGTCTGCTCAGCGCATGTCCCGAAGTCCCTCGACAGGCCGGATAAAAAAAGAGACACGAATCCCACCCTGGCAGCGCAGCCAACCACCATTCGCTTTCGGTTCAGGTGGCGGCTGGCTGCTGACGTTGGCAGTTACGGCTGGCGCTGCGGGCTGGCCGATCCCTTCGGCCCCGTTTCCCTCACCCCAGCTGGTCCAGCGGACTATGCACCGAGACGCCCGGCTTATTCAGCACATGGGT
>CAZOIS010000019.1:0-47773 GCA_964579865.1 uncultured Lentisphaeraceae bacterium | reverse complement strand
TGCTGCTGCTCGACGAGCCCTCCAACGACCTCGACGTCGCCACCCTGCGCTCGCTCGAAGAGGGCATCGCCGACTTCGGCGGCTGCGTCATGGTGGTCAGCCACGACCGCTGGTTCCTCGACCGCATCGCGACGCACATCCTCGCCTTCGAGGGCGACAGCAAGGTCACCTGGTTCGAAGGCAACTACGCCGACTACCACGAGCAGCGCCGCAAGCTTCTGGGCGACGCGGCCGACCGCCCCACCCGCGTCCGCTTCCGCCCGCTTAAGCACGGATAGGCGGACGCCCCGTCTCAGCATGGGCGGACTATCCCGTCCGCCCATGCCCTCCTCCCGACCTTCCACTCGCCCCCCTCGCCCGCGGCGGTTTCGGAAAAACCGCCCTAACGTCAGGACGGCTGAGCAGGCGTCTGACCGTGCGGGGCAAGGGCGCCCCCCGAGGCGTCCGCGCCGTCCGGCCACAATCCGCGGCAATAAATCCTTGAGCCCGCCGTTTGGCAAATGGTAAGGTTATTCCGCATATTTGAAATAGGGAAAAGCCGATGTGGAGGTCGAACATGAAAATCAAGCGTTTGGGTAGTGTTTTTGTGGCGTCATTGGTCTTCGTGGCCATTCACGCTCAAGCGGACATCAACTGGCGCACGGACGTGCCGGACGGCTATTTCAACGAGGCCGCCAACTGGACGGGCGGCATCATCCCGACCAACACGACCGCCGGCCTCTTCACCGGCAACCAGGACTACGTGATCCGCTTCCCCGCGGGCGGCTACGCCGAGAACAGCGTGACCAAAGTCGGCGGCCTGACCAGCGGCCGATCTCTGACGTTCGACACGCGCGGCACCTCGTGGCTCAAGGCCGCGCCCACGATCACCAACGGCTGGCCGAACGCGTGGACGGGCTTCCAGGTCCAGAACACCGGCGGCCAGCACGTGTTCAACATCGAAGGACTCGAGCCCACAGCCGCCGCGACCAACTACCCGATCATGCAGATGTCGAACGCGCTCTTCCTCGTCTACTCCTACAGCAGCGCGGCCACCAACGTGCTCGAAGAGGGCCTCCTCAACCTCTACAACCCGGGCGGCATAGCCTACAGCAAACACTGTCTGATCACCGGCAGCGCCGGGACGCGCCACGCGGCCCTCTTCAAGGCCGGCTCCACCCTGCGCGCGAACCAGATCCGCATGCGCGGCAACGCGTACGGAAACCTTCTCCTCTTTGAGGGCGGAAACCACGAGATCTATGGCGGCCTTCAAGTCGGCGAGGGCGCCACGAACGCGGGCACCACCAACACCGTCGCCGTCACCGGCGGCACGCTGTCGTTCCCGTCCAACGCGCTCTACATCGGCTACGGGAAAACGGGCTCGCACGGCGAGTTCTCCGTGAGCGGCGCCGGCGTGGTGAGCCTCGCCAACCAGGTCGTGATGGCGTCCTACCAGAACCAGTCCTCCGGCTCCCTGCGCCTCAGCGACACCGCCGTGCTGCGCGCCGGCGCCTATCTCGACGCCGCCTACAACAGCGGCTCGACCGCGACGGTCTCGCTCGCCGGCAGCTCGCTCCTCGCCCTCGGCAGCAATCTGGCCGTCGCGCGCGGCACCAGTTCGTTCGCGACCCTGGAGCTGCGCGACCAGTCGACCTGTTTCGCCGGCGGATACCTGCTGATCGGCGGATACAGCGGCAGCGACGGCACCGTGAGCCTGCGGAACGGCGCGGCCCTCACCGCCGCGAACTACGTCGAAGTGGGCTCCAACAGCGGCACCGGACGCCTTGATCTGACCGGCGGGCAGCTCATCGCCAAAAGCGTCAAAGGCGGCGCCGGCGGCTGGTCGACGCTCCTTGCCGATGGCGGCGCTCTCTGCGCCTCCAACACTTCATCCGCGGTCATGCTGCTGGAGAACTTCGACCAAGCCGAGCTGGGGACCGCCGGCCTGACCGTGACCGACGCGGGGTATGACGCCTCCCTCAGCCAGGCCTTCGCCGACGCCTCCGGCGTGGACGGGCTTTTCCTCAAGACCGGCGCCGGCATCCTCTCCGTATCGAACAGCGCGCACGCGCTCACCGCGGTCGCACAAGGCACCCTGAAAGTCCTGGCCCTCTCGGCGTCGTTCGGCCGCTCGCTGACCGTTACCAACGGAGCTTCGCTTTCCCTTGCCGGCGCGACCACCAACCTGGTTGCCGGCGCCCTGACGCTCGGCGAGCAGGGCAAGCCGGTCTCGCTCTACATGGACGTGAACGACCTCATCACCGTGACCAACAGTAACGGCCTGACGCTCAACGGTTGCGGCATCTTCCTCGGGGCTCCGGGCGCCAACGGCTCCTCCCCGCTGTTCCGCTGCGCGGGCTCCGTCGAGCCGTCGCTGATGAGCCGTCTGTCCGTGCTCAACCCGATCGCGGGCAAAGATTACCTCTTCTCCGTCGTCCCGGACGGCGCCGACTCGGTCATCCAGCTCACCGTGACCGCGCTGACCGCCAGCGACGCCGTGTGGAACGGCTCGCAGGGCTCGGGCTGGAGCACCGCGGACAACTGGACGCCCGCCGCCGTGCCGTCCAACGGGACTTTCGCCTTCTTCACCGAGAGCGGCGCGCAGAAGACCGTCAACCTCGGCTCCCCCGCGGCCTGCACGCATCTGACCTTCTCTTCCGCCACGCCGTATGTGCTGCAGGGCGCAGCCCTCTCGCTCCAAGCCGGAGGCGTCAGCAACAGCGCCGGCGCGCACACGATCGCGACGCCGCTCGCGCTCACAGGCCCGTTCTCGGTCCAGACGGCGTCGGCCAGCACCACGACGGTCAGCGGCGCGATCTCGGCGAACGCCGCCACGCTCGCCAGCAAGGGCGGCGCCGGCACACTCGTCGTCTCGGGTGACAATGCCGCGTTCAACGGCCTGTGGCGCTCGGCCAGCGGACGCCTGCACGCCGCCTCGGCCAGCGCGCTGGGCGCCGCCAACGCGGCGACCAACGCCCTGACGCTCGGGGCCGGCACCTTCACCTACAGCGGGCCGGCCGCCACGATCACCAAGGGGCTGACCCTGAGCGCCGGCAACATCAGCAACGCCGTCATTTTCGAGGCGCTCGCCGACCTCACCCTGAACGCGCCCCTCGCCATGCAGCCCAGCCTGCTGTGCAAACGCGGGCCGGCCGCGCTGACCCTGGCCGTCGGCAACGGCACGACCACCCTCTCGGTCGGCGCGGGCAGCGGCGGCGTGAACATCACGCCGAACGGAAGCATCGTCCTGCCCGCCACCGGCGACGCGCCCGCCGCGCCGACGGGGCTGGGCGGCTTCAACGTGCTCGAAGGCCTGTTCCGGGTCAAGGGCAACGGCGCGGGCGTGTCGACCGTCAACCAGCTGCACTTCGGCGTCATCGGCGGCCAGTACGCCGCGGCGCAGGCCGACCCCGTGCTCGAGCTCGACGCGGTCAAGATGAACCAGGGCTCCTCCGGACAGCACCTCCTGCTCGGCAACCAGATGAGCTCCGCGAGCCCGGCGCGCACGCCCACGCTGCGCCTCGTCAACGGCGCCTCTCTCGCGCTGGACCATCTGCGCATGGGCGTCAGCCCCTCCACCACCTTCGCGCCCACGCTGATCATGAGCAACGCGACGATCGCCGCCGCCTGGCAGCTCAGCATCGGCGCGGATAACAACACGACGCCGTTCGTCCGTCTGGCCCAAGGCAGCGTGGCGACGGCCGCAGGCGGCAACCAGTGGGGCGGCGGCATCTACGTCGCGCGCAACGTCGACGTCGTGGTCTCCGGCGGCAGCGTGCTCGGACAGACCAACCCGGGGGGCAGCTTCCGCTTCAGCGACAGTTACTCGAGCGGCACCATGCGCTGGGAGAGCGGCGGCACCATGCGCTTCACCCAGTTCCAGGGACGCAACCCCCAGACGACGACGGGCCTCAACATGGTCTTTGACGGCGGCGTCATGGAGCCGATCGCGTCCGGCTTCTCGTACTCGGCCACGAACAAGCAGAGCTTCATCATCGAAGCCGGCGGACTGACCGTCCGCACGGCCAGCGGCATCCGGCATGCGCTCACCTTCCCGCTCACGGGCAGCGGCGCCCTCACCAAGACCGGCGCCGGCGAGCTCGTCTTCGCGGAAGGCGTCACCTTCACCACGGCGAGCGCCACCAATGCGGCGGGCCTGCCGACCGCCCTCTCTGGTCTTCCCACCGGCGGCTACACCGGCGGCACCTCCGTGCAGGAAGGCACGCTCTCGGTCAGCAACGGCACGATCCGCGCCGACGCCAGCGTGGCGGTCGCCGCCGGCGCCGCGCTCAACCTCAGCGCCGGCACCGTGACACTCGGTGAGGTCTCGGGCTCCGGCACCGTCTCCAACGGCGTGCTGACGGCCGGCTACCGTTGCCACGCCTCCAGCAGCACGAACGACTGCCTCGCCCTCGCCGACGTCACGCTCCCGAGCGGCTGGACCGTCACCTTCGACCTCGCCGACGGCTACGCGCTCACGAACCGGCAGCCCCTCGCCGTCGCGACCCGCTCCGGCGCGACCGAACTGAACCTCGCCGCCTGGAAAGCCGCCAACGTCGGCGACAAGATGGGGGCCAGCTTCACGCAGGTCGGCAACACCGTCTACGCCACCGCCTATTTCACCGGCGGCACGCTGATCTCGATCAAATAGCCTCGAAGCCGAACACGAGACCCCGCGCCCCAGTCGGGAGCGCGGGCGCACCGCTCCCCGGCGGGATCCTATTCCGCCGCGAACGCCTTCAGATTCGGCTTATCGCCCATGACGAACTCGAGCGTGCCGCCGGCGACGATGTCGCACTGGCGGAGGCGAGGCTCGGCCAACCTCCGGCCGTTGAGCGTTACAGACTGCACGTAGACGTTCCGCGGCGACTGGTTCTTCGCCACAACCGTGAAGGTCGCGGGCGCGTACGGCGCGCCGATCTTCAGCACCGCCCGCTCCACCAGCGGCGAGCCGAGTTCGTAGACGTCGGTCGCGGGGTTGAGCGGATAGAAGCCCAGCGCCGTCAGGATGTACCACGCCGACATCTGGCCGCAGTCTTCGTTGCCGTCGAACCCCTTCTTGTCGGTGCTGTAGCTGCGCCGCGCGATCTCGCGCACCTGCGCCTGGGTCTTCCAGGGCTTGCCGATCGCGTTGTAAAGGTACCCCGTGTGGTGCGAGGGCTCGTTGCCGTGGATCGAGCGGTTGCCGCGCTCGGGCTTGAAGAAGAGCGTCGCGAAATACTCGTCGAGCTTCGCCTCGAAAACGTCGGCACCGCCCAGCAACGCCGCCACGCCCAGCGCGTCGTGCGGCACGCACCAGAGCGAGGTCTGCGCCGAGCACTCGCAGTAGTCGTGTCCGTCCTGCACGCGCACAAACGCGCCGTCAGTCTTGCGCGGCTGAAAAAGTTTGACCGAAGCGTCCCACACGTTGGTGTAGCTCTTGGACCGCGCTTCGAAGAAGGCCGCGTCCGCCGCGTGCCCCGTCGCCCGCGCGAGGATCGCCGCCGCCGTATCGTTGAGCGCGAAGTCCTGCGTGCGCGAGACCGACTCCTTGACCTTGTCGCACGCCACGTAGCCGAGCGTCTGGTACCACGAGAGGCCGCCGCGCGTCTCGGGCGTGCGGCCGAAATTGCCGCGGTCGCGCCAGTCGCACGCGGCGTCACCGGTCTGCGGCACGGTGGCGTTCTTCTTCACCGCCTCGTAGGCGAGCGCGACGTCGAAGCCGCGGAAGCCCTTGGACCATGCCTCGGCCAGGATCATCTCGGCCGGACCGCCGGACATGATGCCGGTGTAACCCGGATTGGGCCACATCGGCAGCCAGCCGCCCTCTTTGTACATCTGCAGCAGCGCGGTCATCATGCCGTCCACGCGCTCGGAGGCGACCAGCGTCAGCAGCGCGTGCTCGGCGCGGTAGGTGTCCCACATGGAGTACGAGGTGTAGCTCACGCCCTCGTGGACCTTGTCGTCGAAGGCGCTGTAGTAGCGGCCGTACTCCGAGAACTCGCGCGGGTAGAGCAGCGCGTGGTAGAGCCCGGTGTAGAAGATCGTCTTCATCGCCTCGTCGGGCGTCTCGATGACCAGCCGCGCGAAGGCCTGTTCCCACGCCCGCCGCGTCTGCGCGGCCGTCCCGTCGAAGTCCCAGCCCGGAATCTCGCGCCGCAGGTTGTCGCGCGCCTGGTCGAGGCTGATGAAGGAGGTGCCGATGCGGATCAGCAGCGGCGCATCGTCCGAGGCGAAGCAGACGTAGCCGCCCACGCGGTTGGCCTGCGCCTCGCGCGCCTCAGGCTGTGTGACGACGCCTTGGTAAGCGCCCTTGGCGGCGGGCTTGCCGTCGCCGGTGTAGGTGCCGAACGCCGTGAAGGGCCGGCTGAACTCGGCCACGAAGTAGCCCTTGAAGTTCGGCAGGTCGTAGGCGTGGTGCGCGTCGAGGCGGTCGCTGTTCCAGCCTTCGACCGTGCGTCCGTCCGCGCCGATGCGGAGCCAGCCGTCCGCGGGTCGCAGGTCCGAGACGCCCGAGGCGTAGTCGCGCGAGGCATCGATCACGACGTGTCCGGCCTGTCCCTTCGGAAACGCGATGCGGAAAAGCCCCGCGCGCATCGTGCCGGTCATCTCGGCCGTGATGCGGCCCGTCTCCGGCGTGCCGTAGGTGACGCGGTAGAGCCACGGCGTCGCCGTCTCGTCGCCGTGCGAGAAAGCATAGCCGCGCGTCCTGAAGTCCACGTCGACGTTCCCCGTGCGCGGCGCGAGCGACACCTGGCCGTAGTCGCCCATCCAGATGGCCGGCTGCCGCGTGCCGACGAAGCCGAGCAGCGTCGCGTCCGAGAAGTTGTAGCTGGTGCGGCCGACTTCGGTCAGCCGCGTCATGCCGACCCACTGCAGCGCGGCGAAGGGTTGCCCCACGCCCGGCCACATGCCGCCGTACTGCGAGCCCGCGCCCTCGGTGCCGATCAGCGGATCGATGTACTCCACCGCCGGCTTCCCCTCTGAGGCTGCAACCGCAAGCGCGAGGATGCCGCAAGCGGCCATCCCCCTGACACAACCGTTCTTCATGCTCATTTTCTCCTCGTATGCAGAGGGTCGATAGCCGAAAACCACGTCCGGCGGCGGCGCGGCCCCCTGCGGCAGGCACACCGTCACAACATTCTCGCGCGCCTCATTGCGAACGTGCGTTTTTCAGGCCCCGGCGCGGGTCATTTCGCGACAAGCTTTAAAACCCGCACCGCGGCCGAGGCCGGAGAGGTCGCGAAAACGACCTCCGCCCGCGCCCCGGAGCCGACGACCTGGCGCTCAGCGCAGGCCCCTTTGGGCAGCTCCTCCAGCCACACCCGATATCGGGCCGCGGATTCGGTGTCGAAGGAGACGCGCACGCTGCCGTCCAGCGGCCTTGCGATCCTGAACGGAACGACCTCGTACTCGGAAGCGGCGGCGGCCAGCTCCGAGCGTCCGGCCGCCGCCCCGGCCCCCAGCGGAGCCGCCGAAAAGATCCCGGGAAACGAGGTCAACGCCACGCGGAAAAAATCGCCGTAGACGTTGAGCGGCTGCTCGGGGATCCAGGGGGTCAGTCCGGCCTGGCCCTCAAACGCGCCGACCGTCGTCCAAGGATCCGTCAGCTTGTGCTTTGCTTTGACGATGGCGGAGTAGCTCGAATAGTTGAACCGGACGTTGAGCCCTCGGCGCTCCCCGTTCTGGACATAGAACGATTCGATCAGCGCGTCGGGGAAAAACTCGCGCACTTCAGCATGCGAGCCCGGCGAGCCGTCCGCAAGCTCATCGGCACAGGGGACCACAGCGGGGACCGACCAATAATAGACCATGTTGATCGAAGCGCCGGAGCCGCCTCCGCCCGTGAAGGGCATCAGAGAGCCATACACCGTCGCGTCCATCGAATTGGTCCGGTGCGACGAGAAAGAGCTCTGAAAGCCGAAGTCGTAAGAGGCGGGCCGAGGCATGTGGCTGCTGGTGATGTCGATGTGGCTGCTCCACAGCACCGTGTCGTTGGAGACCGACGCCGTCCACCCCGGCGGCGTGACCGTCACGGAGACCACGCCCGTGGCCACGACGCCAAACCCCAGCGTGTCGTCGTACATGTAAAAGGGATCGTCGTGCAGGGTCAGGCGATAGGAGAAGTGTCCCTCGCCGAGCGAGGCGCTCGCGATCGTGAAGTGCTCATAGGCGAGCGCCGTCGAGGTCCCCGTCAAAAGCAGGACGCCGAGCCAGCCCCGCGCGAATCCTCTGCGAACCTGAAGTACCGGACTCATTCATGACCTCCCTGTCTTTATTTATACAATACCCATTCTCGACAGAGGCCGCCATCGCTTTTTTATTCACCGCCGCAGTGTTGACGCCAGCGCTCGCGCAGGCGCGCCTGTTTTTCGGCGCGCGAGAGCCCCGCCGTCGCGCCGACCATCTCCGCGATAGAGAAAAGGTCTGCGGCCACGACCGACGCGGGCGCGGGTCTGGGCGGCGGCGGGTCCAGGGGCGGCGGGGCGACGAGCGCGCCTTCGGGCCTTCCCAAATCCGGAAGAACGTCATGGATCAGCCGCCAGAGGCTCGCCTCCTCGGGGACCGCGACCGGCGCGCCCTGCAGCGCGCAGAGCCGGCCTGCGAGCAGCTTGAGCATCGCCGTGTCAGCCGAACAGTAGCGCTCCAGCGTGCGGCGCGCGCGTTCGTCCCGCTTCTCGGACCACGCGTGCCACAGCCAGACGGCTTCGGCGCCGCCGAGGCCGTCCAAGTCCGCGGGCCGCCGCAGGCCGAGCGCTTTTTCGATTTTTTTGAGTCCGCCCCGCCAGCCGGCGTGATGGCACAGCCAGCGAAGATCGACGTGCGCGCAGGGCAGCTCCGGGATGTGGAAGCGGTCGAGCACGCGCGGCACATCGAAGCTCGCGCCGTTGAATGAAACGAGCAGCTTCACGCTCTCCAACAGATCGAGAAAATCGTCCAGGTTCTCGTCCGCCAGAAAATGCAGCGGCCGGTTGTCGTGAAAACAGCAGACCAGCGTCACGATGCTGTCGGCGTCCAATCCGCTGGTTTCGATGTCGAAATAAGAGGCTTGGTCAAACCACTGCGCCAGCACGCGCCACTGTTCCAGCGCCGGCAGCTTTCGGGTGAAATACGCGACATCGACGGCATCGACGGCGCGCAGGCACGCCTCGGCCGCCGCGCGCACATCATCCCAGGCGAACACGTCGAAGCCCGCCACGGGATGCGCCGCAGCCAAGATGTCGCGCCAGCACGCACACCCTTCGAGCTGGAGCGATTTCTCACGCCGCGGACCGACATGGGGCAAAATTCGGAGATAATGCTGCAGCGGCATAGAAGCGGACGGAGTCCTTTTGTCAGATCCTTAAGAAAATCGGCGCCTGCCGATCACGTTTCAGTATGGCACAAACCGCCCCCGCGTTCAATCCGGAGCCGCGCTCACAACGAGGCGTCGAGGTGGTTCTTGCGGTATTGGCCGGGCGAGATGCCGACGATGCGTTTGAAGGTCCGGGTAAAGTGGCTGTGGTCGTAGAAGCCGGTCTCGCAGGCGATGTCCGCGATGGTCCGGTCGCTGGTCTCCAGCAGAGTGCGGGCGGCCGTGATGCGGACGCGCAGGAGATATTCGTAGGGCGTCACGCCGAAGATGCGGTTGAAGCGCCGCTCGAACTGGCTCTGCGACACCTCGGCGAGCTTCGCCAGTTTCTTCACTTCGAGGTTCTGGCCGTAATGCGTGTGGATGTGCGCCACCACTTGGGCGAACCGCCCGTGCCAGCGGGGCGTGTCGCGCAGGTCGTCGATGATGCGGTGGAAACCGACCACGCCGATCGCCTTCCCCTTTTTGTCGTAGACGGGAAACTTGCTGTGCACCATCAGCCGGTCCGAGTGCTCGGGCGCCGGCGCGATCTGGTTGACGACGGGAACGCCGGTGTCCATCACTTCTTGGTCGCCCTTGACGTAGAAGTCGGCGCGGTCTTTCGAGAAGAAATCGTAATCGGTTTTGCCGATCGTTTGCAGCTCGTTGTCGGCGTTGCAGAACTGGCAGGCCCGCAGGTTGTTCAGCATGAAACGCCCTTGGCTGTCTTTCATGAAGAACCCCACGTCCGGCAACAGGTCGATAAGCTTATGAATCGTGGACAATTCGCCGACCTGCGCGAGAAAGCGTTTCTGTAACGTTTTCGGATTCATGCGGATAGTATACACATTTTAAGGATTGCTTTACAAGACGCGACAAAGGATTAAGCGTAAAGTTTTACCGTATTCTAAATAATCCGTTATTGATGCGTGTCATGCGGTGCCCGCACCTGGGGCGGACCGCGTGCGAAAAAAGGGGAGTCGAATCATGAACAGTCGGTTGCCGGGGAAAAGTCCTGCGGATCAAGGCGGCATGGCGAGCCGCCGTCAGTTTCTCAAACGTATGGCCGCGGCAGGCGGTGCGGTCGCGATGCCGATGCTGATACCGGCCTCGGCGCTGGGACTCGACGGGAAAGTCGCGCCGAGCAACCGCATCGTGATGGCCGGCATCGGCCTGGGCGGGCGCGGCACCGGCGACCTGCGCAGCTGGATCCTGCCGGACCCGCAGGCCCAGTTCGTCGCCATCTGCGATGTCCGGCGCGAGCGCCGCGAAGCCATCAAGGACATGACCGACAAGAACTACGGCAACACCGACTGCAAGACCTACATCGAAATGATGGACGTGCTGGCTCGGCCGGACATCGACGCGATTCTCACCGCCACCAGCGACCGCCTGCACGCCACCGTCTCCATCCGCGCCATGCGCGCGGGCAAAGACGTCTACACCGAAAAGCCCGCCTCGATGACCATCGCCGAGGGCCAGGCCGTCGTCCAGACCGCCAAGCAGTACGGCCGCGTCTACCAGGCCGGCATGCAGCGCCTGAGCGAGGCGAACTTCATCGTCTGCAACGAGCTGCTGCGCCTCGGCCGCCTGGGCGAGGTCAAGACCGTCTACGCGCACCTCGCGCCGTGGGGCAACGTCAACATGAACCGCGAATGGCTGCCGGAGCAGCCGCTGCCCGACCCGCAGGAGCTCGACTGGGACCGCTGGCTCGGTCCCTGCCCGTGGCGGCCCTTCAACATCCAGTACACCCGCGGCGGCTGGCACGCCCAGCACGATTTCTACACCAGCGTCATCGGCGAGTGGGGCTCGCACACCTTCGCGCAGTGCCACGACGCGCTCGGCATGCAGAACACGTCGCCCGTCCATTACCCCTACGTCCCGACCCCGACGGCGGACGGCATGGTCATGACCTTCGCGAACGGCGTCAAGATGATCCAGAAGCAGGAAGGGTGGCGCGGCACCTGCGGCGTCCGTTATGTCGGCAGCGAGGGCTGGTGCTCTTGCGCCGACGGCTACGCGCGGCCGGAGGTTTCCAACCCCGCGATGCTGGCAGACTACAACAAGATCCTCCAGGACTACCTCACGCGCACGGGACACATGGTCGGAACGATGCAAGACTTCTTCAAGTGCATCAAGAACCGCACCGTCACCGTGGCGAACCCCAACCTCATGCACCGTTCCATGAGCACCGTGCATTGCGCCAATATCGCCCAGTGGCTGAAGCGCGATCTCACGTGGGATCCCGTCAAAGAGGAGTTCGTCAACGACGAGCAGGCCAACCGCTTCCGCTCCCGCGCCGCCCGCGAAGGCTGGCAGATCGTGTGAGGCCGTCTCGCCGATAAAAACCGATGGAGTCGATCATTCGATTTTGTCGATTCACTGAAAAAAATCAACACCCCATTTCCATCATGAAAAAGCCAATCTTCCTTTCCGTCGCCGTGCTCGCCGCCGCGCTCTGCGCCCGCGCCGAGATTCCCGCCGCCGACCTTCTGAACGAAGGAAAGCTGATCGAGGTGCTGCAGAAAGCGGACACCTCCGACAACGACAAGGTCACCGCCTGCCAGAACCTCGGCTGGTGCGGGACCGAGTCGGCCATCGCCCCCCTCTCCGCGCTCCTCGCGAACGAGAAGCCGGTGCTCCGCCACGCCGCACGCTACGGGCTGGAAATGATCCCCGAGCCGGAGGTCGAAGCCGCCCTCTGCGAGGCGGCGGGTCGGCTCAACGGCCCGGCGCTCATCGGCGTGCTCCAGTCCCTGGGCAACCTCAAGCCGACCCAAACCCGCCGGAGCTGGTGGGCGGCGCTGACGGGCGGCTGCGGCTATGCGCGCCCCGTCGCCATCCTGAGCAGAAAAATGTCCGACGGCGACAAGGCGGTCGCGGCAGCCGCCGTGCAATCGCTCGGCAAGCTCGCCACGCCTGAAGCGATGGCCGCGCTCAAGACCGGCCTCGGCAAGTGCCCTTGCGTGCCGGCGGCCTATCTGAACGGCGCGGGAAAAGCCGCGTGCGCCGCCCCCGAACAGGCTGCGGCCTATTACGCCGACATCCGCAGCACGAAGGAAAACGTCTGCCCGAGCATCCGCCTGGCCGCTCTGCGCGGCGAGATCGTCACGTCGGGCAAAGCCGGCATGCCGCTCTGGGAAGAAGCCCTCGCGAGCGCCGACACCGACACCGTGAACGCCGCCCTGCGCGCCGTGCTGGATTTCCCGAAGTGCGACAAGGCGACCGCCGCGTTCGCAGCCGCGCTCGCCAAGGTGCCGGCCGTCCAGACGCGCCTCGCCACGGTGTTGGGCCAGCGCGGCGACAAAGCCGCCGTCCCGGCGCTCGCGGCCCTCGCCAAAGGCGAGAACGCCGCATCGCCGGCCAGCAGCCTCGCCGCGGCCACCGCGCTCGCGGCGCTCAACGACCCGGCCGCCATTCCGCCGCTGCTGGCGCTCGCCAAGCACGCGGACGCCGCGATCGCCGACGGCGCCAAGAACGAGATCATGGGCTTCGCGGGCAAAGCCGCGGATGAGGCCGTGCTGACCATGATGGCCGACGCCGATGTGGACACCCGTCTCGCCGGCATCGACATGGCGTTGCGCCGCCGCATGGCGGTCGCCGTGCCGTCCCTGGTGAGGCTCACCGCCGACGCCGACGCCAAAATCCTCGAAGCCGCCGTCAAGGGCTTGGGTGAACTCGGCACGGACAAAGAGATCCCGGCGCTGCTGGCCGTCATCGCGAAAACGCCCGAGAGCGAAACCGCGTCCCGCGCGCTCGCCTCCCTCTGCACGCGCTACGCGCGCCCCCGCGCCGGCAAAACCGTCATCAAAAGCGCGAGCTACGGCAACTTCGAGAACAACCTGACCAAAGACGTCGCCGCCAATGTCCAGAAGCTCGTGGACGCCGGCTCCATCACCATCCAGTCCTCGGGACGCCTCTGCAAGTGGGACGGATTCAGCGAAGACCCCGCGCCCGGCAAGCCCAAAATGCTCCGCATGGTCTACCTTTTCGACGGCGTCGAGAAAAGCGTCCAGGTGCGCGAGAACGACTCCGTGCATCTGAGCGGCGAGACCCTGCTGCCCGTCGCGATCGATCCGATCAAGGCCGCCTACGACGCCGCCAAAGGCGCCGAAAAGCTCGCCCTCTTCAAAGTGCTGACCTCACTCTCAAACGACCAGGGGCTCGCCATCGCGCGCGCCGCCGCGGCGCAGACCGCCAACGCCGCCCTGCGCGAGGCCGCCATCCGCGCACTGGCCGAGTGGAAGACGCCGGAAGCGCTCGAGGATGCCGCCGCCTTCGCCCAGAGCGCGCCCACGGACCGGCTGAAAATCATCGCCCTCCGCGGCTTCGTGCGCCAGCTGGAGCTGAGCTTCACCATCCCGGTTGACAAGCAGATCGCGCGTCTGGAACAGGCGCAGTCCTGGGCCGCCCGCAACGAGGACAAAGCGTTCCTCGCGGCCGCCCTCAACGTCACCCGCCGCCAGATCGCCGAGCAGGGCTTCAAACCCATGTTCAACGGCCGCGACTTGAGCGAATGGAAGGGCGGCGACGGCTGGTGGCAAGTCAAGGACGGCATCCTCCAGGCGCAGAGCTCCGAGGAGAAACCGTGCAAGAAGAACAGCCACCTCATCTGGAAGGGCGGCCAGCCCGGCGATTTCGAGATGCGCGCGGAGTTCCGCCTGAGCCCCGACGCCAATTCGGGCATTCAGCTCCGCTCCATGGATCAGGAGTTCGGCGACAGCGGCTATCAGGCCGACATGAACGGCGGCGGCAATTACGTCGGCTTCCTCTACCACCCGAAGCAGCACCTGGTGGGCGAGCGCGGCGCGAAGGTCGTGATCGCCGCGGACGGCAAAAAGACCGTCACGCGTTTCGCCGACAGCAAGGAGCTACAGGACAAAGTCTTCAAGGGTGACGACTGGAACGAATACACGGTCGTCTGCAAAGGCCCGGCCATCACGCTCTTCGTCAACGGCATGAAAACCTGCGAACTCGAAGACTACCGGCCCGAGATGATGCCCAAGCGCGGCTTCATCACCCTGCAGATGCACGCGGGTAAGCCGATGAAGATCCAGTACCGCAACTTGCGCATCAAAGAGCTGAAATAGCTGGAAGCGTTGAGCTCTGGTTCTGAAAAGAAGGCCGAAGGGACTCGCCCCTTCGGCCGTTTTGACTGGGAAGGGGATGTATGAAGACACGCGTCAATCGCCGTTCGTTTCTGTGTGCCGCAGGCTCCGCCGCGGCGTTCACCATTTTGCCGCGCCGCCTGCTGGCGGGCAGCGGAGAAACGCCGCCCAGTGAAACCGTGCTTTTCGCGGCGGTCGGCGTCGGCGGACAGGGCCGCGGCGACCTCAGGGGGCTCATCGACGGAGGCTACGGCAAGGTCGTGGCGGTCGCGGATGTCGACCCGCGCAGCATCGCCGCCACCAAGCAGTTTCTGCCGGACGTGAAAACGTTCGAGGACTACCATGAGATGTACGACAAGGCCGGCAAGTCCTTTGACGCCGTGCTCGTCGCGACGCCCGACCACTGGCACGCGCTGCCCACGGTCGAGGCCATGCAGCTCGGCAAGCACGTCTACACCGAGAAGCCCATCGCCCGCACGGTCTGGGAAATCCGCAAGATGATGGAGGCCGCGCGCAAATACAACGTCGTCACGCAGATGGGCAACCAGGGCCACTCCTTCGCCAGCCACCAGACCTTCAAATCGTGGGTCCGCAAAGGCCTGCTCGGCGAGATCCGCGAGGTCCACACCTGGACCACCATGCGCGTGATGGACTCCAAGAGCAAGATCCCCGAGCTGGCCAAGCAAGAGAAGATCCCCGACGGACTCAACTGGGACCGCTGGATCGGCCCTGCCGAACGCCTCCCCTACTCGCCCTTTTTCACGCCCAACCGCTGGCGCGCCTGGACCCCCTTCGGCACCGGCAACCCCGGCGACTGGGGTTGCCACCTGCTCGACCCGATCTATGACGCGCTGAACCTGCGCAGCCCGAACCGCATCACCGCGGAGATCACGCCGGACTGGGACCCCGTGCGCGACCGGCTCGCCTTCCCGAACGCCTCGCGTATCCGCTACGAGTACGATTTGGCGAACGGCAAGACGATGACGATCCTGTGGCACGACGGCGAGTTCTGCAACGAGGTGCCGCGTCCGGCGGTGCTCGAAGCGGGCCGCGAGCTGGGCAACAAAATCATCCCCGGACAATGGAACGCGGGCGCCGTCGTTTACGGCAGCAAAAACACGCTGAAGTACGGCTCGCACGGTGCCGACTCCTGCCGCGTCATCCCCGAGACGGCCATGCGCGAGATGATCCGCGACATCAAAGCCGAGGAGAAGACCAGACCCAATTTCTGGATGACCCAGATCGGCAGCCATTTCGAAGACTTCGTCACGGCCATCAAGATCGGGCGCAAGTCCAACAATCCGTTCGAAACCGCCGGCTTTGTCGCCGAAAACGCGGCGCTCGGCGCGATCGCGGTCCGCAATCCCAATGTCCGGTTGGAGTGGGACTGCGAGTCGCTGCGCTTCAAGAACAGCGACGCCGCGACCGCGATGGTTGAGCCGCACTACCGCAAGGGTTACGTGCTGAAAGTCTGATGCCGAGGGAGGCAGAACGCATGAAGAAGCTCATTCTCGCGCTGGCGCTGGTGTGCGCCGGCATGGCGCAGTCGGCGGAGGTGCAGAAGATCTTGTTTCTGGGCAACAGCATCACGCTGCACGGCCCAAACAAGGGCATCGGCTGGGACGGCAACTGGGGCATGGCCGCCAGCTCACAAGACAAGGACTACGTGCATCGGGTGACCAAGGCCTTGGCCAGAAAGGACGGCTCCGCGCCGCAAACGATGGTGCGGAACATCGCGTCGTTCGAACGGCAGTACGGCTCGTTCGACGCCTCGGCGCTGGCGAAGGAGACGCGGGCGTTCGGTGCCGACCTGATCGTCGTCGCGATCGGCGAGAACGTGCCCGCGCTGACCAACGCGGCGTGCAAAGCCGAATTCGCCGAAAAAACGGCCGCCTTGCTGAAGCTTATCAAAGAAGGCTCCCAGCCGCTCGTCGTCGTGCGCAGCTGCTTCTGGGCGAACGCGCCCAAGGACGAGGCGCTGAAAAAAGCGTGCCAAGAGATCGGCGGGACCTACCTCGACATCGGCGCGCTCGGCAAGGATCAGAAGAACTTTGCCCGTTCGGAACGGGAGTTCAAGCATCAGGGCGTGGCGAACCATCCCGGCGACAAGGGCATGCAGGCGATCGCGGATGCGATCGTGGGCGCGGTGCGCCAGGCAAAGGGGAAAATCCAGTGACCCGGCGGTCTGCCGCGGCGTGGCTGGCGATCGTTTGCGCGGGGTACGCAGCCGCCGCGGAAAACGCGTTGACGCTGGAATCCGCCAAAGTCCGCTTCTGCGTTTCGCCTCAGAACGGGGCCTATACGCTCACGGACAAGCGCACGGGCGTCGTGTGGGCCAGCAGTCCCCGGCAATCGCGCCTCGGGACGGTCACCGTCGCGCAGGACAAAAACGAGCGCACCGTCGCGCTCGACCATTTCCGGTCGGCCTCCGCGCAGGGCGGCGCGCTGGTTTTCGCGCACGCGCTGGACGACGCAAACGGCGCAACGCTCACCGTGCGCTTCGAGCTGCTGCCGGACGGCGAGACGCTGCAGATCTCGGCCACGGGCGGCGGGACAGGCGTAAAGCGGCTGCGTCTTCTGGAGGACGCGCTGGGGATTACGGACGCCGACAAGGGCGGCGCGCTCGTTCCGGCGCGGCTGGGACTTTTCGTTCCCTCCGACAACGGCAAGGCGTTCCGGCACGATTTCCGTACGTCGGAGTACGAGGGCTGCCACGCCGAGATGGTCGGCCTGTTTAAGGCCGGTTCCGCGCTGCTGCTCTCGTGGCACGACGCCGACTCGGTCTACCAGCTTTCGAGCGTCACCAACGCCTGCCCGGTGCCAGGCGCGCGGCAGGTGCTGCTGTCGAGCATGGACCTGTCGCCGCGCGAGACGGCGCTGCGGATACGCCTGCTGGGGAACGCGACGTTCGGTGGCGCGGCGCGGGCCTACCGCGAGGAGGCCGCGAAAAAAGGATATCTCGTCACGACGGCCGACAAGGTCCGCGAACTGCCGCGTCGCGAGCTGCTGTCCGGCGCTTCGAACGTGAAGCTGTGGACCTGCCTGAACCGCCGCATGAACGAGGAGAGCACGGCGGAGGAATCGGTGCGCGTCGAGTGGACCTTCGACCAGGCGGCGCAGATCGCCGAACACCTCAAAAAGGATTTGGCGCTCGACCGCGTGCTGTTCATCCTCGGCGGCTGGACGGCGGGTGGCTACGATTGCCGGCACCCGGACATCATGCCGGCCGCGCCCGAGTGCGGCGGCAACGCGGGGCTGGCCGACTGCGCGCGCCGCGTGGCAGAGCTGGGTTACACGCTCGGGCTGCACGACAATTATCAGGACATGTACCGCGACGCGACCTCGTGGGGCGAGCAGTGGCTGATGCGGGACCGCGAAGGCAAGGTGCGCAAAGGCGGACGCTGGCTGGGCGGCAGAGCCTACCTGACCTGTTCGCAGAAAGCCTTCGAACTCGCCCGGCGCCCGCAGAATCTGCCCGAGGTCGCGCGCACCGTCGGCCCCTGCGCCTATTTCATCGACACCACCTACGCCGTGGGGCTGCAGGAGTGCTTCGCTCCGGAGCACCCGCTGACGCGGGCCGATGATCTCTACTGGAAGGTCGAGCTTTCGAAATTCGCCCGCAGCCAGTTCGGCATGTTCGGTTCCGAATGCGGCCGCGAGTGGGCCGTTCCCTGTTCCGACTTCTTCGAAGGGCTCTCCGGGGTGAGCGGCGGGCTCTATCACCATCCCGAGATCATGGACAAGCTCGGCGCGACGCAGGTGCCGGTCTTCGAGATGATCTACCACGACTGCATCCAGATCTACGGCAAATACGGCTACCGGCCGGAGAAGGCCAACGCCTACGTGCTGAACCACCTGCTGGCGGGCCGGCCGCTGAACTACCACCAGTTCCCGCCCGGGCTCTATTGGCACAACACGGCGGGTGAGCCGACCTTCCATGCCCGGCCGGGCGTGGCAAAGTTTGAGGCGGCCGGGCCGCGCGCGTTCCGCATCAGCTACCGGTGGCAGGTGGAGAAGGCTCTTCCGGGGGACTGGCGTGCGATGGTCCACTTCACGAATCCCAACGGCCGCATCCTGTTCCAAGGCGATTACGCGCCGCGTCCGGCGGCCTCTCAGTGGCAATCGGGCGAGGTGCTAGCCGGGCCGTTTGAAGTGACCGTGCCGTCGCAGATCAAGCCCGGCCCCGTCGACATCCGCGTGGGGCTGTTCAAGCCCAAGGAGGACCTGCGCGCCAAATTGGACGGTGCGGACGACGGCGAACGGCGCTATCTGGTCGGGCGCCTTCAGATCAAGCCGGACGGCATCGCCTTCGAAGCGGTGCCTCCGGCGCCGCAGGACACGTCAGAAGGGTACTTCATGCGCGCCGACAACGGCTGGGCCGAAGGGATGCACCCGCTCGACCGCTTCATCAAGAACACGCACGAGGTGCTCGCTCCCCTCAACCGCCTCACGGCGCAGATGCCGCTCTCGGAGTACGAGCTGCTGACGCCCGACGGCTCGGTGCGCCGCTCCGTCTTCGGCGACGGAAACATCGAGGCGGTGGCGAATTTCGGAGCCTCCGATTATACGCTCCACACCAGGCGCTGGGGCGACGTCGTGCTTCCCCCGAACGGGTTCCTCGCCCACGCGCCCGGGTTCCTTGCTTTTTCGGCAAAGCGGTTCCACGGTCGCCCTTACGACCGCGTGCCGCTGTTCACGCTCCAAAGCCTGGACGGAAAACCGCTCGAACGGTCACGCCGCGTGCGCGTGTATCACGGGTTCGGCGACGCCCGCCTCGCTTGGAAGAACGCCGAGCTCGATGTGCAAAAAGAAACGGTCCTCGAAACAAACTGGTTCAAGGAGCTCTTCAACCGATGAAACACGCGAAACGGCTTGCTGAGATTGTCCTGTATGCCGGACTGGCGTCGGCGCTGTCCGAGGTTACGGTTGCGGAGGCGCAAGAGGCGAAACCGCGCATGAAGCTCGGCGCCTACTATTTTGCGGGCTGGTCGGGCAAGTGCCCGTACGACGACGGCTCGGTGTCGAACGCGTGGGCGAAGAACATGCCGACGCACTTCACCAAAAAGCTGGCGACCGAATACGCGGGACGCACGCCGGTGTGGGGCTGGCGCGACGACACGCCCACGCTGATGGAACGGCAGATCGACCTCGCGGCGGACAACGGCGTCGCCTATTTCTCGTTCTGCTGGTACTGGCACGACAACAAGAAGCCGCTCAACGCCAAGGCCATCGAGGAGGACTCCAAGCATCTGCCGATGAACCTGTTCATGCGGGCGAAGAACAACAGCCGCATGGAGTACTGCCTGCTGGTGGCCAACCACGGCGGCGCGGAGATCGTGGGCACGGCAGCCTGGAAACAGGCCGCGGACTTCTGGATCGCGAATTACTTCAAGCACCCGCGCTATCTGCGGTCCGAAGGCAAGCCGGTGGTCATGATCTTTTCACCGAAGGGTTCCGACAAAGACGGCTTGGCTTACCTGCAGGAAGCCGCCAAGAAGGCGGGCTTCCCCGGAGTCTGGGTCGCGGGGTGCGGCAACGTCAAGGCGGAGGACGGCTACCAGCTCGCGACCGCCTACAACACGAAGCCGAACAAGGACGCCGAAGGTAAGGCGCTCAATCTGGAGACGATCTATCCGTTCAAGCTGCTGGCGGACTGGAACGCCTCCGTGTGGAACAGCACCAACCGCCCAGCCCTGCCCTACATCCCGGTGGCCACGCAAGGCTGGGACCGCCGTCCGTGGGAAGCCAAGAACGGCGAAGGCCTGGGGAAAGGCTCCGGGGTCTCGCAACATTTTTCGCGCGGCACGCCTGCGGAATTTGAGACCTACTTGAAACGCATGGCCGACTGGATGGACGCGAATCCCAAGCAGGCTACGCCCGACCGCCTCGGACTGATTTACGCGTGGAACGAGATCGGCGAAGGCGGCTGGATCGTGCCGTGCAGAGACGATCCGGAAGGAGCGTGGCTAAAGGCGATCCGGCGCGTTGTTTACGGCAAGTGACCTCGAAAACGAAACAAGGGTGATGCGATGAGGAATCGGAATTTGATGCTGGCCGGGCTTTGTTTGTACGCGCTTGTTGCTGCCGTCGCGGAGGCTCAGGACGGTGCGAAACCGCGCCTGAAGCTCGGCGCCTACTATTTCGCGGGCTGGTCGGGCAAGTGCCCGTACGACGACGGCTCGGCCTCGAACGCATGGGCGAAAGGGATGCCGACGCACTACACCAAGAAGCTGGCGACCGAATATGCGGGACGCACGCCGGTGTGGGGCTGGCGCGACGACACGCCCGCGCTGATGGAACGGCAGATCGCGCTCGCCGCGGAAAACGGCATCGCCTATTTTTCCTTCTGCTGGTATTGGCACGACAATAAGAAGCCGATCAACGTGAAGGCCATCGAAGAGGATCCCAAGCATCTGCCGATGCGCCTGTTCATGGAGGCGAAGAACAACAGCCGCATGGAGTTCTCCCTGCTGGTGGCGAACCACGGCGGCTTCGAGATCGTGGGCCGCGACGCGTGGAAGCAGGCGGCCGACTATTGGATCACGGTCTTCAAGCATCCGCGCTACCTGCGCTTGGACGGCAAGCCCGTGCTGGTGATTTTTTCGCCGGGCGGCGCGGACAAGGCGGGACTGGTCTATCTCCAAGAGGCGGCGAAGAAAGCGGGGTTCCCCGGCGTGGCGCTCGCGGGATGCGGCGGAGGAAAAGCCGAAGACGGCTATTCGATCCGGACGCACTACAACGTGACGCCGAAGGGGACGTGGGGAGGAAAATCCGAGCGGCACACCTATCAGGAGCTGGTCGACGCCGATGCGCAGGCTTGGCAGGCGGTGCCCGGCCAGGCCTTCATTCCGGTGGCGACGCAGGGCTGGGACCGGCGCCCGTGGGAGGCCAAGAACGGGGAGGGCTTCGGAAACGGCGCGCAGGTGTCCTGGTATTTCGACAAAGGCACGCCGGAACAGTTCGGCGGCCTTCTGGAGCGTCTGGCGACATGGATGGAGGCGAATCCGGCGGCTGTGACGAAAGACCGCCTGGCCATCATCTACGCGTGGAACGAGATCGGCGAGGGCGGATGGCTGGTGCCTTGCAAGGACGATCCGGACGGAGCCTATCTGAAGGCGATCCGCAAGGTCGTCTTCGCAGGTGACCACCGGTGAACGATCGGGGTGAAAAGTCACCGAAAAGACGGACCGCGTCCTTGACTTGATGGAGGCGTAACATGCGCATAACCACGCGGCGTGATTTTTTCAAAGCATCGGCGGCCGCGAGCGTTGCTGTGCTGGGGGCACGGGCAGCGGAGACGCCGCACACGCCGAAAATCGCCGGCTTTGACGAGACCGATGCGGGCAAGGTCAACAAAGCCGCGTGGGAACCTGTTTCCAGCCGCAAAATCAAGGTCGGGATCGTCGGATATGGCGTCTGCCAGTTCGGCGCGCAGTTCGGGTTCCAGAACCATCCTAACGTGGAAGTCGTGGCGGCGAGCGACCTTTTTTCCGACCGCTGCGCGGCGCTAGCCAAACAGGTGGGAGCCAAGAAAACCTACGCCTCCTGTGAGGAAATGTACGAGAAGGACAGAGAAATCGAGGCGGTCTTCATTGCCACCGACGCGCCGAGCCATGCCGAGCTGTGCATCAAAGGGCTGCTGCGCGGCCTCCACGTCGCCTCGGCCGTGCCCGCCGTGTTCGGAGACAGCCAGCTGGAAATGGCCGACGCGTTGCTGGCGACCGTTAAGAAAACCGGGCGGATCTATGCGCTCTACGAAACCTCTTCCTTCCGTGCCGATTGCTTCGCGATGTGGCAGATCTACAAGGCCGGCGGCTTCGGCAAGCTCATCTACAGCGAAGGAGAGTATCACCACTATGTGCCGGCGAACCAGCCGATCGACTCGTATAAAGGGTGGCGGCGTGGCCTGCCGCCACAGTGGTATCCCACTCACGGAAACGCCTATTACACCTGCGTGACGGGCGGCTCGTTCACCTCGGTCTCCTGTCTGGGCATGCCCAGCCTCGACCCGATCCGCATGCCGGAGAACAACGCCTTCAAGAACCCTTTTGGCACAGAGATCGCCCTATTCCGCACCAGCGAGGGCGGCATGGCGCGCATGGCCAAGAGCAGCGACATCCCCGGCGCCCATGGCGAGCGGGGCCGCGTCTACGGCCAAAAAGGAAGTTTTGAGGAGCGCTATGTCGGACAGGCTGACATCTCAAAAATCGTCCAGGAAAAGCCGCCGCTGCCTCCCGGCATGTCGGCCGGCGGTCACGGCGGCTCCCACGGCTATCTGACGGACGATTTCATTACGGCAATCCTGCTCAACCGGAGGCCCCGCGTGGATGTGGCCTGCGCCCTCAACACCACCGTCGCGGGCATCGTCGCCCATCGCTCGGCGATGCGGGACGGCGAGACGCTCAAAATCCCGCAGTATGCGTGGTAGACGCCTGGCCGCGGCGCCGTTGGCAGAACCGGCTCGCCTCCGGCCTCACTTGGCCTCGCGACGGAAGCTGGCCCGAAAGGCGGTCGGCGTGACGTGGAATGTTTTGCGGAACCAGAGCCCCAGGTGGCTCGGATCGTAAAACCCGCAGGCGAGCGCGATCTCGCTCACGGTCATTTTCGTGTTGCGGAGCAGGGAGCGCGCCCGGTTCAGCTTGAGGCGCTGGATCTCGTCGCAGATGGTCCGCCCCAGTGATTTACGCGCCTTCAATTCCAGCAGCCGGCGCGAGATGTTCAGATGGCGGGCGACGTCCGCCACCGTGAGCGGCGCGCCCAGGCTTCCCTGGATGAACGCCATCGCCTTGGCCAGCAAGGGATCGGAGATGCAGGACGTGTCGGACGAGCGGCGCGTGACCACGCGGGAGAGGCAGAGCGACAGAACGCAGGGGCGCCGGGAATCGCCGCGGGCATTCATCCGCTCGTCGAGCAGTTTCGCGCAGTCGTAGCCGGTGTTCTCGCCATCCAGCTCGATGCTGGATAGCGACGGGGTGGTCGTTTCACAGAAAATCTCGTCGTTCCCGACGCCGAGCACGGCGACCTCATGCGGGACGGAGATGCCCGCATCCATGCAGATGTCGAGAATCTGACGCGCCCGCTGGTCGCGCGCGGTCATGATGGCCACGGGCTTGGGCAGCCGCTTGAGCCAGGCCAGAAGCCGCTTCCCCTCCAGCCCGTAGTCGTCGCGCTCCTTCGGCGGCAGCACGGGATAAACCTCGCAGTCGAGTCCCTGTTCCGCGACGCGGACCGCAAAGCCCTTCGCGCGGTCGCAGGACCACGGCTTGTTCTTCGCGTCGCCGACAAACGCGAAGTGGGCGTACTGCCGGTCAATGAAATAATCGGCGCCCGAGCGGCCGATGGCGACGTGGTCGCGGACTGCGCAGCAGTGCTGCGCCAGCGGACTTTTCGCGCCCATCAGATGGCGCGGAGGATTGATGAAGACCACCGGCACGTCCGCCGAGAGCACGGCGTCGACATGCGCCTTGGTATCGGTGAACGCGATGGCGCCCGTGCAGCCCCATTCCTTGGTCCGGCGGATACCCTGCTCCTCGAAAAGGCCGGTGATCATGTGGAATTCCCAAGGGCCGTGCTGGTGCGCATAGCGCAGGATGCCGTTCAGAATCTGCCGATGGATGATGTTGGCGGTCGGAATCACGAGCAGCACGCGCGGCGGATGGCCGGACGCCGGCCGCGGATGGGACCTCTTTCGTCCTTCATTTTTCATTTCGCAAATATCCTAACAATTTTGCGCGGCTGTCGCTAGCGGACAAATTCGGATGATGCGATGATGACCATGAAATATCGAAAGCGAAGCGAGGGGGAAGCGACTGAGATGAGCATCCAAGCGGCAGTACGTATCGGAGCGGCCTGGGCGGTTCTGGCGGCGGCGTCAGCCCCGGCCGCGACCTCCGCGGCAAGGACCGCGACCGTGCGCATCACGCGAGCCGGCGGGCAGACGGAGGAGAAGGCCCAGGCGCTCGAGGAGACGGGGAAGAACGTCTATCGCCTGAAGATCCCGATCCGGGAGATCTCGCGGGACATCGAGACGATCGACGCCGTTTTCGACGCCGCCACCGCAAAAAAAGGCGAGGACGGCTACTTCGTCGTGTCGACCGGGGTGTTGGGGACATTCCGCGAAGACAAGGGGAGACTCGAGGAGCGGCGGAATCCCATGCCGGTCTTCGGGATGAAGACGCCCCGCGGCACGTTTGTCGGGATCGTCACGGGGCTCAAGTATGAATTCAAGACCGTCGTCGACGTCTCCCATGGCGTGTACACCGTCTTCCCGCGCTTCCTCATCAAAGAAATGGTTTTCGATCCCTACGAGGACCTCGTCGTCGACTTCCACGCCCTTGAAGGAAACGACGCCAACTACTCGGGCATGGCGCGCGCCTACCGCGCGTATCAGCTCGGCCGCGGCGAGGTGACGCCGCTGCGCGAACGGGTGAAAGGCAATCCCCAGCTCGCCTATACGGCGGACACGCTGTTCATCCGCGTCAAAAACGGGGTGAAGAACAACAAGAACAAGATCGAGCACCAAACGCCGACAAACGAGCCGCCCGTGGCGGTTTCCCACACGTTTGACGACTTCATGCGGATCATGAAGGACCTCAAGGCCCTGGGGATCGAGAAAGCCGAGATGTGTTCCGTGGGGTGGAACAGCGGCGGATTCGACGGACGCTTCCCGACGCTCTTTCCGGCGGACCCCGCCTTCGGCGGCGAGGCCAAGCTGCGCGAGGCGATCGCCTGCGCACACGGGCTCGGCTATCAGATCGTCTGCCACGTCTGCAACACCGACTTCTACACGGTGTCGGACCGGTACGACGAGAACGACATCGCCCGCCGTCCCGACGGCACGCTTCACCGGCACGGCATCCTCGCCGGCGGCAGGGCCTTCTTCCCCTGCTTCCAGCGGGTCGACGACGTCTATGTCGACGAGGACTACGCCAGGCTGGCCGAGCTCGGCTTCAAGGGCACCCACCACATCGATGTCACCTCGTGCATCGTTCCTTATCCGTGTTTCAACCCCATGCACCCGCTAAACCGCCAGCAGACCGCGGACCACATGAACAGGATCGGGCTGAAAGCCCGCCACACCTTCGGCGGCTTCGGTTCGGAAGGGCCCTGCGACCACGTCGCCAACTCGCTCGACTTCGTCCTCTATGTCTCGGCCTATCCCAAATGGCTGGGCACGCCCAACCCGCTCATCGACCGCCTCATCCCGTTCTGGCAGATCGCCTACCACGGCATCATCCTCAGCAACCCCTTCTACGAGACGATCGATTATACTTTCGAAACGGCGGACAAATGGGCTCCTTCCAACGAGCTCGGCAGCCGGGAAAAGCGAACGCTGAAGTTCGTGGAGTTCGGTGGCCGTCCGGTTTTCTATTTCAACAGCTACAAGAACCTAACCCCCATCAAAAAGGCCTACGACGAATATCAGCCGCTGAAGCATCTGCAATACGAATTCATGGAGTCGCACGACGAAATCGCCAAAGACGTTTTTCTGACCACCTATTCCGACGGCAGCGAAACGCTTTGCAACTATTCTTCGCACGCGTTCGTTTATCGAGGAACAACGGTTAAGCCCATGGGCTACGCGTTGATCAAACCCTCTTTCCTGCATCGGATGCTCGAAATTCCCGGCATCTAGCCGTACCGGAGGAGACCTATGTCGATGATGATTCAAAAGGTTGTTGGGATCAGGGCTCTCTTGGTGGCGCTCATGGCGACCACGCTTTCGGCGACGCAAATCGCAAGCGCCAAGACTGTCACCCTGCGCATCAAGAAAACAAACGGCCAGGCAGAAGAGAAGATCCACACGCTCGAAGCCGTCGGCCCGAGCACCTACCGCCTCACGATCGCGATGAGAGACATCTGGCGCGACATCGACACCATCGACGCCGTCCTCGACACCGCCACCGCTAAAAAAAGCGAGGAAGGCTACTTCGTCGTGTCGACCGGGGTGTTGGGAACGTTCCACGAAGAAAAAGGCCTGCTTGAAGAGCGGCGGAATCCCATACCGATCTTCGGCATGAAGAATCCCCGCGGCACGTTTGTCGGGATCGTCAAAGGGCTCAAGTATGAATTCAAGACCGTCGTCGACGTCACCCATGGCGAGTACACGATCTTTCCGCGCTTTCTCATCAAGGAGATGGCTTTGTCGCCGTACGAAGATCTGGTCGTCGATTTCTGTCTGCTGGAAGGCGCGGATGCCAACTATTCCGGCATGGCGCGCGCTTACCGCGCCTATCAGCTCGGCCGGGGCGAAGTGAGGCCGCTCCGCGAACGGGTGAAAGGCAACCCGCAGCTGGCCTTCACGGCGGACACGATGTTTGTGCGCGTTCCGCACGGCTCCAAATCCAACAAAACCAAGATCGAGAATCAGACACCGACGAACGAGCCGCCGGTCAACGTGTCCCACACGTTTGACGACCTCATCCGCATCATGAAGGGGCTCAAGGCCCAGGGCGTGGAGAAGGTCGAGATGTGCTCCGTGGGCTGGAATGTCCGCGGACACGACGGACGCTATCCGACGCTGTTTCCCGTCGAGCCCGCCTTCGGCGGCGAGGCCAAGCTGCACGAGGCGATCGCGTGCGCCCACAGCTTGGGATATCAGATCGTCTGCCACTGCAACAACACGGACTTCTATACCGTCTCCGACCGCTACAACGAAGGCGACGTCGCCAAGCGCCCCGACGGCACGGTGCTGAAAGGCGGCCTTTGGGCCGGCGGCAGGGCGTACTCGTCGTGCTTCCAGCGGGTCAACGACGCCTATGTCGACGAGGACTACCGGCGGCTTTCGGAGCTAGGCTTCAAAGGCACTTTCCATATCGACGTGACATCGTGCATCACGCCCTATCCGTGCTTCGATCCCAAGCACCCCCTGAACCGCCAGCAGACCGCGGACTATATGAACCGGATCGGCGAGAAGGCCCGCCGGACGTTCGGCGGGTTCGGTTCGGAAGGTCCGTGCGACCACGTCGCCAAGTCCCTCGACTATGCGCTCTACGTGACGGCGTATCCGCAGTTTCTGGGCCGCCCGACGCCCCTGATGGACCACATCGTCCCGCTCTGGCAAATCGTGT
This sequence comes from uncultured Lentisphaeraceae bacterium, assembly GCA_964579865.1. Classification (GTDB taxonomy): domain Bacteria; phylum Verrucomicrobiota; class Kiritimatiellia; order RFP12; family UBA1067; genus DAOPZC01. The sequence continues at coordinate 20,306 of CAZOIS010000019.1, read as the reverse complement.
ATCACGGCATCATCTTGAGCAACCCGTACTATTCGACGATCGATTACACCTTCACGAACGCGCCGAGCAACAGGCGGACGCCAGCGCTCAGCCAGGCCGAGCGTCGGCTCAAGGTCTACGAGTTCGGCGGTCGGCCAACTTTCTACTACAGTTCCTATAAAGATCTAAAGCCAATCAAAGAAGCGTACGACGAATACCAGCCCATGAAGCACCTCCAATACGAGTTTATAGATTCCCACGAGGAGATCGCGAAAGACGTGTTCCGCACACGGTATTCGGACGGAAGCGAAGTGATCGCCAACTACTCTGGCGTGGATTTCAGGTACAAAGGGACGACCGTTAAAGCCCAGGACTACCGGCTGATCAAAACCGGCTTGTTTCGGCGGATATTGAGAAGCGTTTGCACGCGCTGAGAAAACTGCCCCGAAAGGATTATCCGATGTACGACAGCACGCGGTCCAGAAAGACAGGGTTGATGGTGATGGTCCTGGCGGCGGGACTGACTGGCATCGGGACGTTTGCGCGCGCCGGCGAAGCCGAGGGAACTTTGGAGCTGTCCAACAGCCGGCTTGCTGTCCGGTTCCGTCTGGCCGATGGCGCGATCACGTCCCTCAGCAACCGGATTTTAAGCGTGTCTTATACGGCGGATGCGCCGGCATCGGGGCTGTTCGAGCTCGCGGTTCTGACGGGAGGGAAGAAGTCGCGGCTGAGTAAGCTGGTTCCGAAAGACGGCGCGCTCGCGGGGCATCGCTTGACCCGTGAGGCGGGTGCGCAAACGCTTCAGCTGGACTTCCGCGTTCCGGCAGGAACCGAAGGCGTGGTACAGGTCACCTGCCGGGCGACGCTGTCGGACGATGCTGGCGACATCCGCTGGACGGTCGCCATCGACAACCGGGCGGAGGGGGCGGAGGTCGTTGAGGTCGTCTATCCGATTCTGGGCGGCTTGCGGATCGGACGTAAGACGGAAGAGAATTTTTTGGCTTGGCCCAAGTGGGGGGCGGGCAGGCTGATCGCGGAGCCGCAGAAGAACGGCCGCCTGAACGGCACGTACGTGGGAGGCGGTGCCACCATGGCATGGATGGATCTCTTCTCGCGCCCCGCGGATGTCGGGGTGCCCGCCTGCGGCCTCTACTTCGCAAGCCATGACCCGTCTTTGCTCATGACCGAACTGACAAGCACACCTTCTGCCGCCGGAGGCAGCTTGACGCTTCAGATGAAGAAGTACGCGCATGTGCGCTCAGGACAGCGTTGGGATTCCGCCGAGTTCGTCGTCTCCGTGCACGCGGGCGACTGGCACGCGGGCGCCGACATCTACCGCTCCTGGTTTTGCTCGTGGGCGCCGCGACCCGACCCGCCCGCCTGGCTCAAGCAGTGCGACGGCAGGCTGGAGTGGACGCTGCCGCTGAACGGAGCGGGCCGCTTCGACAAGGACATTCCGGAGAAGGCTGAGCTTGCGAAGAGGTTCGGCCTGAACTTCGCCCGTTTCGGCGGTCAGATGATCGCCAGCGTGTCGGCCGGGAAGCACCGCTGCAACCGCTTTCCCTTCCCGGACCCCCTGATGGGAACGGAGAGCGAATTCGCGGAGGTCGTGAATAAGCTCCGCAGCCAAGGTTTTCATGCGGCCTTCTACATCAACGGCCAGGCCTGGGACCCGCGCTGGCCGGCGTGTCCTCCGGCGTGCGCCGGGAAGATCCCCGCCTCGGTGCGGGTTCCGGACTGGGAGGCAGGCTTCAAGCAGAACGCCCTGTTCCATTATGACGGGACGTTGTATTCGCAATACAAGAAGGCGTCCGGCCACTGGCCGGCCCCCGCGCCTGATTCGCCGTATGACTGTCTGTTCTATTTCATGTGCATGGCTTCGAAGGGCTGGCAGGACCACCTGCTATATTGGACCGTCGAAAAATATGCCAAGCAGTACCATGCGGGCGCCATGTTTCTCGACCAACTCGGTGCCGAAAACGCCAAGTACTGCTTCAATCCGGCTCACGGGCACGCCCACCACGGGGCCTGGGCACAGGGGGTTGTCGCGCTGGCCAAACGCATCAAAGAGGAGGCCCGGCTCATCGATCCAGACTTCGCCTTGGAAACCGAGGGCTACGGAGACGCCTACGCCTCCTATTTCGACTCCTTCTTCATCGCCCCGTCGTCCACCGGAGTCTGGTCTGACTCGTTTCCCGAGCTGGCCCGCTACACATTCCCGGAACACATTTTCTTCGACGGTTATTGGTCGATTCAGAACCCCGACTACAAACGTACGCCCGAGGAAATGTTCAACGAGGTCTTTCTGATCGGAAACCGTTTCCTGGTCTATGCCAAACCTGAGGTTCTGACGAAGCACCTGGCCGACGTGATCAACCTGCGCAAGCGGATCAAGCACGTCCAGTATGCCGCGCGCTTCATGGACAACGTGGGGGTTTCGGTTTCCGACGCCAAGGTTCGCGTCAAACGGTTTGTGCTCGACGAGCCGGAACGCAAAGTCACCCTGTTGACCCTTTACAACCGCGAAAACGTGGCTAGCGCAAATGCCGAGGTGGCCCTCGACGCGCTAGGGCCGATCTGTGAAGCGGCCGTCGTGACCCTCGAGGGCCAGGTGAAAGGCTTGAACTTGAAAGTGTCGGGAAGCCGTGTGTCTTTCACTGCGCCCAAGGAGACGCTGACTGCTGTCCTTCTGGTACATCGCGGCGAAGATGTCATCCGGCAGGCCCGCGAGGCCGAACAGATTCAACGGTTAAGCGAGAGGGACACGTTTCAGTGAAAGCGACACGCATAGACAAGGTTGTAGCCATACTGTGCATAGCAGGCGCTCTGTGCGGCTGCCTGAACGTGTGTCGCGGAAACGGGGGGCGTCAAATCGACGTCCGGGTGCGGCCGACCCCGGGCGGTCCGCGCATTCATGTGAACGGCACCCCAATTCCGCCGCGCTTTTTCGCGGGGCATCTCGGCGGCTCGCACCGGACCGGCACCGAGTGGCGCGAGGTGTCGTTTGATATCGAGCCGGGCGTGGCAGATACGAACGCAGGGCCTGCCCGCGTCAAAATCCAATTCAACGCGGCCGCCGATTTCGTGCTGAAGGACATGCGCGTGACGAATCTGGCGAATGGTCAAGCGTGTCTCAAAAGCGGCAGCTTCAACGACGAGGGCCTTTTTGCGGCCACGTGGTTAACGTATCAGGAAGCCAAGCCGAAAAGAGTGGAACCGAAGGTGGAAACCCGATGGACGCCGGAGGGTGTGAGCGTCCGTGTTCAGGGCAAGGTCTCCGGCTGGTGGCCCACCTATCAATTGCGTACCCGTGACGGCGTGCTGACGCTGCCCGCGGGCGCCCGCTGCCGCTGCAATTTCAAGATCCGCTCGTCGACACGCGCGCTTGTGAATGCGGTGGCGCAGCGGATGAGCGATGGCCGCTGGATACCGTTGGGCCCGCCCGCCGGCGACATTTTCGACCGCCAGTTGAAAATGGCGCGGGAGGCGGGTATCCGCCTCTGCCACCTGCAGATGCCGACCTGTTTTACGTCGCCCGAGCAAGAGCAGGATTGGACTCCTATCGACCAGTATTTCCGGCATGTGATCGCGGTGGTTCCCGATGCGTTGATCGTGCCTCGCATTGAAGTGGACGCGCCTGCATGGTGGCTCAAGCGATATCCCGAAGCGCTGATGGTCTACGAGGACGGGAGCAAAGGCCCAAAAAACACAGTGAGCAGCCGCGACTACCGGCGGGATATGGCTGCGCACCTTGAAAAGCTTTGCCGCCATTTGTGTGAAACCTTTCCCGAAAACTTCGCAGGCATTCTGCCGCTGGGCCAGGGAACCTACGAATGGTATTACGAAAAATCACAAGGCCTATTGGCCAGCGGTTATGATCCTGCAACCGCGCAGGCGTGGCGCAACTGGCAGGAAACGTACGGTAAACATGCGGCCGAGACTGCGGCCACAGTCCCTGCAGCTGCGCTGCGTCATGGTGCGCCCAACGGCATGCTGCGTGATCCCGGCGTGGAAGCAGGGCTGATTGACTTCGCGCGTTTCCGACAGGCGCAGATGGCCGACACAATCCTTGAGCTTGCCGCAGCCTGCCGCCGCGGAACCGAGGGCAAGAAACTGGTACTCTTTTTTTACGGGTATCTTTTCGAGATGGGCATGATCAAAACCGCCGCGCACGAGACGGGACACTACGCGCTGTCGCGTTTGCTGGCCAGCGACGACATCGACATCATCTGTGCGCCCTTGAGTTATACGGACCGCGCGTGGGCCAATTCATCGCCGTCCATGAGCGCGACGGAAAGCGTTCACGCGGCCGGTAAACTCTGGCTGAACGAGGACGATTGCCGCACCCATCTGGCGGAAACGTTGGGTCTGGGAGGCGTGACCACTCAGGAGCAGTCAATCGATATCCTGAGGCGCAACCGCGGACAGGCGCTGATTCGGGGCTTTGCCGACTGGTGGCTGGATATCCGGGACATGGGCTGGCACGACGATCCTGCCATGTGGCAAATCCAGCAACAGCTCAACCCGGTTGAAAACGCACGCTTGAAGTCGGACACGCCTTTCGCTCCGCAGATCCTGGCCGTGGTCGACGAGGACAGCGTCAACCATCTCGCAGGCCAGTCACGTCCGTTGACGTTCCCTCTGCTCTATCAGTCGCGCGCCGCCTTCGGACGCTGCGGCGCGCCGTATGGCCAAGCGCTGCTGGATGATGTGGTCTCAGGCCGCATGAACGCGCCATTGCAGTTCTTTCTGGCGGCTTGGTCGCTGACCGAACGGCAGCGCGAAGGGTTGCGGAAAAACCGGGCGCCCGGCACAACGCGCGTCTGGTGCCACGCGCCCGGATACGCGGGCACTGACGGCTTGTCCGCAGAGGGCATCCGGGCGGCGACCGGATTCCGCGTCGCGCCGCATCGTTCAGAAAGCTCGGCCGCAACCCCGACCGCCGACGGCAAGGCCATGCTGGGTCTGTCCGAATCGTGGGGCCCCACCACGAACATCAGCCCGCTCTTCCGCGTTGTTCCTGAACGCGGAGACCGGATTCTCGCCACCTTCGGTGACGGGAGCCCCGCGCTGGTGCTTCGCGAAACGCAGGCCGGCAAGGATGTGTTCCTGGCGACGCCGGCCGTCAGCCCGCCGTTGATCCGCGGACTGGCTCGAATCAGCGGGGTCCACCTCTACACGGAAACAGACGCCGCCGTTTGGGTTCATCAGGATCTGGCCAGTATCCACGTCCTGACAAACGGCACGCTGGCTGTGACCTGGCCGAAGCCTGGCACGACACATGACCTTTATAACGGCAGGCGATACGGACCCGGTGTGACGGTTGAAGTACCGGTCCGCCAAGGGGAGACGCTACTGTTGCAACATCGCTGAAAACAATAAGGACTAACATGCGAACTTTATGCTGTGCGGTAGCCATGATTGCGCTAAGCGCCTGCGCGGCGCGGGCGGTGCCGGTGGAACTGGTCTACACGTTCACCGACAAGCGGACGGAAACGAAAACCGTCGCGGTCGAGCCCGACGCGAACGGTGTGCTGAAGCTGCTGATCCGGCGGGAAGAGTTGCCCGTCGCGCTCGACAACTTGACCGTGCTGCCGGCCTTCGCCTCTGCGAAGATCGGAGAGGATGGGTATTTTGTCATGCCCAACGGTGAGCTGGGCACCTTCCGAGAACGGAACGGCGAAAGGACCGCGAGGAACTTCATGCCGATGCCGGTCTTCGGCATGAAGAATCCGCGGGCAACCTTCGTAGCCATTGTCACAGGCATGCCGTACGGTTACACGTTGGTCACGCAGGCAAAGGAGGGCGTGTACACGATCTTCCCGCGCTTCGAGCTGCGCGCTCCCGCAGAGGAAGACATCGCGATCAGCTATCACCTGTTGCGCGGCGCGCAGGCCGACTACTCCGGCATGGCGAAAACCTACCGCGAGCATCAGCTCGGCCGCAAGGCGTGCGTGCCGCTGAACGAGCGCATGAAATCCCGGCCGGAGTTGGCCTACGCGGCGACCGCGCTCGAGGTCCGCATCCGCAACGGCTGGAAGCCGATGCCGACCTGCGTGACCAACCAGACCTATGCGACCGAGCCGCCGATGAAGGTGGCGGTCACCTTCGACCGCGTCGGCGATATCCTTGACGAGTTCAAGCGGCAAGGCATCGACCGTGCGGAGGTCTGTCTGGTCGGCTGGAACCGGATGGGGCATGACGGCCGCTTTCCGGAGCTTTTTCCTGTCGAGGAACAGTTGGGCGGCGCGGCTAAGCTGCGGAAGCTGATCAAGAAAGCGCAGGCCATGGGCTTCCAGATCGTCTGCCACTCCAACAGCCACGACGCCTACATGATCGCGGATACCTGGGATGCCGAATACATCGTCAAGGGAAGTGACGGCACCTCCTTCACAAACTATCAGGTCTATGGCGGCGGGCGCGTATTCCCCGTCTGCCCGCAGCGCGCCTTTGAGCGGTTCGCGCAGAAGGAGCTGCGGGAGATTGCGGATCTCGGCTTCCGCGGTCTGCAGTACAACGACATTCTGACGGTCGTGCAGCCGAAGGCCTGCTACGATCCGCGCCATCCGCTCACTCGTCGCCAAGGCGCGCTTTGGGTCGGCAAAATCCTGGGCGAGGCGCGGTCGGTGATGGGGGGAAGCGCGTCCGAGGGAGGACACGACTTCTGTTGCGGCCAGTTGGATTACGCCCTCTATGCCTCCGTCGTGGCGCCCACCAAACCGCATCCCTTGGTCGACCGGTTCGTACCGTTCTGGCAACTGGTCTACCACGGCATCATCATGAACAACCCGTTTCCGACAACCTGCAATTACACCATTAAGGATCCGGACTCACGGCTGACGCTGATCGAATTCGGCGGCCGCCCGTTCTTCTACTTCTACTCCAATTATCGCGACAATGGCGACGCCTGGATGGGCGCCGAAGACCTCACGTGCGCGAACGGCCGAGAGCTGAGGGCGAGCGTGGCAAAGATCAAAGAAGGCTATGACGAATTCAACTCGCTCGCGCCTCTCCAGACAGCGTTTATGGAAAGGCATGAGGCGATCGACAAAGACGTGTATCGGACGGCCTTCTCGAATGGCTCCGAGATTGTTTCCAACTATCGCGAAGAAGCCTACTCGTATAAGGGCCGATCCGTGCGCCCAAAGGGTTACATCTTATCGGAGAAGTAGAAACCCATGAACATGCTGTTCGGAACGGCTTCAGGCCGCGATTTGACTTTGCGAGGAACATACAATAAAGGAAAATGACGCATGAAAAGAGTCTGGTTGGAAATGGTGTGCTACTTGTGTTTGGGCGGGGCTTATGCCGCGCAGGTGGAGCTGGTCTACACCTTCACGGATAAGACGGTGGAAAAGAAGACGGTCGCGCTTGAGCCCGATGCAACGGGCGTCGTCAACGTCGTCCTTAAACGGGACGCGCTTCCTCCCCGGCTCGCCACGGTCGAGGTCCTCCCCGATTTCGCCTCGGCAAAAACGGGCGAAGCGGGCTATTTCATCATGCCCAACGGCGAGCTCGGCACCTTTCACGAAAAGAGCGGCGAACGGACCGCGCGGAACTACATGCCCATGCCCGTGTTCGGCATGAAAAACCCGCGCGCCACCTTTGCCGCGATCGTCACCGGCATGCCCTACGATTTCACGTTGGTGACGCGGGCCAAAGAGGGCCGCTACACGATCGCCCCGCGCTTCGAGCTGGGGGGACAACCGGCCTACGACGACATCGCCATCGCCTATCACCTGCTGAGCGGCGACCGCGCCGACTATTCCGGCATGGCCAAGGTCTACCGGGACTATCAACTCGCCCGCAAAGCCTGCGTGCCGCTGAAGGAACGCATCAAGACCCGGCCGGAACTCGCCTACGCCGCAAAGAGCATCGAGGTCCGGATCCGCCAAGGCTGGAAACCGATGCCGACCAGCGTGACCAATCAAACGCACGCCACAGAGCCGCCGATGAAAGTGGCCGTCACGTTCGACCGCGTCGGCGACATCCTGGACGAGTTCAAGCGCCAAGGCATCGGTCACGCGGAAATCTGCCTCGTGGGCTGGAACCAGAAGGGGCACGACGGACGATTCCCCGAGCTCTTCCCGGTCGAAGAACAGTTGGGCGGCGAAGCCAAGCTGAGAAAGCTGATCAAGAAGGCGCAGGCCATGGGATTCCAGATCGTCTGCCACAACAACAGCTACGACGCGTATATGATCGCCAACACGTGGGATGCGGAATACATCATCAAGAAAGCAGACGGCGCGCTCTCGACCCACGCCGTTTACAGCGGCGGACGGATGTACGACATCTGCCCGCAGCGCGCTTTCGAGCGCTTCGCGCAGAAAGAGCTGCTGGCCATCGCGGACCTCGGCTTCCGCGGGCTCCACTACAACGACGTGCTGACCGTCGTCCAGCCGCGCGACTGCCATGATCCGCGGCACCCCCTCAACCGCAACCAAAGCGCCGCCTGGGTGGGCAAGATCATGGGTGAGGCACAAACGGTGATGGGCGGCAGCGCCTCCGAGGGCGGACACGACTTCTGCTGCGGGCAGCTGGATTACGCCCTCTACGCCTCCATCGTCCCCCCCAAGCCGCACCCCATGGTGGACCGCTTTGTGCCGTTCTGGCAGCTGGTCTACCACGGCATCATCCTGAACAATCCTTTCCCGCCGACCTGCAACTACACGATCAAAGATGCCGCCACGCGGCTGACGCTGACCGAGTTCGGCGGGCGGCCGTTCTTCTACTTCTACTCCAACTACCGCGACAACAAAGACGCCTGGATGGGGAAAGAGGATCTGACCTGCGGCGACAAGCGCGCGCTGCGGGCGAGCGTCGCTAAAATCAAGGAGGGATACGACGAATTCGACGCGCTGAGCCATCTGCAGACCGAGTTCATGGAGCGGCACGAGACGGTCGCAAAAGACGTCTATCGCACGGCTTTTTCCAACGGCGCGGAAATCATCTCGAATTTCAGTCAGGAGACGTTTTCGTACAAAGGCCAAACCGTCCAGCCGCTGAAATTTGTCCTCGTGGAGAAAGCTGAAGCCTCGGGCAAATGACTCCCGGCCGGAAGTTCCGCCTGCGGCCTATCACACAGAAAGCGCGAAATGACATTCCTTCTCATCAAACGGATCACCAACGACAAACCGCCTTCGATCGCCGAGGTTGGCTCGGCGCTTGAGGCGGAAGCGCCGGAAACACCGGTTGCCTGCCTGAACTGGCCCCAACACCCCTACTGTCCGAAGGTCAGTTTCAGGATCGGCCACATCCAGACCGAGCTCTGGCTGAAATTCTATGTGGAAGAGGAGCGGATCCGCGCGCTGGAGACGCGCGTCCACGGCGAGGTGTACAAAGACAGCGCCATCGAATTCTTCCTCTCGTTCGACAAGAAGAACTATTACAACTTCGAATGCAACTGCATCGGCACGCCGCACCTCGCGTATGGCCCAAGCCGGGAGAACCGGACATTCATCCCCCTTCCGCTGATGGGGCAGCTCACCACCCTGCCTTCCCTCGGCAGGCAGCCCTTCGCAGAAAAGTCGGGCGGATTCACATGGACGCTCACGGCGCGCATCCCGGTGACCTGCTTCACGTTCCACACCCTCGCATCGCTCAGCGGCGTGCAGGCGACCGCCAATTTCTACAAAGTGGGCAGCGGGCTCACCGTCCCCCACTATGTCACGTGGAATCCGGTCCGAACGCCCAAGCCCAATTACCACTGTCCGGAATTCTTCGGCGACATCCGCTTCGAGTGAGCGCCGGTTGCGCATTTATCCCAACAATTTTGCGCGGTTATCGCTGGTTCTGAAGTGCGGGTTTTGAAACGATATCCGCGACGGCTCAAGACAAGAAACAGGCCGCGAGGCCGGCTCGCATGCACATCAAGGAAACACAATGACACTGCACCTGATCGACTGGATCATCATCGCCCTGTTTTTTGTCGTCCTGATCGTCATCGGGCTCGTGACGTCCAAGCAGGCCGGAAAAAACTCCAAAGAGTTTTTTCTGTCCGGGAACTCGATGCCCTGGTGGATGCTGGGCATCTCCATGTGCGCCGCCACGACCTCCACCAACTCGGCCAACCTGTTCACGGAAATCATCCGCAAAAACGGCATGGCCGGAAACTGGGTCTGGTGGGCCTTCCTCCTGACCGGCATGCTGACGGTATTCGTATACGCGAAACTCTGGCACCGCACGGGCGCCAAGACAGACATCGAATTCTACGAACTGCGCTATAGCGGCAAAGCGGCCGCCATCCTGCGCGGATTCCGGGCCCTCTATCTGGGTGTCTTTTTCAACACGGTCATTACGGCGCTCGTCATCCTCGGCGCCATCAAAATCGGCGTCGTGATGTTTGACATCTCGCCGGTCAAGATCATCGTCCTCACGGCGGTGGTCACCGTGATATACAGCGCCCTGGGCGGCATGCGCGGCATCGTGATCGCGGATTTCTTCCAGTTCGCCATCGTCCTGGTCGGAGCGGTCCTCGCGGCGGTCGCCGCCGTCAGGCTCCCGCAAGTGAACGGTCTCGCCAACCTGTTCTCCCATCCGGACGTCGTCGGGAAGCTTAAGTTTTTCCCGGACTTCTCGAACACCGATCTGCTGATGTCCGTGTTCATCATCCCGATCGCGGTGCAATGGTGGAACGTCTGGTATCCCGGCTCGGAGCCCGGCGGCGGCGGTTATATCGCGCAGCGCATGTTGTCGGCCAAGAACGAGAAGCACTCCGTGGGCGCGTCCCTGATGTTCAACGCCATCCATTACGGGCTGCGGCCGTGGCCCTGGTACATCGTCGCCCTGTGCTCGCTGCTGGTGTATCCCGACCTCGGCTCGCTGCGGGCGGCCTTCCCCAACGTGGACCCCAAAGTGATGGGCGACGATCTAGCCTACCCGGCCATGCTGACCTTCCTGCCCGCCGGCGTGATGGGCATCGTCGTGGCGTCGCTTCTGGGCGCGCTGCTCTCGACGCTGGCCGCCCACCTGAACTGGGGCTCGTCGTATTTCGTCAACGATTTCTACAAGCGCTTCGTCAACCCGAAGGCCACGGAAAAGCAACTGGTCCTCACGGGGCGCATCGCCACGCTGGTGCTCATGGTCCTCGCCTGCGCGCTCGCGCCTTTTCTGGAGAGCGCCAAGACGGCCTTTGACCTGGTCCTGCAAATCGGCGCGGGCACCGGGCTTCTGTTCCTGCTGCGCTGGTTCTGGTGGCGGATCAACGCCTTCAGCGAGATCACGGCCATGGTCGTTTCCTTCCTGGTCGCCGTCTTCTTCCAGCTGATCTATCCGCACCTGGGCGGGCCGGAGTTTGCCCAGTGGCAGAAACTGATCATCGGCATCGTCATCACGACCGCCGCCTGGGTCTCCGTCACGCTGGCCACGCGCCCGACCGATGACGCGACCCTCTTCCGTTTCTGCACGCTGATCCGTGCGGGCGGGCCGGGATGGAAAACGATCGAGCAGCGCGCCGAGGCGCAGGGCACGCCGATCGCCAAGGCCGGAGAGAAATGGGAGGTGCCGGCCGGGCTCCTGTGCATGACGCTGTCCTGTCTGGCCGTGCTGGCCACCATGTTCGGGATCGGCGCATGTTTCTATGCCTGCATGCCGAGGGCCGCATGCCTGTTTGCCGTGGCCATCGGTGCGACGGCGCTGCTGTTCAAGATCCTGGCCCGACTGTACGCGAATAAGGAATAAGCGATGAATGCGAAAGAAGTCAAAGAACATGCGAAACGGCTCGGCGCCGACCTCGTCGGCATTGCACCGATGAGCCGCTTCGAGGGGTGCCCCAAACAGAATGACGCGCGCTATATCTTTCCCGGCGCGAAATCGATGATCGTGCTCGGGTTCCGCATCGCGCGCGGCACACTGCGCGGCATCGAAGAGGGAACCCTCTTCAGCACCTACCCCTCCATGGGCTACGCCGCGCTCAACCAGGTGTACGGACCCATGGTGCTGTGGAACCTCACCCGCCTGCTCGAAGACGAGGGGTACGAGACCATTCCGATGCTCAACGCCAACGGCGGTGAAGCCATCAACCCGGTGACGGGCAAATTCCGCAAGGGATGGAGCCGCCCCGTGGCGGACGGGAAGCCCTATCCCGACATCCTGGTCCATTTCCGCCTGGCCGCCTACATGGCCGGTCTGGGCGAGATCGGCTGGAGCAAGGTCTTTCTGACCCCGGAGTTCGGGCCGCGCCAGCGCTTCGCCATCCTGCTGACAGACGCCGAGTTGGAGCCCGACCCGATTTACGAGGGGAAAATCTGCGACCGCTGCAAGCTGTGCGTGAAGCACTGCCACGGCAACGCCCTCAGCATGAACGAATCGGTCAAGGTCACCGTCGCCGGACACGAGATCGAATGGAACAAGCTCAACCCGCTGGCCTGCGAGAAGGGCATCCAGGGCGGCACAAACCGCGAGCTCAACCCGTTCGAGGGAGAATACCCCCGCATGTACGGCTACGGACGCGCCATCGAGGGTGCCTGCGGCTGCATCCGCGCCTGCATGGTTCACCTCGAAGAGCGGAAAAAAATCAAGAACCTGTTCAAGAACAAGTTCCGCAGCGGCCCGCAGTGGGAGATCGACCGCTCGAAGCCGTACGAGCTGACGCCGGAAGTGATCGAACACTACGAGAAGCGCGGCATGGTCGAGGACTCCGAGGAGTACATCACCTACAACAAGCGCGACAACTACGGAACGGACAAGTCGAAGGAGAAGGTCAACCCGCTGATCGACTGAACGTCGAACACTGAACGCCGAACGTCGAAGTCTTGAAGGAGGGTACGATGATGCGGCACGCGTTGCTGGGTTTCGCGATGTTGTGTACGACTGTCGTGGTCGGAGCGCAGGAGCCCGTGTCCGTCAAGAAGACGGACACCCTCGACCCGCTGACGTGTCGCTGGACGTTCGGCAACCACGAGCCGCTCTCCATGTACCGGCGCGCGGGCCGGCCGACTACCGGAGGCGCGGAAGGCGGGGCGCTGTGGCTCGCGGATTGGCACAGCTGGTTCGACAGCGAGGCCTGCCCCTCGGTGATGCAGGAGCTCGGCCTGAACTTCTGCCACTGCCGGTTCTACAAGGGCATGGGGTGGAACTTCGAGTCGCGTGATTTTCCGAACGTGAAACGTTTCGTCGAAAACGCCCACCGCCACGGCGTCCGCGTGCTGGCATATGTGCAGTTCTCCACGCTGTATTACGAAACGATGCTGGACGAGGTTCCGGATCTCGCCGACTGGGCGGCCGTCGACGAAAACGGGAAGAAACGCTGTTACAACGGCGCCTATTACCGTTGGATGCCCTGCATCAACGCGCCGGGCTTTGAGCCGTATCTGAAAAAAATGATCCGCATCGCGCTTGCAGAAGGCGGCTTCGACGGCGTGATGCTCGATAACGCCTTCGCGCCGCCCTGCTACTGTCCGCGGTGCCGGGCGCTCTTCCGCGAGCATCTGGCGCGGGTGCCTGCCCCCGAGCAGCGCTTTGGACTGCCGACGGTGGCGCATGTGGAGCCGCCTCCGCCGCGACGGTCCGCATACGGCGAAATCCAGGATCCGATCGAACAGCAGTGGATTCAGTTCGGCTGCGGGCGCTTGACGGCGCTGTACGGACGGCTGTACGCGTTCACCAAGAGCGTGAAGCCGGACGCCGTTTTCTCCGCGAACATCTGCAACATCCGGCGTGCAAACATGGCGGGCGAGGCGGCCTTGAACATGCCCGACCTCGGCGGCTGTTTTGACCTCTACGTTTCGCAGTCGGGTAACGCGCCCAACGCGGAAGGCGGGTGCATCGTCAACCGCGTCCGCGAGCTGAAGCTGGCGCGGGCGCTTCGCACGCCGATCCTTGCGCTTTGCGACGGAGACGGCGGAATCTCGGACGAGGCCCGCTATTTTCTCCCGCTCATGGAAGACGTCATTTGGGGCGGCATTCCCACCGACCGCACGGTGCTCAAGCCCGACCGTGCGAACGTCTCGCCCGAGGCCTTGGCCTTCCGTCGGCCGCTGCTGCAGCGTTTCAACGAGACGGTCCGCACGTATCGCGAAAGCCTGTCGGCTCAGGAAAGCGCGCCGCTCCGGCTTTTCTACTCCCGCGAATCGGTCATGTATTCGGAAAAGGCTCATCGCGCGCTTCTCGGAGCGGAGGAGATCCTGCTGCGAAACCACGTGCCGTACGAACTGGTCGTGAGCGCGGCGGAGCGTCCGCCGGCACTTTCCGACGACGGGCGGGTGGTTCTCGTTCCCGATCAGCGTTGCCTCTCGGATAAGGAGGTCGAGGCGCTCGTGCAATACGCGCGCAGCGGAGGGCGGCTGGTCGTCACCGGCGCGTCTGGCGCGTATGACCCGCTGTACCGCCAGCGGCGCGACAACCCGCTGGTGTCCGGACTGGCGGGCTGTCCGCGCACGGTCGTCAGCGAGGCCGTCGACGAGGCCCCCGTGAAAAGCGCGGGGGGGACGATCAAGGTGGCGGCCCCTTCCGACAACGGCAAGCGGCTGTTGGCGGACCTCGCCAAGCACTGGACGCCGGACGTCGGCATCGATGCGCCCCCGACGGTTCTGGCTGAAATCAAGCGCGACGCCAACGCCGTTTATGTGCATCTGCTGAACTATGCGCAAGAACCGGTCGGCGGCCCCGTGCACCTGACATTGTCGGCCAAGGGCGGCGCGTGGGGCGCTGTCCAATGCGCCGCGCCGCTGGAGGGCCGCTCATGGACACCGCTCGCGCCCGTCGGGCCGGCGTCGGACGGACGCGCGTTCGCGCTCCCTGCTTTCCGCGACTATCTGCTGGTCAAGATCTCACGGCGGGGAGAGGGACCATGAAATTCGCACTGGGCTATCAGCACATCGAAGACGGGGCGCCGTTCTCGGAGATCGTGGCGGATTACCGCGACCACATCTGCGAGGTCTATTTCCCGTGGCCGGGGCAGGCTTCCGGACGGCCGCCTTTAGGTCACCCCCTTGAGGAAGACTCGGAAAACATCCGGCAGGTCTTGGAAGAGGAGCTGCAGGCGCTGCGCGCCATGGGCGTCAAGCTCGACTTACTGTTCAACGCCAACTGCTACGGCGAACGGGCCGTGAGCGTCAGCCTCGAGAAAGAGGTCACGGGCATCATCGAACACCTCGGCGCGCTGGGCTGTTCTCCCGAGATCGTCACGACCACCTCGCCGATGATCGCACGCACCATCAAGAAACATTTTTCCGCCATCGAGGTCCGCGCCTCGGTCAACATGCGCATCGGCTCGGTCCAAGCCATGGGCTACGTGCAGGATCTCTTTGACAGCTTCTATCTGCAGCGCGACCTGCAGCGCAACATCGGCTACGTGGAAAAGGTCCGCGCCTGGTGCGACCGGCACGACAAGAAACTCTGCCTGCTCGTCAACAGCGGCTGTCTGCGCTTCTGCCCGGGACAGACGTTCCACGACAACCTGATCGCCCACAGCGCAGAAGCGGAAAGAATGGAGAACCTGCCGGACTGGAATCCGCATGTCTGTTGGAACCTCTACCGTGACCCAGAAAATTTTGTGGAGATCCTACGCTCCACGTGGATCCGGCCCGAAGATCTGCACCTCTACGAAGGCCTGATCGACACGGCCAAGCTCGCGACCCGCCAGCACGCGCATCCCCGCATGGTCATCGGCGCGTATGCCGCAGGCCTCTTCGGCGGCAACCTGCTCGACCTGCTGGAGCCGGGCTTTTCGCCTGCCTTTGCGCCTCACGTGATCGACAATGCGGCCTTCCCGTCCGACTGGGCCGAACGCACCGGGCACTGCCCCGGCGACTGCGAGACCTGCGCCTATTGCCATGACGTTCTGGCTCAGGTGTTGAAAACGATTCCCTGCTGAGCAGGCAAGAAACGGCCCCGCGTAGCCCCTCCTTGCCACGTCCAACGCGCTCAAAGCGGTCGGAACCTGATCGCAGAACAAGCCGCGCGGCAGTCAGATTGCCCCGTCGTTGGCAGCTAGGCCGGTCTTAAAATTGTTTAGCCCATGATCCTTCCCGGCGGAGAAACGTGCATTTCATTTTGCGCTTCGCGTCTGTGAGGCGGATTCGGACGCTTGCACGTGTTCTTTTTGAAGACCGCTACTGGAACATGATGAGGGTTCCAGGATCTCCACGACAGAAGCTGACTTCGAGACGCGGCGGGAATTTGGCGGTGTTCTCCTTTGAGGACAGGTTGTCGCCCTGAATCCCGTCAAACGTCCGGAAAAGAGCCAGCGACAGAACGCCGTCCGTATCGGCGCGGACGGCCTGCAGCAACGCCCGGGTGCTGAAGCTGATGGTTTTGTTTTCAAGATTGGCCGAAATCTCAAAGCTTCCCACGGGCGCGCCGCCATAGACCTTGCTGAAATCAACGGCCTCGTCCACGGTGCCGTCCCAGACGTCGCACACCCCCGGCCAAAGGTTCGTTTCGCTGAAGTTTTCAGCCGCGGCATCTTCAGCGATGACGGCCACATAGATGGCGTGATTGGTGCCTGAGCCCTCGTCGAGGAGATCGATTTTGAAAATGGCTTTGGTCAAGACCATGTCTTCGTCCAGCGTTGCGAGGTCGGAGACGTCGAAACGCAGGAAGGCCACGCGGTCCAGACTCGATGGATTAGCTCCGTCGTCGTTCTTGATCACCATCATCGTTTCGGCGTACCGGAACGCATTCGTGTCGTCCCGCCTGAGATACGTGTCGTCCGTCGTCGCGAAAACAAAGTTCTTCGGCTGCTCCAGCGGGGACATTGCGGGACCGTCACCGGTCGGAGCAGGCAGATTGTTGCGCTGGAAAACGAAGGCGTCAACCGCGGCGCCGTCTTCACGCTGACTGAGCCGCAACGTGTAAAGGCCTGCCTTCGGGATAAACCAATCGGCGTTATATCCGGAGGCGCCGGCGTCATTGACTTCCGGTTTGCACGCAGACGTCCACGGGAGCAGGGTGAAATCGTTGGTCGTGGGGCCCCCTGCGAATTCATACCAGTCGGCAATCATGTTAGTGGGGCTGTTGAACACCCCGCCGGTTCCATCCTTCAGCTCCTCTATATCCACAAACATCGAATCGGAACTGCCGGCGGTATCGGCAGTCGTACAGTTCTTGCCCCAGCGGAGATACAGCCGGTAGATGCCCGGCACGCTGATCTTCATCTTGTACGACACCGAAGGCGGATTCGTCGGACCTCCCCCGGAGCCGTTGTCGGGCAGACACTGGATGAACGCATTGTTCCGGGCGTTGACGAAGGTGCCGGTTCCGGCGCTCTCAAAAGGCACGACATACCAACTGTTGGACACGCTTTTTTCGTATCTGTACGTGCGGCTGGAGTAAATCTCGCCCTCGCCCGCCACCACGCCATCGACCTCGTGATAGACGACCTCGGCCCGCGCCGATGTAAGGATCGTCAGCGCCCAAACGGAGGCAAACGCGAGAGTCCCAACAATTGAAGATCCTACACACTTAACCCGCTTCATAGCCGTTCCTTTCCGCTCGCCACTCATAATACTCAACCGGTTTATGTCGCCTATTCATTACCATTTTCTATGCTGGTCGTCCAGCCTCCAACACCTCGTTTGGCACATCCGAGAGAACCTTCGTTCCGTTGACCGTGAAGGCCGCTCAAGAGGCTGTGCACGGTTCGCCTTTTTCATAACATTCATGCGCATTTATCGCTGGTCGAAAAGCGCGGTTTTTGAAAGGATATTGCCGTTTCACGCTTTTGGGGCCGCATGCTCAGCGGAATTTGTTTTTTTTTGAACGGGGGGACGGGGGAACGAATGAGGCGTCGTGCAAGATCTGCGGTCTTTGCCTTATGTTCAGGCCTGACATTTGGCATTATGGCACAAGCTGACACCGTGGCGGTTACGACGACCGACACGAACGGCTTTGCCAGGGTCAAAGTATATGCGCTTCAGGACGCCGGTTCCGGCGTCCTGCGGCTGACCGTGCCGCTTAAAGACATCCGGCCTGACGCGAAGTGGCTCGACATCCAGGCCGATTTCGCGACCGCGAAGAAAGGCGACGCGGGGTACTGGATTTTTCCGCGCGGCGTGTACGGCACATTCCGCCTCGACAAGGGCTCCTATTCGGACTTCGCGATGATCCCCGTCTACGGCATGAAAACGCCATCCCGAACCTTTGTGGCGGTCGTCAACGGCATGAACTTCGAGCAAAAGGTTTGCCTGAACATCACGAACGGTGTCTACAGGCTGTCCCAGCGCTACCTCATCGACGAGATCGGATGCGCTCCTTACGAGGACATCGCCGTCGATTTCCATATGCTCACGGGCGATGATGCGAATTACTCCGGCATGGCACGGACCTACCGCAAGATCCAGCTTGCGCGCGGCGCGGTGCGCCCGATCAAAGACCGCATCGCGAGCGGGGAGTCGCCCCAGCTCGAATATCTGTGCGACGCCCTGCCGGTCCGCATGGCCCACGCGAGCAAGCCGTACAAAGACACGAAGAACATGGACTACACGGCAGCCACCGAACTGCCCGTGACGGCGCACCTGACCTTCGATGCGGCCAAAGAGATGGTCACGCGGATCAAGGCGGCCGGCATCGACAAGCTGGCGGTCTGCGTCGCTGGCTGGCAGACTGGCGGTTACGACGGCCGGTGCCCACAGACGTTCCCCGTGGAAGAGAAGGCCGGCGGCGAGACGAAGCTCCGGGAGTACGCCCAACATGTCCGTTCGCTCGGCTTTATGATCGACGGGCATTCGAACTTCACCGACGCGTTCGCCGTCGCGCCGATGTGGAGCACGAACCTCGTCTGCAAAAAGCCAGACGGCTCGTTGGCCGTCAATCATTTCTGGTGCGGCGGAAAAGCCTACAACCTCTGCCCGAGAAACGCCTGGGAAACGTTTTTTCCCGACGACATCGAAAAAATCGGGACGCTCGGTTTCCGCGGCGCGCACTACATCGACGTCTTCTCCGCCACAAGGCCGTATGCCTGCTGCGACCCGCGGCATCCCTGCAACCGCAAGGAGGCGGGCGAGTATCAGAAGAAAATGCTGCACAAGGCCAGGCAGGTGATGGGCGGAGCCGCGTCAGAGTGCGGCTGGGACCACGTGGCGGGCGAGCTGGACTACATCAACTACACGTCCCGGCAGATGCTGACGTTCTATGCGAAAGGCAAGAAGCCTGCGCCGGTTGACGGAGTCGTGCCCTTCTGGGAGATCGTCTATCACGGCATCATCCTATACAATCCGGACAAGATCACGCAAAACAAGCTGGACGCCGTCAGCGCGCTGCGGCTGGTCGAGTTCGGCGGCCGCCCGATTTTCTACAGCGCGACCCTGAAAAACATTCCCGATTTGAAAGCCGCGTATGACGCCTTCAAACCGCTCCGCCACCTGCAGAAAGAGTTCATGCAGTCGCACGAATTCCTCGCCAAAGACGTCGCGCGGATCGTGTACTCGGACGGCAGCGAGATCGTCTGCAACTATACCGGCCAGGACTTCGCCTACAAAGGCCGGAACGTCAAACCGGTCTCGTATGAGCTGTTTGCGGCAAAATGAAGGGGGCACCACGAGCCCGACAGGCTTTCAACAGGAAAACGAGGGAAAATATGAGGAAAACGCATTGGTTGGGACTGTTCGCCGTCTTCTGCGCGTGCGGCACGATGGCCGCGCAGGTGGAGATGACGCTGACGTTCAAAGATAAGCATGTTGAAAAAAAGACCGTCGCCCTCGTGCCCGACGCAAAGGGCCTCATGGCGCTGACGGTCAAGCGGAGCGAGTTGCCGGCCGAACTCGTGTCGGTCGAAATCCTGCCCGAGTTCGCCATGGCCAAGACCGGCGAAGAGGGTTATTTCGTCATGCCCAACGGCCATCTCGGCTCCTTCCGCGAGAAAGACGGGGTGGCGAAGCTTGCGGCCAGCTGCATGCCCATGTTCGGCATGAAGACGCCCCGCATGGCCTTTGCGGCGGTCGTCACCGGCATGCCCTACAACTATTCCCTGGTCGCCCGGGCCACGAACGGCGTCTATTCCCTCGCCGCCGTTTTCGACCGCGGCATGGACAAGCCTTACGAAGACATCGCCATCACCTATTACCCCCTGGCCGGCAGCGAGGCGAATTATGCCGGCATGGCGCGGGTGTACCGCAACTATCAGCTCGCCCGCAAAGCGTGCGTGCCGCTCAAGGAACGCGTCAAGAAGAGCCCGGAGCTGGCCTATGCCGCCCGCTATCCCGAAGTCCGCATCCGGCAGGGCTGGAAACCTGTGCCCAGCCCGGTGCCCGACCAGACGGTCAAGAACGAGCCGCCGATGAAGGCCATGGTCACGTTCGACCGCGTGGGCGACATCGTGGACGAGTTCAAAAAACAGGGCGTCGCCGGCGCGGAGATCTGTCTGGTCGGATGGAACCAGAAGGGCCACG
>CAZOIS010000018.1:0-49204 GCA_964579865.1 uncultured Lentisphaeraceae bacterium | reverse complement strand
TGGCCGGATCGAGCAGGCCGTTCGCCTGCCGCCACGCCAGCTGCGCCCGGTAGCCCTCCGCCTGCGCCTCGTTCGCCGCCGTCAAAACCAGAATGTCAAAGGGTGTCATGGGCAAACGGTATCACGTCCCCTTTTGAACCGTCAATACGCGAGCGCGGCCGGTCGCGCGAACATCATTTTCCGGCCGCGGAAGCCGGCGCCGGCGCGTTCCAGGCGCGTGCCGCGACACCCAGCGCGGACACTTCCACGTCAGGCTTGAGCTGCATGAGCAGCGCCACCGTCCGGGTTTCGCCGGGCTCGAGCCAAAAGAAGGCGTCGTCCGCCACGCACCGCGCGGACTCCGGCACCTCGACGCAAACCTTCACCGCCGGCAGGCTCCCCTCGTTGCGCACCTCCGCCACCAGCCGCGCCTGCCCCGCGCCCTCGGCTTTGGCGGAGACGAGGCGGCACCCCAGACGGGTCGGCGTCTTCTCGACCTGCGGCCGCAGCCACGGGCCCTTGTCGAGCAGCAGCCCCTGCGAGGCCTTGGCGCGGTACTGCGCCCGGAAGGCGGCGTCCTCCAGCTGCGGCGGGCAGCGGAAGGTGTAGACGTTACGCGCCCGCGGCCGACCCGCCGCGTCCGCCAGGTCAAGCACCACGAAAAAGAACGCCCGCGCGAACTCCGGCGGCACGGCGAATTTCACCGAGGGCCCCACGCACGACTCGGCCCCCTCAGCCAGGTCGAACGGCGGCAGGTCGCGCCACGCCTGACGCTCCTTGAGGTCCGGCCCGATCAGCCGCGCCGTCATGCGCAGGCCCTTCAGCGCGGGTTGGGCCGCCTCGCCCAGCACCGCCAGCCGCAGCTCGACGTCGTCGCCCGGCACGTAGTTGAGCTGCGGCGGCCTGGCGCACGGCCAGGGCGAACCGTAGGCGCGCTTCACGTCGTAGTAGACCGGGAGCGGGCGCCCCTGGCCGTCGACGATCTGGATGCCGGCGTTCGGCCAAGGCCGCTTCCAGACCCACAGCAGCAGGCCGCCGTTCTGGGGGTACCCCGCCCGCGCCGCCTCGCAGGAGTAGTGGTAGAACTCCCCCGCCCCGGCCGCCACCGCCTCGGAGAAGCGGTCCAGCGTCGCCGCCGACAGATCGTCGAACGCCGAGCCGCGCGCCAGCATCTGCACCAGGCGGTCCGGCTGGAACTCCACCCAGTGGTGCATGATCTCGGGATACTCGGCCGCCATCGCCTGCTTGTCCATCTTGAGCAGCGTGGGGCCGATCACCGCCCCCGCCTCGCGCGGGCTCAGCAGCTCGCGGTAAGTCTGCGGCGTCGGCATCGCGTGCGTGCCCCACTCGCTGATGAAGGGCCCGTTCAGCAGCTCGGACTTCCAGACCTGCGACGCGTCCCACTGCGGGTAGCCGTGGATGTCGCCCTCGTCCGGCGAGGCCGCCATGAAGGGCCGCGTGCCGTCCAGCACCCGCGTGGCCCGCGCCAGCGTGGCGACCAGGCCCGCGTTCCGGCCGTCATCGGGCGGAAACTCGTTGCCGCCGCACCAGAAGGCCAGCGACGGATGGTTGCGCAGCCGGAAGACCTGCCACGCGGCCATCGCCTCCCACACCTTGCGGTTGACCTTCTCCGCCTTCCAGCCACACGTGAGCGGGAACTCCTGCCACACCAGGATCCCCAGCCGGTCGCAGAGTTCGTAGAACGCGTCGGTCTCGAGAATGCCCCCGCCCCAGACGCGGATCATCTGCACGCCCGCGGCGCGCGCCAGCCCCAGCTGCCACGCGTACTCCTCGGGCGCGACGTTGGCCAGCACGTCGATCGGCATCCAGTTGACGCCCTTGACGAACATCGGCCGGCCGTTGACGTGGAAGGTCCACGCCTTGGCCTCGTAGCTCGTCCGCTGCATCTGGCCGGCGCGGCGCTCGACCGTGCGGATGCCGAACGGCACGGCCAGCCGGTCGAGCGTCTTGTCGCCGCGCACCAGCTGCAGCTCCGCCTCGTAGAGCGGCTGGTCGCCGAGCCCCACCGGCCACCAGAGGCGCGCCTCGGGCACCGGCACCTCGAGGTCGGCCAGCACCATGCCGTTGAGCGGCTTAACCGCCACGCTGCCGGCGCACGGCGGCACGTCGAACCCGCGGCCCCGCACCGCCACCCGCACCTCGCACGGCGCCGCGTCCGGCCGGACGTCGCACACCTCGACGGTCACCCCGACCCGCGCCTGCTTCCCGTCCAGCGCCAGCGTCCGCACGAACGGTCGCTCCAGGCACGGCCAGCCGTTCGCGATCAGGCGCACCGGCTGCCAGATGCCCACGGTGTTGAAGTCCGCCGCGCCGACCTGCCAGCCGGACCAGAGCTCGGACTTGACCAGCGACGCCCAGGGCGCGCCGCCCGTGCGCCCGACCTTGTAGCCGCCGCAGTCCACGCGCACGACCAGCTCGTTGGGCTTGTCGCGCCGCAGGCCGCCCACGTTGATCTTCACGGCGCCGAACGCGCCCTCGCTTTGCCCCAGGTATCGGCCGTTCAGCCAGTAGTGCCCGTAGTAGTCCACTCCCTCGAAGATCAGCCGCAGGTTCTCGCCGCGGAAATTTTCGGGCACGGAAAAGCGCTTGCGGAACCACCAGGCCTTGTCCTCGACCCAGCGCAGCTCCTTGATGTTGAACCCCGCGTACGGGTTCGGCGCCTTGCCCGCGCGGACGAGCGCCCAGTGCACGTCGGTCGGCACGGACGTCTCGAACCACTCGAGCTTCGCCAGGTCCGGCAGCTCCGCCGCAGGTTGCGCGGGGTCGCCCGCCGCAAGCTGCCACGCGCCGTCCAGCGCGAGTTCCGTTGCCCGCGGCCACGCGTACTTCTTCTCCACCACCAGCGACGGGGCGGCGTCCGCCCGCGCCGTCCAGACGCCCAAAGCCAGAGCCGCGGAAAAACACCAGCCGAAGCGCATGACATCCCCTCCCCATGGTTACGCCGGCCTCAGAACGAGAGCAGCATCTGCCAGATGAACATCGCGCCGCCCGCGTCGACCGACCGCCACACGCGTTCGGCCAGCTCTTCGCTGCCCTGCACCGGCCCGGCGAGCTCCGCCTTGCGCTCCGCCCACGGGACGCACTCGCCCGGCGCGCGACCGCTCCCCGCGGAGAAGCCGCGCGGCGGCGCGGCCGACGCCGGCGCGACGCGCAGCGGTTCCGGCAGCGCGTCGGGAGCATCATAGCCGCCGAACTCGTGTGTCGCCTCAACCAGCGCCCGCATGTTCTCCGGGGTGGTGTCGTTCTGCATGATCGCGCTCGCATCCATGATGTAGCCGCCCTCCCGGCCCACGGTCTCGATCAGCGTGCGGACCTCCTGCCGCACCTGCGCGGGCGTGCCGATCGCGAGGGTCACGTTGTTGACGCCGCCGCTCAGCGCGAATTTCTCGTGCAGCGTGCGGTGCGTCAGGAGCGGATTGCCGCGGTCGATGTGATAGACGATGCTGCGCTCCGGCAACTCGCGGAAGGCGTCGAGATGCGCGTCCCAGTTGCCCTCCGCGTAGAACAGGGTCTGGTGGCCGCCGCGCCACAGCTCTTCGATGATCGGCTTCACCGTGGGCCAGTAGTGCGAGGCGAACTGGTCGGGCCGCACGAAGGGCACGCAGCCGCGGTGCATCCAGTAGCCGACCGGCAGCTGCGACGCCGGATCGGCCGTGGCCGATGCCACCCAGTGGAGGTGCGGCATCAGCGCCTCACAGGCCTTCAGCACTTTCTCGGGCTGCGAGTACATGTCCATCGTGAGCCCGATATAGCCGCGCAGCTTGTCCCCGAGAATGTCGAACGGCGCCTTGAAGATGCCGGCGATCGCGCCGGGCATCCCGCACTCGCCGCGCAGCCGCGCGCAGTGCGGCCCGAAGGCGTTGAAATACTGCGTCATCGCCATCGCCGCCGACACGAGCGCCGCGTTGTGCCGGAAGGTCACGGGGTCGCCCGCCGCCGCGATGCGGCGCGACGCGCGCGGCAGCCACACCTCGTAGAGGAACGCGGTCGGATCGTCGATCAGCCGGTCGTACTCGTCCTCGCGCATGAACGCGGCTTCCTCCGGCGGCTCGCGGTACTGGAAACCGCGGTCGGGCGGCACGTCCACGCCAGGCACGCCGTAGTAGCGCACGCCCGCGGCATCGGTGATGCCGGTCCAGACGTAGACCATGCTGGCCGGCACGGCGTCCCAGTCGTAATCCTTGCAGCAGCGGACCATCGCCTCGAACGCGTCCGGGTAGTGCTGCGTCAGCTGCTGGCAGGTGAAACCCGCGTGCCGTCCCGTGAACTCCGCCGCGAACGGCCGCACCGGCACGCGGTCCGGCTTTTTGTTGTTCAGCGCGGTCACGAGCCGCCGCAGCCGCGCCTGATACAGCGCCTCCATGTCCTGGCCCATATATGATCTCCTTCTGGTTGAGCGTGCAACGGTGAGCGTTGAGCGTTCCGCGTCACCCCTTCAGCCCGCCGAGCCGACCGTCGAGCCGCTCCGTATCCTTGGCGATCTCGTCCCATGTCACGAGCTTGCCGGTGTAGGCCGCCTTGCGCCCCATCAACGTGATCAGGTTGCTCTGCACGCTCGGCGCGACGGTCGCGTTCGTGAAGTCCCCCGCCGCGATCGCCCGGTGAAAGGCCGCGACGTTGGCGGTGGCGCCCTCCACGTAGATCTGCCGGGTGGCCCCGCCGCGGTAGAAGTTCTCGCCGCGGATCAGCACGTTGCCGCCGTACGCGGTCTCCAGCACGCCCTTGGTGCCGAACAGGCGGCAGAGGATGCCTTCGGCGGTGCCGTGCCCCTCGAACTGGCGTGACGTGAAATTCATGCCGACGTTCTGCGGGTACTGGTAGACCAGCGAGAAGGTGTCCCAGTTATCGCCGACATCGACCCGCACCTTGCGCGCGCCGGTCCCGACAACGTGGAGCGGCGGCCGCTGATGCACCCAGCTCATCACGTCCAGCGCATGAATGTTCTGCTCCGTGATGATGTCGCCGGAGAGCGCCTGGTCGAAGACCCAGTTGCGGAGGCGACCCTCCGCCCCTTCGGCCGGCGGATGGAGGCCCAGCCGCCCGCACTGGTACGAGGCCTCGCCGAACGCGAATTCGCCGATCGCGCCGGCGTGCACGAGGCGGACCGCCTCCTGGTAGAAGGGATTGACGCGCGTCTGGAAATCCACGAGGAAGCAGCGCTTCTGCTCCGTGGCGCGGCGGCCGCTGGCTTCGATCGAGCGGCATCCGGGCACATCCACGGCGACCGGCTTGGCGACGTACACGTGGGCCCCCGCATCGACCGCCGCCGCGGCCTGCTCGGGGTGGAAGAAGGGCGGCGAAGTGACGGCCACGGCATCGGGCTGGACGTCGAGCACCCGCTTGTAGCCCGAAAGGCCCGTGAAGCGGCGCGCGGGGGGCACGCCGAACCGCTCGCCCGCCTCGTCCGCGCGGTCCTGGAAGTAATCGGCCAGCGCCACGATCTCGTAACCGCCGTGCTTCTGAAACAGGTTCCCCACGAACGTGCCGCGGCCGCCGCACCCGACGATGCCGAGCCTGATCTTCGGTCCGGCCTCGGCCGCCGGCTGCGCGCGCGCCGGCGAGGCTGAAGCGGCAAGACCGGCGGCACCGGTCAGAACGACGAACTCCCGGCGCGAGACCGCGCCGGCCGACCGGACCACACCCGCTTCCCAGCTTTTCACCCGTAGCCTCCTCTCGCCTGATTCCGCCGTGGGACGCGCCGCCCTGCGCGGCACCGCCCGAGCCCCATTTAGTGATTCCACGATACCGCATCCGCCTTTTCCTTTCTAGCAGATTCGCCCGGACGGAAACGACTTTGCTTTCCGGACGGGATCGCGGTAAGATGGCCACACCTGTTGAGGATGCTTTGGGAATGCTGAAAAACCGTGAGAATTTGCGGAGGCTGGTGCGGGGCGGGGCGTGCCTCGCGGCGGCGGTCTGCGCCTGGCCCGGCGCGGAGGCGGCGTGGCGGACGGGCCTGGTGCCCGCGCTGAGCCCCTTCAACGCCCTGCTCGCCGTCGCGGCGGGGGCGGGCACCCTGTTCATGCTGGGCGCGTTGGCGCTGGCCGCCGTGTGCGTCTTCCGGCCGCGCGCGTTCTGCCGCTGGCTGTGTCCCACCGGGACCTGCCAGGACGCGGTGTCGTGCCGCAGCCGGCGGCGGGCATGGACCGGGCGGGTGCCGCGGGTCGGCGCGGCGCTGGTGTTTGTCGGCGCGGGCGCGGCGCTGGCGGGCTATCCGCTGTTCGGCTGGCTCGACCCGCTGGTGCTTTTTAACGCGGTCTTCGGCCTCGCGCGCGATCACCTCGAGCCGCGCGACTGGCTCGCGGCGGCGGGCCTGCCGCTCTTGCTGGCCGCCGCGCTGCTCGCCCCGGGACTCTGGTGCGGTCGGCTGTGCCCGCTGGGCGCGCTGCAGGATTTGCTGCGGCTCCCGCTGCGCCTGAAGGCGGCCGGCGGGGAGGCGGGCGGCGGGGAGGCGGGCGGCCGGGAGGCGGCGGCGATCGGGCGGCGCGCGTTTCTGGGTCTCGGGCTGGGAGCGGGCTACCGGCTCGCGCTGCCGCCGGGGCGCGCGGCCCGGCCGGAGGTGATCCGTCCGCCGGCCAGCGGACAGGAGGCCCGGTTCACGCGGCTGTGCGTCCGGTGCGGCGCGTGCGTGCGGGCCTGCCCGAGCGGCATCATCCGGTTCGGCGGGAGGGACGCGGGCTGGTCCGGCGTCCTGGCGCCGGAAGTGTCGTTCGACTACAGCTATTGCGCGCCCGACTGCGCGGCGTGCGGCCAGGCCTGCCCGAGCGGCGCGATCCCGCGGTTTGCGGCGGATAAGAAATTCGCGGCGCCGATGGGCCTCGCGCGGGTGGACGAAGAGCAGTGCCTGCTGGGCCAGAACCGCGAATGCGGCGCGTGCGCGGGCGCCTGCCGCTACGGGGCGCTGGATCTGGCGTGGGATCCGGTGAACATGACGAGCCGCGTCGTGGTCGACCCCAAGGCGTGTACGGGCTGCGGCGCCTGCGAGTACGTGTGCCCGGCTTCGCCCAGGGCGATCCGCGTGAAGCCGCTCCGGCTCGCGGCGGAACGTAAGCGGCGCGAGCGGAATCAAAGGAGAGGCCTATGAAACGCGAAACAAAAACACCCGTCCTTGAAAAGGCGATCCGGTTTATGCGGCGCGGCCTCTGGGAGGTGCGCTCCGGCGAACTGCCTTGGATCCGGCGCTTCGGCGTGCACGCCGTGCGCCTGGGGGCGC
Source organism: uncultured Lentisphaeraceae bacterium (assembly GCA_964579865.1). Taxonomy (GTDB): domain Bacteria; phylum Verrucomicrobiota; class Kiritimatiellia; order RFP12; family UBA1067; genus DAOPZC01. Next base: position 41,991 of record CAZOIS010000018.1, on the reverse strand, counting down.
TGGTGGTCTCCGGGTTCAAGCGCAACCAGTGCTCGCTTCACGCGGCGTCGCTGACCTTCTTTTCGTTGATGACGCTCATTCCGATTCTGGCGATGACCCTCGCGATGGCGCGCGCGTTCGGCGCCGGGGATGTGGCCCGCGAGCAATTCAACCGCCAGCTGGACGGCTGGATGGTGCAGATGGAGCAGGCCGTGGAAAAGAAAGCCGGGGCGGAAAGCCGGGACGAGGAGAAGGCGCAGGCCGAAGTTACCAAAGCCTTCTCGTCGCAGGTGCGCGAGCTCTCGGACAAACTCTTCACGCAGATCGACCAGCTCAAATTCGGCACGCTGGGCGGCGTCGGTGCGGTCATGCTGCTCTGGACCGTGATCGGCATGCTGGGCAAGGTCGAGTCCAGCTTCAACCAGATCTGGGGCGCGGAGCGGCCGCGGGCCCTCGTGCGGAAATGCGCCGACTACCTGTTCGTCTGTCTCATCCTGCCCTTCCTGGTCACCGCGGCGTCCACCGTGCCGGTGGCCGCGCTGCTCACCGGCGTCATGGACAAAGCGGTGGGCGGCTCCGCTTCGGACGCCCTGCGCTCGCTCTTGGCCAGCGGTCTGTTCAAAACGTCCGTCACCCTGCTCATCGGCACGCTGACCTTCGCCTTCCTGCTGGGGTTCATGCCGAACGCCCGGGTCAAGCTGCTGCCGGCGCTGGCGGGCGGGTTCGTGACGGTGGTCCTCTTCGCCGGCTGGCTGAAGCTGTGCGCGATGCTGCAGATCGGCATCGGCAAGTACAGCACGCTCTACGGGGGCTTCGCCGTGCTGCCCATCCTGCTGATGTGGGTTTATACGAGCTGGCAGATCGTCCTGCTCGGCTCGGAGATCGCGTTCGCGGTGCAGAACCGCGACACCTACGTGCTGGAGCAGAACGCGTCCGGCGCCAGCCTGCGCGCCCGCCTCCTGCTGGCGCTGACGCTCTGCGCCGAGACCGCGCGGCGGGCGAGAGAGACCGAGGGCGGGCCCTTCGCCGCCGAAGCGTTCGCGAAAGAGCGCGGCATCCCTTACCGCTTCGCCAAAGACATCCTCGATGACCTGGTCCGCAACCGGATCCTGGCGGAGGTGGCGGGACGGCCCGGCGAGTACCTGCTTTTCCGCTGCGGCGGCAGCATCACCGTCGCCGACATCACGAAGGTGATGCTCGACGACGGCGAGCCGCTCGAAGCGCTGGGGCTCAACCACCTCAACGCCTCGGTCCTGGAGTTCAGCGCGAAGCTCGACGCCAACATCGACGCGGCGCTGGCGCTTCCCGTCGCGCAGGTGTGAGACGCCGCCTCTCAGGGCAGGGCAGCGGGCACGCCCCGCCGCGCTTCCCGCCTCACGCGCGTGCCATCGCGTCCCAAACACAAGCGGCCTTCAAAGCCTCAGTGGATCTCGTCCGTGACGGGCGGAATGTACTCCAGCCCCTCGCGGCACTCGATGACCCGGATGTTTTTCCAGCGTCCCTGCTGCCAGCGCCACCAGAAGCCGACGGCGAGCACGCAAACGTAGACCGCGAGCCAGCCCCACAGGCCGAGGATCCCGGCGCCGGCATGCAGCAGCAGAAGCGAGCCGGGCACCAGCACCAGCCAGCTGCCGAGGATCATGTAGACCATCACGAAGCGCGTGTCGCCCGCGCCTTTCAGCGCGCCGCTGAGGACGATGGAGACCGTGTCGAGCAGCCCCCAGGCGGTCATCATCAGAAGCATCGGCCGGCCCAGGGACAGCAGTTGGTCGGCCGAAAACGCGGCGTCCTTGGAGCGGAACAGCTCGAAATAACCCTTGGGGAAAAGGACGAACGTCGCGCCGATCACGCACATGTAGATCAGGCCCATCTTGAGGCCGGTGTAGCCGGCCCGCCGGGCGGCCTCGGGATGGCGCGCGCCTTGGTGGTGGCCCACGACCGTCGAGGCGGCGAGGCCGAAGCCGAGCAGCGGCGCGAACGCCAGGTTGTTGACGCTGAAGGCGATGTTGCTCGCGGCCAGCGCCAGATCGCCCAAGCGCCCGGTGAGCATGATGAACACGGCGAACGAGCCGACGTCCATCACCAGCTGGAGACCCGACGGCAGGCCGAAGCGGACGATGCGGCCCACCAGCGGGAGATCGGGCCTCAGGGCCGCCTGCCAGCCGACGCTCAGCACATGGCGCTCCTTCAGGAAGAGGACGACCTGGACGAGGCAGGTGACGAACCCCGAGATCAGGGTGGCGTACGCCGCGCCCGCGATGCCCATCGCCGGGACGCCCCAGTGCCCGAAAATCATGGCGTAGTTGAGGACGATGTTGAGCGAGCAGCCGAGCGTGTTGGCGACCATGTTGACCTTGGTGCGCCCGATTCCCATGAAATACCCGCCGATGGCGGAGTTGAGCGGCACCATGACCCCGCCGGCCATGAGGATCACGAAATAGGTCTTTTCCGCCGCCAGCACCTCGGGCGCATGGCCGCCCAGCGTCATGAGCCACGTCCCGAGCGGGATCTGGAGCAGGATCAGCGGCCACGAGGCCAGCGCCAGCCAGAGGCCCTGCGCGGTGGCCCGCACGCACTGGGCGGGATCTTTCGCGCCGTGGTAATGGGCGGTGAACGTGCCCGCGTAGCCCGTCAGCGCCTGAAAGAAGCAGATCAGCGTATGCGCCAGCACGCCCGCCGGCAGCGCGGCCTGGATCGTCACGCTGCTGTAGCGCGAGAGGAACACGCGGTCGCAGAACTGCATGATGGTGTACGACGCCATGCTGAGGATCAGCGGGGCGGCGATGCGCCACATCTCGCGGTAACCGCCCGGCGGCGGCGCCCCCGCGCAATCTGAAAGCTCCTTTTTCAACGCGCGTTAGTTTACCAGCGTCGGGGGCCGGATGGAAGGCCGCGTTCGCGTCCGTTCGGGCGCATGGCCGTTCTGTTGCAAGAGGATGATTACGAGCAAGATTACGATTACAGATCAACGACCTCAACAGAGCTGGCTCGCGTCCGCAGCACATCTGCACATGCAGGCCGGCTTGTTTTGGTACGGGTGATGGAGTACCATTCGAAACATGGCACGCCGGGTCCGACATGACGTTTCAGGCCGGCGGCCGGGCGGCGGAAGCAGGCGCATCTCTCCAGACGCTCGCGCATGAGATCGGCCACGCCAGTGGACTGTCAGATATGTATGAGTATGATGCGGGGAACGGTTTCGTCTCCGAAGACAAGACGTACCCCCTCAACTGGAGCGTCGGTGAGGGGCCGGGGTACTATTCTTCTACGCTCGCTTACCATGATTTGACTTACAGGGTGATCATGAATGCGCCTCGGCCTACAGTAACGCGCGCAGACATTCCTCTGTACCATCTCAGCGGACTAACCTACTCCATCCGGATACCGATCAGTGTGGGGGCGCCCACGATGGAACCGCGGGAACCGGTACACTGAAAGAACAATATGAGAACAAACACAATACTCCTGACCTTTCTTCTTTGGGGAACGGTGTCGGCTTCCGCTGGAATGGACGACGCACAACTGAAAGAACGGCTGATTGGTTACTTTTATGCTGACCAAGGAGATCCGTGGAAGAGTTTTGACAACTTCAAGGATAGTGCAGCCGTAACGGACGAGCAGCTCCACCGCGTGCTGATGAATCTTTTCCGCGAGGCCGAGGTGAAGTTGTCGGCGCTTACACCGAGGTCGGAGGAAAGGAGTTACTATAAAGTGGTTGCGGACGGCGTTATTCGGTGGCTTCCGAAATGCGGGGAGATTCCGGTCAAGGATTTCCTGCTGGACTATGCCGCCTCGGATAAAAACGATTCGTGGCTCCGCCGAACCGCCATCCTTTCGTATCTCAGGGTGGCGGACGCCGGGGAGGCGAAGGACGCGCTTCTGCGGTTCCTGGTGGATGAAGACAGGATGAATTCTATGGAAAGGCTGTCTATATACGCGTATGCGAGGATGGCTTATGAGGAGGCTCCTGCTGAGAAAAGAACGGCCATTCTGGCCGCGCTCATGGCCGCAGCCGCCAAGGAAGAGGACAAGATCGAATTCATGAAGGTTGACCGCATCCTCGCCGAAAGGAGCGCTGCCTACCGGCTCTCGCGCGAACGCCTTGCCCTGCTTGAGCGCCACAGTCTGGAACCCCCTACTGACAATCTTTACACGGACAGGGATTTGCAGTCCGCCCTGACAGAGGCACGCAAATATCGGCAACATACCAGCATCAACACGAACCTTGCGGTCCTCGAATCAACCGATTTCGCCCTGCCCCTGTCTGATCTTCCGGCGGACGTCGCGGCGGAGACGGTCCGGGGGCGGGCCGGCCCGGAAGCCCAAACCGCGGAAGCCGCCGGACGCGGCCTTGGCCGCTATACGGTCTTCGGTTTGCCGGCCCTCTTTCTGCTGGGCTTCGGCGCGTGGCGGCTGATGCGGCGGTGACCGGCTGGGCGGGGGACGCGTTGGCATCCGCCCGCCGCCCTGCCGGTTTCGCGCGCCGAGGATCCGCGCTGGCGGGCTCCAGGCGGGCCGGCATGCCATCCTTGGGCCACGGGACACCTTGCCCCCCGCCCCCCAAACCCTGTATCATACCCGCCATGCACATTCTCCAGATCCTTCCGGCGCTCGAGGAGGGCGGCGTCGAGCGGGGCACCGTCGAGCTCAACCGCGAATTCGTCAGGCGCGGCCTCGTCAGCACCGTCATCTCCAGCGGCGGGCGCTTGGCCGGGGCGGTCGAGCGCGACGGCGGACGGCACCTGACGCTGGACGTGAAGTCGAAGAATCCGCTCACGGTCCCGCAGCGGGTGCTGGCCCTGCGCCGCGCGCTCAAAGCCCTGAGGCCGGACCTGGTGCACTACCGCAGCCGCGTGCCGGGCTGGCTCTTCGTGCTGGCAAACCGCCCCCTGCGGCTGCCCTTCGTCTCGACCGTCCACGGCTTCAACAGCGTGAGCGCCTACAGCCGGATCATGACCGCGGGCCAGCGGGTGATCTGCCCCAGCACCGCCGTCGTCGACTTCATCCGCGAGCACTACGGGACGCCCCCCGAGAAGATCCGGCTCGTGCCGCGCGGCATCGACCCGCAGCTCTTCGACCCGGCGCGCCTCGATGCGGCGTTCATGGCGGACTTCCGGAGCCGCCACGGGCTGGAGGGACGCTTCGTGGTGCTGGGCGTCGGACGCATCACGCCGCTCAAGGGCTACGACGCGCTCATCCGGGCCACGGCCCTGGCGCGCGCGACAAACCCGCGGATCAAGACCGTGATCGTGGGCGGCGCGGAGGCGACGCGCGCCGGCCACGAGCAGGCGCTGCGGAAGCTGGTGGCGGAGCTGGGCGTGGGCGACCACGTCGCCTTCGCGGGCAGCCAGAGCAAGATCGCCGAGATTTACGCCTGCGGCCACGTGCTCGTCTCCGGCAACCGCGCCAAGCCCGAGTCGTTCGGGCGCTCAATGGCCGAGGCGCTGGCGATGGGGTGCCCGGTGATCGCAACGCGCTTCGGAGGCGCCCTGGACATCGTCCGCGAGGGTTTCAACGGGTGGCTGGTCGAGCCGGGCGACGAGGCGCAGCTCGCCGACCGGCTGGTGCGGGCGTCAACCGCCGCGTTCTCCGGCCTGCGGGAAGACGTTCTCGCCCGGTTCTCGCTCGACCAGATGGTGACGAAGACCCTCGCGGTATACGACGAGGTATGGCGCGACGCCTCCCGTTAAGACAGGCCCCCGGCCTCTCCCCTTACTGGACCCATACGTGACGGATGCGCGGACCGTCGAATTCGCACAGATAGAGGCCCTGCCACATGCCGAGCTGAATGTTGCCGTACGCCACGATCACCTGCACGGACGAACCGATCAGCGAGGTCTTCATGTGCGCGGCGGTATTGCCGCCCGCATGGGTATAGGCCGGATTCTTCCAAGGCGCCATCGCGTCGAGCAGACGGAGGAGATCCTCCACCACGTGGGGATCCTCGTTCTCGTTGATGGTCACCCCGCACGTGGTGTGCGGCGTAAACACCGTCACAACCCCGTCGGTGACGCCCAGCGCCTGGACCGCCTTCTGGACCTGGTCCGTAATGTTCACGAACTGGGCATGCGCACTGGTTTGAACGTCAAAGCTTTTCATGGCGCGTTCCTTTCTTTTAGCGTGACCGTTGTGACGTATTTATCCCCTACCGGTGTTGTATTTTATGCCCGCTCCGCGATCTGCACAAGATGAAAAAAGACCTTTTGCGCCCGCCGCCCTTTGCGCTACACTGAAAGGCGACATTCAAAGCCGACGGCGCCGGTCCGGCGCCGCCTGAATCAACCTCAAACCCGAACGTTTTTTATGGATAACGCAGCGATTCTTTCACGCGCATGGCAGGTTCTTGACACCGAGATCGAGGGCCTCCGCACCGCGCAGGCCGCGCTGGGCGAAGATTTCCTCGCCACCGTGCGCCTGATTCTCGAAACCCTCGACAACGGCGGCAAGATCGTCGTGACCGGCGTCGGCAAAAACCTGCACATCGCCGAGAAGCTTTCCGCCACCCTCGCCAGCACCGGCTCGACCAGCGTAGTCATGAACCCGATCCAGGCCATGCACGGCGACCTCGGCATGATCGCCGAGGACGACGTGCTGCTGGCGCTCAGCTTCTCCGGCGAATCCGACGAGGTCATCAAGCTCATCCCCGCCGTGCGCCGCCTCGGCATCCGCATCATCGGCATGGTCGGCAATCCGGACAGCACGCTCGCCCGCCTGAGCGACGTGGTGCTCTGCGTCCGCATCGGCAAGGAGGCGTGCCCCTTCGGCATGGCGCCCACCACCAGCACCACCGCCACCATGGCCGTCGGCGACGCGCTCGCCATGGTGCTGATCGAGGCCCGCCACTTCAACAAGGAAAGCTACGCCCGCCTGCACCCCGCCGGCGCGATCGGCCGGGCCCTCGTGCTGCGCGTCCGCGACATCATGCGCACCGGCGAGCGGCTGGCCACGCTGCCGCTCTCGGCCACCATCATGGACGCCATCATGGCCATGACGACCGCCAAGAGCGGCGCCGCGCTCGTCGCCCACCCCGACGGACGCCTGGCCGGGATCTTCACGGACGGCGACCTGCGCCGGCAGCTTTCCGAAGGCAAGGACATCCTCCGCAGCCCCGTCCACGCCGTCATGACCCATCAGCCCGTCTCGGTCTGCGACGAGGCCTTCGCCGTCGATGTGCTGCGCATCTTCGAGAAATACAAGATCGATGACCTGCCGGTGGTCGACGCGGAAGGCCGGCTGGTCGGCTACGTGGACATCCAGGACCTGCCCAAAATGAAGGTCATGTGAACCGCGGCCGGAACGCCGGCGTTTGATGACAGGAGCGGGTGTGCGGAATCGCCGCACCCCGTTGGAGGTTGATCATGTTTTGCTCTTCTTTTCTCGCCCAGGCCGCCCCTGCGGCGCCGCAGGGCCTTTTCGGCGCGGCCTTCGCGCTCTTCGACCGCGGCGGGCCGGTCATGTGGCCGATCCTGGTCTGCTCGTTCATGGGGCTCGCCGTGACGTTCGAGCGCCTCTTCGCCTTCTGGAAGTACAACACCGCCAACTTTTATTTCCGCCACAAACAGAAGGCGCTCATCGGGCTCACCCGCGAGGGCAAATTCGACGAAGCCCTCGCCGCCGCAAAACAGGCCGACTCGCCGGTCTGCCGCGTTTTCGCGCAGGCCCTTGAGAACCGCACGGCGGGGTTCCAGGAGACGCTGGAGGCCGCGTCGCAGCTGGAGCTGGACCATCTGCGCCGCGGGCTCTCGGTCCTCGACACCTCGATCACCGTCGCCCCCATGCTCGGCATCCTCGGCACGGTCACCGGCATCATCAACACCTTCAACATGCTCAACGCGGCGGGCATGGAGAATCCGGCCGGCGCGACGGCGGGCATCGCCGAGGCGCTCATCACCACCGCCGCCGGCCTGATCGTGGCCATCGCCTGTCTTTTCCCCTTCAATTTCCTGGTCTCCCAGCTCAAGCGCCGCACCACGGAGCTTGAGCAGGCCATCCACCACTTCGCGCTCGCCTACAACACCGGCGCCAGCCTGAACGCGCGCGACGGCCAACCGGGAGAGTGAACCATGCGCCTGAGCTCCGGATATGAAGACCGCAAGGCCCGGATGGAAATGATCTCCCTCATGGACGTCATGTTTCTGATCCTGGTCGTCTTCGTCTACTCGATCTTCTCCATGTCGGTCCACCGCGGCCTGAAGGTGGACCTGCCCGCCGCCAAAGGGGTGCAGCAGAAAGGGGAACAGACGATCATCACGTTGGCCGCCGACAACCCCCTGCTCCTGAACAAGCAAGCCATGCCGCTCGACGAGCTGGTGATCGCCACCGTCAAGCTCTGGCGCGAAAGCGCCACGCCCGTGCTCATCAGCGCCGACAAGGCGGCCTCGCTCGGCACCGGCATCGAGCTACTCGGCAAGCTCAAGAACGGCGGCGTGGAGCGCGTCGCGTTCCAGGTCAGCGGCGAGGCGAAATAGCCCAAGGCTCCCACACCGCGCGCCCCGCGCCGCCGCACAGATTTACCGCCCGCACCCACGCACGCATGAAAAACTGACGCCCCATGAACTGACCGCGCTTTTCGCCATGTTCTCCGCCGACCACATCGTGAGCTATACCCTCTCCGCCGCCCTGCACCTCACGGGGCTGCTGCTGCTGGGCTTTTACACCCTGCATCACCGGGAAGAGCCGGCCACGGCAGCCCCCGAGCTGGAGGTCACCGCGGTGGCGCTGACGCTGACCGAGATCGCGCCCGACGTGCCGGGCGCGGAGCCGGACGCCGCGCAAGCGCCGGCCGCCGAGATTTCGCCGCTTCCACTTCCCGACCCCGTTCCTGAAATGGCGGCGCAACCGCAACTCCAGGAAAAGCCCGATTTCACCGACGCGCTCCCCGAGCCGGAGGCCGTCCCGGAGCCCAAGCCGGTGCCAACGCCCGTCCCCGTGGCCAAGCCCGTTCCGCCGGCCGCCCAGGCGGCCCCCGCGCCCAAGCCGGCGGCGCCCGCACCCGCCGTCATCGAGCCCGCGCCGGCCGTGTCCGACGCCGGCAACCGCGAAAACGCCGGCGCGGCCGGTTCCGCGGGGCACATCGACGCCCATCCTTCGCTCGACCGCCCGATCCGGCCCTCCTACCCCATCGGCGCGCGGCGGCGCGGCGAGGAGGGGACGGTCATTCTCGATGCGGCGGTGGGCGAGGACGGACGGACAACCGGCGTCACGCTGGTGTCTTCCAGCGGATTTCCGGACCTCGACCGCGCCGCGGTGCGCGCCGTGGAACAGGCGCGCTTCAAGCCCGGCGCCCGCGACGGGCGTCCGGTGGCGTCATTCGCCCGCCTCACCCTGATTTTCAGGCTGCGGGATTTGTGACCGCTCGCCGCGGCCGTCTTCACGGCCGCGGAACGAGCAGGCCCTCATGCAGCTCCATGACGCGGTCGCACAGCGCGGCGGTCTCGGGCGAATGGGTCACCATCACCAACGCCAGGTCGCGCGTGCAGGAGAGGCCGAAGAGCAGCTCCATGATCTGCGCGCCGGTCAGGCGGTCGAGGTTGCCGGTCGGCTCGTCGGCGAGGATCAGCGCGGGCTCGTGAATGAGCGCGCGCGCCAGGGCCACGCGCTGCTGTTCACCGCCGGAGAGCTCCAGCGGCATGTGGGTGGCGCGGTCGGCCAGGCCCACCTGCTCCAGCAGCGTCAAAGCGCGCTGCCGCATCTGCGCCCGCGTGATGTTCAGCACGCCGGTCATGGCGGGCAGCATCACGTTCTCGGTGACGTCCATTTCCGACAGGAGGTGGTAGGACTGGAACACGAAGCCGATCTTGGCCGCGCGCACGGCCGTGCGCACCCGCTGCGAGACCGCGTAAAGCGGCTTGCCGTCCACGCTGACCTCGCCGGCGTCGGGCCGGTCCAGGCCGCCCAGCACGTGCAGGAGCGTGCTCTTGCCCGCGCCGCTGCGCCCGACGATCGCCACGCGCTCGCCTTTGCCCACGCTGATCGACGCGCCTTTCAGCACGTCGACCCGCTTGTGCGGCAGGATGTACGTCTTATGCAGGTTGGTTGCTTCTAACATCTTGCTCTTTCCGTCGGGGCGGAATGCGGGCGCGCCCCTACTCCTTGCGCAGGGCCGTCACCGGGTCCATGCGCGATGCGCGCCAGGCGGGCAGGAAACTGGCCACGGTGCAGAAGAGGATCACCGAGACCGCGACGCTCACGACCTCGCCCGGGATCACGCGCCACGGGATCTCCGCCAGCCCGTACACGCTCTTGGGAAACACCTCTACGCCGAGCCGCGCCAGAAACGCCACCAGCACGTGCAGGTTTTCCAGGATCAGCAGGGCGGCGCCGATGCCCAGCGCGGTGCCGATGAGGCACTGGATCCAGCCGTGAAACACGAAGGCGCCCATCACCTGCCGCGACGAGAAACCGAGCGCCTTGAGCAGCCCGATCTCGTCCGTCTTCTGGACCGTCAGCACGATCAGCGTGTTGGTCACGCAGAAGATCGCCACCACCGTGATGAACATCAGCAGGATGACCATCATGTTCTTCTCCACCGCGAGCGCGTTGAAGAGCTGGCTGTCGATTTCCTGCCACGTGCGGACCGCACACCGGGGGACCAGCATGCGGACGTCGTTGACGATTCTGCCGAAATGCGCGGTGTTCTGCGGGTCGTCCACCTTGAGGTGGATCGAATAGACGCCGGACTTCATGCCCATCAGATCGCGGGCCACGGCGATCGAGGTCACGATGAAGCCGGAATCGAAGTCGCGCTGTCCGGAGTCGAAGATGCCGGTGATCGTGAGACGCTCGGGGAAATAGACCTCGTCCTTGGTGACGAGGTTCATGGGCGAATACACCAGAATCGCGTCGCCCACCATCAGTCCGAGCTCGGCGGCCAGATCGATGCCCACCACCACCGAGTCGCCCTCGATGTTGAATTCGCCCGCGGCCATGCGGTCGAGCTTCATCACGCGGCGGGCCCGCTGCGGGTCGGTGCCGATCACGATCGGCGCGACCACGCGGCGGCGGTGCTCGACCAGCACGCGCGTTTCGAGCCCGGGCGAGGCGGCGATCACCCCCGGCACCATCTCCAGCCGCTTGCAGACCGACTCCTCCTCCTCGATGACGCCGCCGCCCATGGGCGACACGGTGATGTGCGGCTTGAAGTCGAGGATTTTCTCTTTCCACATGTCGCCGAAGCCGGTCATCACCGCACGCACGATGATGATGATCGCCACGCCCAGCACCACGCCGACCACCGAGATCAGCGTCACGACCGAGGTGAACGACCGTTTCGGCCGGAGATATTTCAACGCGAGAAAAAGTGAGAATGGCATAAGAGAAGATCAAACGTTCTTTTGTTTCGTAGTGTATGCGTTCGCGTGTGCAAAAGTCAAAAACGAAAGTGCACGAGTTGGACTTCCTCTTTGCGCTTATCGCACGACTACCGGCCGGGGGCAGAACAGTACTGGAAAGATGGGGGCGCCAACATGCCGCCCGACACGATCATTTTCACGCCGTCTTCGACCGAAATGTCCGTAAATTGGACCGCTTTTTCGGGCAAGATGATGAGAAAGCCCGATGTCGGATTGGGCGTAGTGGCGACAAAAACGCGATAAAGTAACTCGCCTTCAGGGTTACGGATCGTCCCGGTAATAAAGCCGACAGCCAACGAGCCGCAGCGCGGAAACTCGACCAGCACCACGGCAGAAAAAGCCGCCATGGTCGAAGACGAGAAGGTGGTTACCACCTGTTTTGAGGCCGAGTAGACGGTCTTCACGATCGGCAGCTTCAGCAGTAGACTCTCCCCCCAGTGGATCACGCGTCGCCCAATGATATGGGTTGTGACGAGGCCGACAAGGTAGACAAACGCCAGCGTGACGAAAAGCGCGATCAACGTGAGCACCTGTTCGGGGAGCTCCCCAACCCACGGGCGCATGACCGGACGCACAAAAGCGGTCAGCGACGTGTAGAAAAGATTCAGGACGAACAGCGTAATCGCCAATGGGATCAACACCAGCAGACCCGATACGAGGCGCGTTCTCAGATGTTTGCACAACAACGAGTCCGTCTTGACTTTCGCGCTGTTTTTCATCCGTGTTTTTTCCGCTGTTGTGGCCAACCCGCTCCGGTTGGCCACACCTTTCAAGTTTCAGTTCAGCCCCAGATCCACCAGACGAAGGCGCAGGCACTCAGCACGGCGGCGGCGGTGAAAGGAATGCCGATACCCATGAATTCCCGGAAAGAGACGGTGTAGCCGCGTTTCTTCAGGATGCCCAGCGTGACCACGTTGGCGGACGCGCCGATCGGCGTCAGGTTTCCGCCGAGGCAGGCGCCGATCAGAAGCCCGAACATGAGCAGCGGCACGGGCGCGTGAATCTGGTCCGCGACCTTCTGCGCGACTGGGATCATCATCAGCAGGAAGGGCACGTTGTCAACAAAGCCGGAGACGATCACGGAAAAAACGACAATCATCGCGAAGGCCGGCGCGACATGACCGCCGACCGAGTTCGCCATGAAACCGGACAGCCTGTCCATCCAGCCGGAATCGCTCAGACCGCCCACCAGAACGAAGACCCCGATCAGGAAAAAGGTGGTGTCCCAGTCGAGTGTGGTGATGAGCGTGCGCGTGCTCCCCCAACGGGCGCGCACGCGGTACCAAATCAGCGCAATGGCGCTCAGGCTAAGCGTGTAGACGCCCGCGAACCAGGCGAATTCAGGATCGAACAGCGTGGCGAACGACAAGCCCAGCACCAGAAGGCCGAGCAGGATCGCCGGGACCCATGAGCGCGCTTTCTCCTGCGGAAGAAGTTTGGTTTTACTTTTATGACGGCGATACACGAGCCCCAGCACGGCCAGCGAGGCGACCGCCCCGACCTGGACGGCAAAAAAGATGCCCGGCTTCCCTTGGTAGGCGAAGAAATCCAAGAAGCCCATACGCATGTAGCCCGCCAGGATCATGCTCGGGGGATCGCCGATCATGGTGGCCGTGCCCTGCAGATTGCTGCTGACGGCGATGCCGATCAGCAAGGGCACCGGGCTGATCTTGAGTTTGTCGGCCAGACTCAAAGCCACGGGCGCAACCAGCAGTACGACGGCAACGTTCTCGACGAACATGGAGATCACGCCGGCCAGCGCGCAGAGGGCCAGCATGGCGACGCGTGTGGATTTAGACCTGTCGACCAGCCATTCCGCCAGCATGGCGGGAACCCGCGACATCAGAAACATCTCGGCGAGGATCAGCGTGCCGACAAAAAGCCCCATGACGTTCCAGCTGATTTTTGTGAAGAGCGCATCGTGCCATTGCAGCACGCCGGCCGCGACGAGCACGGTCCCGCCGATGCAGGCGGTCCACGAGCGCCGCGCGGGCAGAATCACGAACAAAGCATAGCAGAAGACAAAAACGATCAGACTGATCCATGTGGTGGGGATGTGGAACATGTGTTGTACCTGCACGGTTGAAAGAGAGCCACCCGCGAGACGCGATGCACTCGCCGGGCGGCTCCGGGACAGATGACACGGGTGGAAATTCCCGAGGACAGGGAACCGCAAGATTACCGGACGGAGGGAGAAGACCAGATGCAGGGTCAGCAGAGCACGCGCAAGGCGTTTTCAAGAAGGCGCAAATGCGGGTGCGGCACGGCTGGCTGGCGAGCGTCCGCAGCGCATGGCGGGGTTTCCCAACGTGTAGCTGGGCGCTCAAAGAAACCCTGCGGCGGCACGAACGCGAGCGCAAGAAAAGCGCAGAAAGGGTCGTCTTCTTTCGAGCCGGGCCGGATCGCGTCCGAATCGAACCCGCCTTCGCAGCACCCCAGGCTTCCGTTTGCCTGCGACACCGGCACCGTTTCCAATCCGATCAAATCGGCTGATGAAAGGTTCCCCGCCGCCCCCCCGCCGCTCCAGACGGCGTGGGCCAGATAAATGACGACCACGCAAAACACGCGCGCGCACATCGCCACACAGGTGCGACGTCGACGGAACCCGGCGCGCGTATAAGCCCACTTCATGTTTTACCGATTCGAGGCGCCCATGCGCCCATGCTACAGATTCCCGGTGTCCACCTTGATGTCTTCGGTGTCGGTGGAGGTGGCCACGAGTTCCGCCTCGACCTGCACGGCTTCTTTGCTGGTGGTCGGCAGATAGCGGTAATAGACCATGAGCTGCAGCGCGGCCAGGCAGGTGTCCATGACGGGGCGGTCGCTCATCGTGTCCGCATTCGCCCACCAGCCGATGTCACAGTCCACACCCTTGTCGTTCTTGATCGCGTTCTTCTCGATCTGCTGCGCCTTGACATACCGCGGCTTCATGACCTTGTTCCAGTTTTCCCAATGCTTGCCCCCTTGGTGGAACTTACACTGCGTGGCATAGTAGAAATAGTACTGCGCCGAAGCGGAATAGAACATCTTTTCTGCGGGATCAACCGTCGAGCCCAGCTTTCCTTTGGCCACCGCGATCGCGGTCAATTTCTCTTCCTTGCCGTCTTTATCGAGCGCCGGCTTGCCGCTCTTATCGCGCTTGATCAAATCGTCGGGCTTCAGCTGCTTGATCACCTCCGCGACAGGCTCATAGGACGAGAAGGACGGCGTCCACGAATCAATGATCTCCAGCGATTTTTTCACCTCCGCCTCATTCGACGCGCCGAGCAGCTGCATGCACAGCGTGCCGACGCTCGTGAGGCCGCCGGTGCCCGGGCTGGTGTAGCCGAAGCCGCCGTTCGGGCTGGCGTTTTTCTTGAAGCCCTTGACCGCGAGCTTGGTCGCCTTCTCCAGGCCGTCGGCGTGCAGCTTGGCCAATTTGGCGGCTTTGAGCGCCTGCGCGCACCACCCCATGTAGGAGGTGTCGTCGCGGTACTTGCCGACTTCGCCGTGCTCTTTGCTGTTGTTGACGGAGGGATCCATCTTGTAGGTCCAGCCGCCGGTCGGATGCTGGCCCTTGATGATCGGCACCAGCGCCTTTTCGGCCGCGACCTTGACGTTCGGGTTGATCGTCATGCCATAGGCCTCGCAGAGCGCATACGTCGCGATCGGGTGGGCGTACTCATTGCCGTCCATGCCGTTGAACTTGCCGTCGGCGCGCTGGCTCTTGATCAGGAACTCCAGCGCCTTCTGGATCGTCGCGCCGAACTCCGCCGACTCGCCCGGCTTCTCGCCGTGCGCCAAGAACGTCAGGACCGCCAGGCCGGTCATGGCCACCTTCTGTGCGGGCCAAGAGCCGTCCGGCTGCTGTTTCTTCTTGAGCCAGCGCAGGGCGCGCAGCACCGCGTCTTCGGTCATGCGGTCGCCGCCGAACTTGGCGAGCTGCGTGCCGCGCGTGCCGGTGTTGCGGGTGCTGCCGTAGATGTTTTTGAGGATCACCGGGCTCTTGACCGTCATCACCGCGTCGAACGCCTGCGGCTGCGGACTCATCGGCTGATTGTTCGGCGTATCGGACTGCACCTGGACGTTCGGGCTGTTGATGGGGATGTCGATGTTGACGTCCTCCATCTGCTCTTCCGGCTTCTCGAACTCTTCGATCTTGTCGAGGTCCTTCACCTCTTCGGCCTCGAGCACCTGCGTCTCGATGATGCGGTCCTGGACCACCGCGCCACTCGACATGACCATCAAGACGCCCACGGCGAACGCGGGCAGAAGAATGGCCGCGAACGGTGCCGCCAGACGCTGCACCTCGATCATCGCAACCTTGTACTCTCTGGACTGACGAGGGGCCTTGAGTCCGGAGAACAGCACCTTCATGCGCCGGAACAACGTCTCGTTCGTGTACATCCGAGCGATCTCGTCGAGATGCGAGTCGACCTCGGTCATATCCACATTGCTACTCATGTCTGATTCCTTACATGCTGAAGATCGACAGGTTGGTCATGCCGTGCTTGTTGCAGACGTCCAGCACCTGCACAAGGAAGGCGTGCGGCGAATCGGCGGTACACTTGATGATCACCATCGCGGTCTTGCTGTAGCCCGACAGGCGCTCGATCGCGCGGTCGAGTTCCGGCAGGCGCATGGGGCGGCCGTTGAAAAGAAAGCCCTGCGGCGCCACGATCACGTTGATCAGATCCTGCTGCTGCTGCTTGACCTGCTCGTCCTGGTTCGGCGCGGGGCGGGCGGCCGACAGCTTGGCGAGAATGTCCTCCTGCTTCAGCGTGACCACGAAGAAAATCAGGAGCTGGAACACGACGTCGATCATCGGCGTCATGTCCAGTTTCGGGCTCTCGCCCTTATTTTCTTTCCGTTTGTAAGCCATAAAAACGTCTCCTACTTTTTCGCCGCCTTGTGCTCCTGAACCGCGACGAACGACAGCTTCCAGATGCCAGCCGCCGTGCAGATGTCCATGACCTTGCGCACCTTCTCGTGCTGCGTGCGGCGGTCGGCCCGGATCAGGACGGGGAACTCGTTCCCGTGGCGGTTGATCCGGTTCTTGATCATCGTCGACAAGAGCCGCTCATTCAGCGTCGCGTTGTGGATCGAGATGCGCCCGCGGCGGTCCAGCTCGATCTCCAGCGTGCTGGGCGGCAGATTGTCCTGCGTCAGCGTCACCCCGTTCTTGCCGTCCTCGAGAATGATGTCCGGATTGACGTCCGATGTCATCTTCAGCGTGACCACAAAGAAAATGATCAGCTGGAACACGACGTCGATCATCGGCGTCATGTCCAAATCGCACTGTTGTGTTGATAACCCTCTAGCCATGGTTTCAAACCTTTACTGCGGTTTGCCCCGCAGGTGTCATCCCTTGGGAGCCCGACTGAAAACCGACCCGCCGGCGCGCGGGCCGCGCCGGCGACGGGACTCTGCACCGGGGGGGGGCCGCCTCTGGGACGCGCGCCTCCCCGTTGCGTCACGCGGCGTTAGTCATTCACGACTTCGACGTTGCGCAGGTCCTTGATGAGCTCCATGGTCATGGCCTGCATGCGCAGGATCAGCCGGTTCGCGTTGTTGCGGATGCTGTAGTAGAAGGTGATGGCGGGAATCGCGACGCACAGGCCGCCGGCGGTCGTCCACAGCGCCTGCGAAATGGCCAACGCCAACGAGCCGACGTCCGGGGCGCCGGTCGCCAACGTCTCGAAGCACATGATCATACCTTGCACCGTGCCGAGCAGGCCCAACATCGGGGCCAGGTTCGAGCACACGGAAATCCAGGTGAGGCGCTGCATGATGCGCTCGGTCTCCAGGTCGGCGGCTGCGCCGATCGACTCCTGGATCACTTCGAAGCCCTCTTCGACGTGGGAGAAACCGGCGGACAGGATGTTCGCCATCGGCCCCGGCTCGGTCTCGCAGGCGTGCAGGGCCTTCATCACGTCGCCCTCGGCCATGCCGGCCTTGACCTTGTCGATCAGGCTCTGGGGCATGATCTTCTGGGGACGGACCATCACCGAGCTGTCCACGATGAAATAGATGGCCGCCGCGCCGCAACCGAACAGCGCCGCCCACAGCACCACACCCAGCCAGCCGGAGCCGAACACCACCGCGAAGAAACCCGTCTTCCCCGAACTCTTGGACTTTGCAGCCTCACCCGCGGCGGCGGGGTTCGCCTCAAGCCCGGCAGCCGCCGCGGCGGGTGCAGGTGCTGCCGCTGCAGGCGCCGCAGCATCCTGCGCCATCACAGAACCAACCGTCAACCCCGCGAACATCACTGCCGACATGACCAGTCTTTTCATCGTTAACCTCTTACTTTGTTTCCCTTGTTCAAGTTAGTTTCGTTGACTAACAAAAATCCGTGCCGCCACCACCCCGCGCCCTCCGGCGCGGGAAGAACCTTTTCTCACTTGCGCGCCCACTCGGACGACGCGTATTCGCCCTTCAGCGTCGTCCGCATCTGATCCGCGCGCGACGACTGACCGAGCTTCTCGAAGCACTTCGCCGCCTTGTAGAGCGCTTCGGGCTGGGCCGCCTTCTCGCTCTTGTACAAGGTCACCACGCGCATGAAGCCGTCGATCAGCGCCTTCTTCGCGTTCTCGTTCGTGTCACCCGCGGCCAGAATCACGTCGCCGCGCATGATCAGCGCGTTCGCGGACGCCAGCCGGTCGCCGCTCTTGATCGCCTTGGCCATCAGATCCTCGACCTTGGACACGCGGTCCGACTTCAGCAGGGCCTGCCAATAGGCGGGCGCCATTTCGCCCAGGAAGGCGGCGTCCGGATTCGCGGCGATGACCTTCTCGCACACGCGCAGCGCCTTGTCCGGCGCGCCGGCCTTCACGTGCGCCTCGGCCAAGTAGCGGGTCGCGACCGTGTCCCACTGCAGCATCAGGTAGTCGTTCGAGAGCTTCTCCAGCACCGGCACGGCCGCGGCCGCGTTGCCCGACTGGATGCTGGCGATCGCCGCGTCCAGCTCTTTCGGGCGGGGAATCTGGATGTCGGCGATGTTCTCCCGCGTCAACTGCAGCTCGACGTTGCCGCCCTTCGCGGTGATGCCGTACGCCTTGTCGCGGACGTTCCACTTGATGGTGCCTTCGATCTTGCGGCCCTCGGGCGTCGTGATGACGCCCGCGATCTGGGCCATGGCCGCGCCCGCGGTGACCATCGTCAGGACCACCGCGACAACTCCCGTGTGTGTGCTCATCTTCATGCGTTTGCTCCTTAAAGCGTTTCTCAAAATAAAGTTAACCGCCCGCCGTTCACTGCCCCAGCTTCGCCTGGTTCAGCCAGTTCTGGATATCCGTCCGGTACCGCCCGTTCGGGAAGAGCGACAGATACCGCTCGCAGTCCTCTGCCGCGTCCGCGAACTTCTTGTGATCCAGCATCAGCGGCATGCAGTAGAAATAGGCTTTCTCCAAGACGGCGGCCAGCTCGGCGGACTGCTGCTGGTTGCCCATGATCATGCGCTGGAACGCCACGATCGCCTTGCCGCGCGACTCCGCCATCTGCGCCGCCAGCCCCAGCTTCTTTTCCGCGTCCATCTGGCGCAGGAGCACCTCGCCGGACATCAGGTCCAGCTCGGCCATTTCCTCGGGCTTCGTGCGGTACTTCTTGACCATCTTGAGCGCGTCGACCGCCGCATTGAAGAGGCGCGTCCGCTCGTTGTCGTCCTTCTCGGTCTTGCCCTCTTCGCTCGCCACCTCGACCAGCAGCAGGTTGGCGTCGACCACCAGCTGCAGCTTGGACAGCGCCTTGTCCTTGACGAACGCCTCCAAGACCTTGTGCGCCTCGCCGTACTTCTTCTGCCCCACCAGCGACCGGGCGCGCCCGATCTTGGCGTTGGCGGACAGCGAGATCTCCTTGGTCATGCCGAGCACCTTGTCGTAGGCCTGGAGCGCCATGTCGTACTCCTTGGCCTCTTCGAGCGCTTTGGCGGCCGCCATGAACTGCCCCTCGGTGTAGGTGCCGCCCGCCGCGAACATCTGGCGGTATTTGGCCACACCCTCGCCGCGCAGCCCGATCTCGATCAGGGCCGCCGCCTGCATCGGCACCGAGTTTTTAGCCTCGTCCGATTCGGGATACACTTTGCTCAGTTTCTCGAACGCCACCTGCGCGTTCGCCGTGTCCTGAAGGATGGTGTAGAGCGTGCCGATCTGGAGCTGGGCCTTCGGCGCGAGCTTGCCCTGGGGATACTGCTTCACGTAGTCCTCGAAAGCCGCGATCGCCAGCTTGCGCATGACGGGCAGCTTGTCCTGCGGATAGTTGATCTGCGTCAGGCACACCGCCTTGGTGAAGACCGCCATCTCCTGCATCTGCACGTTGCGTTTCTTCTCTTCCTCGTTCTGCTGATAGTCCGCGGCCGCTTCGCCCAGCACCTTGGCCACGCCGCCGAACCCGAGCGCCGCCTTGGTCAGCCAGGTCACGCCCTCTTTCTGGATCGCCTCCTTCTGCTCCGCGGCCACGGCCTCATTGGTCGTCGCGCCTTTCAGCAGCAGATTGCCGTATTCCCGGTAGGCGTCCGCGAGGCGGAACTTGCCGGCCACCAGCGCATGGCTCGGCCGCTCGCGCGCGGACATGCGGTCCACATAGAATTCGAGGGACTGGATCTCGTTGGTGTGCTGCCCCTCCTCCTTGTAGATCTGGGCCATGCGGTTCAGCGCGTCGAAGTAGTAGGTCGAATTGGTGTAGATGTCGGCGACCTGCCGGTAGTAAACCATCGCGCCCGCATAGTTCTTGGCTTGGAACTCGCGCTCGCCGAAGCTCATCACGAGCTGGCCGGCCGCGTAGTGCGCGGGGTAGTCGCGGAAGAACAGCGCGTAGGTCTGGCGCTTCTTGTCTTCCATCTTCAGCTCGCCGTAGCGCTCGCCGATGCGGCGCACCTGGTCGCCCGCCTCCTTCATGAGGGCGGGCTTGGCGCAGAACCGCTCGGAGAGGTGGGCGGTGACGGTTTCCGCCATCAGCGCCGATTCCGCGTCCTTATCCGCCGACTCGATGTAGCAGACCGCGAGGTCGCCCAGCGCGGGGACGGACTCGGGGGTTTCCGGGAACTGGTTCAGCACGAGGAGGTATTTATCGATCGCCTCTTTGAACTGATTCTGGCTGAAGACCAGGCGCGCGCCGGCGAACTGCATCTGCCGCACCTTCGCCATCTGCTCCGCGGTCACCGGCGTGCGCAGGTCCGCTTTGAACCGCTCTTTGATGAGCTTGCGGATCGTTTCGGAGCGCTCGCCCGCCTCTGTGGCCCACTGGCTTTCCGGGAAGCGGATGAAGACGTTGATAAAGTGGTTGAATGCGCCGTTCCCTTTGCGCTGCTTGGTCTGGGGGTCGCGCTCGCCCAGCAGCAGGTCTTTGATGCGGTCGTCGCTGCCGCCCTCTTTCTTGACCTCCGCCATCGCCTCGTCCATCAGCAACACGGCCAGCAGGTAGCGGCACTGCGGCATCGGGCTCATGCGCAGCATCCCCTGCGACCCGTCCGAGTCCTGCTCGCGCAGCGCGTCATGGATGGTCTTCAGCTGGGGCATATAGTTCTCGACCAGCTCCTGCGCGCCCTTGACGTCCCCGCGCAACAGGTAGATGTGGGCCTTCATCACGATCGCCTTGCCGAACCAGACGTCCTGTTTCCAAAGCAGCTTGTCCACCGTCGCCTCGGCCTCTTTGAGCAACGCGTCCTTCTCTTCCTTCTTCTGGATGCCCGGGGCAAGCTTGAGCATCAGCTCAGCCATGTCCGCCTGCACCTGGCGGGCGACCTCCTCCTCCAGCGGGACCTTGAAGAGGCGGCGGAAAGCGTCCAGCGCCGGGCGGTCTTTGCCCAGATAGAGCAACATCTGCGCATATTTGTAGGCAGAGTCACGATAGAAGGAGACCAGCGCCGGGGAAGGCTTGTCGACCTTCTTGAAAAAGTCGAGATAAAGCTTGTCCGCGTCGGCGTATTTCCCGAACGCGTAATAGGCGTCCGCCTTGGCCAGCGTCAGCGCCCAAAACTCCGGCCCGGTCTTGTCCGGGATCGCGTCGATCACCTTCTGGACGTCGTCAAACTTGCCTTGCGACAGGAGCCCTTGAATCTCGCTCACCTTCAGCTTCGCCGCGGCCTCGGGGAATTTCTTTTTCGTCGCCGCGATCACCTCTTCGGCGAGGTCCGGCATCCGATACTGCTGAAGTAATTCGATATACTTGATTTCCTCACGCAACTCTTGTTCCGCCGCGTTTTCCTGCGCGCACACCCAAAAAATCGGGGAAAACGCGCTCAGCAGCAACACGAGCCCATGACCGAGTAAGATGTCGGAGCGCTTCTCATTCATAGTAGATTCTGTTATACGTGAACTTTGTGCGGAGGTCAATTTCAAAGAGTGAAAAAAAGCGAACGGGACGCGTACTGGAGTATGCAATGCCGGCGCCGCCGAACGCCCGGTCCCGCTTCGCCGTCCCCCCCCTTCTCCGCGAATCGCCGACGCGCGGGCCGGGAGGCCGGGCAGGCAGGCAAAAAAAACACGTCTTTTTTCCGGCGCACCACAAAAAAAGCGCACGCAAATCACTTTGTTGTTGCAGTTGTACCCCTTTTTGATTTACCTTTGACCATATGCGTAAACGTGTCACAAGTAAACGTTGAGGTATTTACAATGGGTAAAGTGCTGCGTGTGTTGGTTATTGTCATTTTGGCTCTGAGTGCGGTCAGCCTATTTTTCGCTTATAAATTGTTCGAGAAACGGGAATTGCTGACCAAGCGCAACAGCGTGTTCGAAGAGCAGTTCATCAAGCTGGCCAAGACCATCGAGGCCGCGGATGCCGCGGACGCCGCCGCACCGAGTGTCCAGAAAGATATTTCGGAGGTCTCGGACCGCGAACTGGCCAATCCGGAAAAAGAGTCGGTGCTCGAGTCGTACCCGATCAAGCTGGAGCAGCAGAACCTCCCGACGCTCGATTTCGCCAGCACCGACAAGCGCCTTCAGCTCCGCCACTACTTCGCCGTGGACGCGGACGGCAACTATGAGCTTGACCAGGTCGACAACAAGCCGCGCACCAAAGGCCCCGGCACCATGCAGGAGCTCATGGACCAGCTGTTCGAGCGCGCCAAGTCGCAGCAGGCCGTGCTGAACAAGACCCGCGCCGAACTCTCCAAAATGCGCGAGCAGTTCACCTCCGCGATCGAAGAGAGCAACAAGCTCAAGACCGAGGGCCGCGCCGCCAAGGTCGAGCTGAAGGGCGAGAAAGAGAAAGCCGTCGCCCTGGCCGCCGAGAAGGAAGAGCTGGACGGACGCGTGACCAAATTGACCTCCGAGAAAAAGGAGCTGTCCGCCGAGCTCGCCGATGCCAAGAATGAAGTCGAGCGGGTCAACGAGGAAAAGGTCACGCTGACCGAGGATCTCGCCAAAACCCGCCAGGCTTACGACGAGCTGAAAGCGCGTTTTGCGGATAAGCGCTCGCCGATGGGCCAATCGCAGGGCGAGTCGGTTTCCGTCACCGCGTTGACCGCCGGGGACAAGGGGCGGATCGTCGAGGCGAACGACGAGCTGAAGTTCGTGATCATCGACTTCTCGGCCGACGCCATGGCCGAGATGCTCGGCCCGGACCGCCAGAACGCCCTGCCCCAGCTCGACATGAACGTCCGTCGCACCGGCCGCCAGAGCGCCGCCGGCGAGTTTGTCACGCGAATCAAACTGCGTCAGGCCGTGCAGGGCAAGAATCTGGTCGTGGCCGACATCCTGAACGACTGGCAGCAGACTCCCGTGGAGAAGGGCGATGTGGTTTTCTTCTAAGTTGACACACGCGATGCTCGGTCTGGCCGGCCTGGCGGCCCTGCTCTTTGCGGCAGGCTGCATGGCGGACAACCCGAACGAGACGGACATTCCGTGGTCAGCACCTGCCTCGTGGGAAGGCACCATGCCGCTCCCCAGCAGCTACATGAACCAACACGAATGAATGTGAAAAGCCTCTTCTGCGGAAGGGGCTTTTTGTTTGACACCTGCCCCCCGGAGAACGGACATGGCCCCTTCCTATTTTCTCGGCATCGATGTCGGCGGTTCGCATATCACCCTGGACCTCGTCGACGCCGCCACCTTCGAGGTGTTCGCGGCCGGCACGGTCCGCGAACACCTTGACACCCACGTGAACCCGACCGCCGTCCTGGACGTTTTCGAGCGCGCCATCCGCGCCTGCGCCGCCAAGGTCGGACCGGCGGCCGTCAAGGGCGTCGGACTCGCCATCCCCGGCCCCTTCACTTACGAAGAGGGCATCTGCCGCATCACCCCCTTCCAGAACAAATACGAGCAGATGTTCGGCGTCAACTTCCGCCAGTACCTCAGCAATGCGCTCGACTCGTCCGCCAAGCCCGTGGTCTTCAACAACGACGCCGCCTGCTTCGCCCTCGGCGAATACTTCCGCGGCGGCGCCCAAGGCTTCAGGCGGCCGGTCGTGGTGACCCTCGGCACCGGCTTCGGCGCCTCGTTCCTCAAAGAAGGCCGCCCCCAGACCCGCGGCGACGACGTGCCGCCCGACGGCGAGCTCTGGCACGTGCCCTACAAGACCGGCATCGCGGACGACTTCTTCTCCACCCGCTGGCTCGTCGGCGAATGGCAGCGCCTGACCGGCCAGACCATCGCGGGCGGCAAGGAGATCGCCCACGCCGCGCTCAAGGGCGACGCCACGGCTAAGAAGATTTACCGCACCTTCGGCGAAAATCTCGCCGAGTTCCTGGCGCCCTGGCTCGCGAAATTCGGGGCCGACGCCTTCGTGATCGGCGGCAACATCGCGCGCGACTGGGATCTCTATGTGCCGGCGCTTGAAGCCGGCCTCGCGGCGCGCCTGCCCGCCGGCATCGCCGTCAAGCCGTGCGAACTCGGCGAACAGGCCCCGGTCTACGGCGCCGCGCTGGCCCTCACGCTGGTGGACCCCGCCGCGGTCACGGCCGGCCCGCTGCCTGCGGGCTTCTCCGGCTTCGAGGCGCTGCTGGACAGCGTCCGCAGCCAGAAGCGGGTGCTGCTCGACGGCCCCGCCTGCGCCCCCTGGAAAGCCGTCGTCGCGGCGCTCGACAAGGCGCTGCGCGCCACGGGCAAGAAGGCCGTGTGGTACGACGTCAACGCCGCCCGCAAAGGCGAGGGCTTCGACGCCGACAGCCTGGCGAACATCCGCGTTGACGCGCAGGCGGACCTGTGCATCGTCGCGGGATGCGGCGCCTCCCAGGTGCCGTGGACCGGCGCGGCCACGCTGCGCCTGAGCTGATTGCCCCCGGACAAGCCGCCCGGCGCAAGCCGGGCGGCGCCCCGAAGATCCGTCTCACCCCAAGGAGGCTTCCCATGCAGTCCCGCACCCTCGCCGTCGCGCTCCCGCTCCTCGCCGCGCTGTCAGCCGCCGTCCCGCACGCCGGGGCGCAGGCTGCGCCCCGCCTGCCGAACGTGGTTTTCATCCTGGCGGACGACCTCGGAATCGGCGACCTGGGCTGCTACAACGCCGATTCGAAGATCAAGACGCCGAACCTCGACCGCCTGGCGGCGCAGGGCGTGCGCTTCACCGACGCGCACAGCCCGTCGTCCGTCTGCACCCCCACGCGCTACGGGATCCTCACGGGGCGCTACGCCTGGCGCACGCGCCTGCAGTCGGGCGTGCTCTTCGGCCTCAGCGCGCCGCTCATCGCCCCGGACCGCCCCACCGTCGCCACGCTGCTGCGCGCGCAGGGCTACCGCACCGCCTGCTTCGGCAAGTGGCACCTCGGGCTCGGCTGGGCCGGACAGACCACCGACGACCCGCTCCTGAAGGGCGGCGCCGTCGACTACACGCGGCCGCTCTCCGACTCGCCCCTCTCGCACGGCTTCGACACCTTCTTCGGCATCGCCGGCTCGCTCGACATGCCCCCCTACGCCTTCATCGAGAACGACCGCGTCACCGCGGTTCCCGGCGAGGTCACCGGCGAGGGCGGACGCAAAGGGCCCACGGCGCCGGGGTTCAAGGCGCCCGACGTGCTGCCGGCGATCACGCGCAAGGCCGTGGACTACATCGCGGCGCAGGCCGCCGACGCCAAAGCCGGCAAGCCGTTCTTCGTCTACCTCCCGCTCAACGCGCCGCACACGCCGGTCGTGCCCGCCGCGCCGTGGAAGCGCCCGCACCCGCTGGGCCACTACGCCTGTTTCGTGGAGCAGGTCGACGACACGGTCGGCCAGGTGCTGGCCGCCCTCGACGCGCAGGGCCTCGCGGACCAGACGCTGGTGATCTTCACCAGCGACAACGGCTACGCGCCCTACGTCGGCCTCGTCGGGGACGACGAGCGCGGCAGCGGCAAGGGCGGCGTCAAGGCGCTGGAGGCCCAGGGGCACCGTCCCAGCGGGCACTACCGCGGCTACAAGAGCGAACTGTGGGAGGGCGGACACCGCGTGCCGTTCCTGGCGCGCTGGAGCGGCACGGTCAAGCCCGGCACGACCTGCTCGGGCCTGCTCGGACTCAACGACCTCTACGCCACGCTGGCGGAGCTCACCGGCGCCGCCGTGGCCGAGACCGCCGCCGAGGACAGCGTCAGCTTCCTGCCGCTGCTGCGCGGCGGGCAGCAGGGGCGCACGCACCTGATCCTGCACAGCCTGCACGGGCGCTTCACGCTCCGCGAAGGCTCCTGGAAAATGCTGGCGTGGCCCGGGTCGGGCGGCTATTCCGACGGCGGGAAAAACAAGGCCAAGCTCGACCCGGCCGGCGTGCAGCTCTACGACCTCGCCGCGGATCCTTCGGAAGCGCAGAACGTGGCGGCGCAGCATCCCGACCGCGTCAAGCGCATGCGGGCCTTGCTCGAAAAACAGGTGGCGGAAGGCCGCAGCACCCCCGGCGCACCGCAGTCAAACGACGTCCCCGTGCGGATCGACAAGCCGTGAGCGCGCGGTAACCTGCCGCGCGGAAACAACGACGCCACGCTATTCGGGTGCCCGCCCCACCAACCCGGAGACCGTCGCGAATGTGGCTTTGCTTGCGCGCAATAAATGTAGTACTTTAATTATTAATAGGACCTTGGGGGACCGGAGTATCGGCATCTTCAACGCGGCCTTTAAAATCAAGGCTGTCGGTTTCCAGAAATTCACGGGAGGGGCCATGCGCGATCTGAATCAACCGTTGTCTAACATGTTGGCGGCTTCCGCCTTCTGGCTGCTGGCTTCCGGCGCCGTTCCGCTGTTCGCCCAGCAGTATTCCAAAGAAGACATCGCGAACCGCCACACGGCTCCGTACCCGATCCAGCGGCTCCACCGCGATTGGATCTATCAGGATTTCGGATCGCTCGACGTCAAGGGCGTTTTCACTTCCAAGAAATCCAACGCCGTGGAAACGGAACTGATGTCGACGGTGCTCGGGAATCTCAAGGCCCTCGGCGCCGACCCGGCGGCCGGGCAGATCGAAAAAGCGTTCGCGGCACTGTCCGCGGCCGGCAAGCCGGGTTCCGATCCCGCGTGGCAAAGCCTCTACTTCCAAGCGTGCGAAGTGCGCCGCGCCGCGCGGCTGGCGCGCGCGTTCAAGGGCCAGACCCGGACGTTCATCTATGCGAAGCACTTCGTCTTCGGCGACGCCCAGGCCATGTTCGCGCTGACCGACCACCTCTCCGACGCCGTCTTCCGCGAGACGGGCGCCGACTACCGCATGGGCGCGCAGCTGTGCAAGATGCGCGTGAACGAAGACGGCTCCGTCTCCACAGAGGTCCTCCTCGACTGTCCGGACGGCATCGTCCGCGACCCCTCCCTCGCCCACGACGGGAAAACGCTGGCCTTCTCCATGCGCACGGCGGACCAGGACCACGGCGGCGACTTCCACCTCTACGTGATGGACCTCGAGAAGAAGGAGCCGAAACAGATCACGTTCGGCGAAGGCGTCGCCGACATGGAGCCGGAGTGGCTGCCGAACGGCGACCTCGTCTTCACCTCCACGCGCTGCAATTTCTCCGCGCCCTGCTGGTGGTCGAGCGTCTGCAACCTCTACACCTGCGACACGCAAGGGCGTTACCTCCGCCGCTTGGGCGTGGACCACGGCCACACCGTCTTCCCGCACACGACGAACGACGGGCGGGTCACCTACACGCGCTGGGAATACTCCGACCGCACCGCCGGCTACCTTCACAAGCTCTTCGTCATGAACGCCGACGGCACCGCCCAGACCGAATACTACGGGAACAACTCGCAGTTCCCGGCCGCCATCCTCCACGCGCGGGCCGTCCCGAATTCGACGAAAATGATCGCCGTCTCCGGTGCCCACCACATCGACCAGCGCGGCAAGCTCATCATGATCGACCGCAAGGTCGGCACCCAGGCCGGCGTCGGCGTCAAGCTGCTCGCGCCGGAGAAAGACTACCCTTACCAGGAGAGCCAAGGCACGGGCGGAGCGGTCGTGCACGACACGGGCGGCGACCAGTGGCAATACCCCTACGCGCTCGACGAGGACAACTACGTCGTCTGCTATTCCCCCGAAGGCGGGCCGATCCGCGGCCTGAAGGGCATCAACGCCAAGGGAAAAGTCGGCTCCCCGGCCTTCGGCATCTACTGGCAGAACCGCGGGGGTGCCCGCGAACTGCTCATCTACGATCCGACCATCTCCGCGGGACAGCAGATCCCGCTCGCCGCCCGTCCGCAGGCGGTGAACCGGATTTCCCAAGTGGACGAACGCAAGAAGACGGGCCTGTTCTACGTGCAAGACGTCTATTTCGGCCCCGGGCTCGAGGGCGTAGAACGGGGAACCATCAAAAAGCTCCGCGTCGTGGCGCTGGACTACCGCGCGAAGGGGACCGTCGCGCTCGGCCTCCATCCGTGGGGCGGCCACCAGACGTCGCCCTGCTCCATCAACAACGGCTCGTATGACGTGAAGCACGTGCTCGGCGAGGTCGACGTCGACGCCGACGGCAGCTGTTTCTTCGAGTGCCCGTCGCGCGTCCCGGTCTATTTCCAGCTGCTCGACGGCCGCGGACGCATGGTCCAGAACATGCGCAGCTGGACGTTGGTCCTGCCGGGCGAGACCTTCGCCTGCATCGGCTGCCACGAGGACAAGAACAGCACGGCCGCCGTCCGCCAGCACACCACCGAAACCATGCGGAAAGCGCCGCAGCAGCTCCGGCCGCTCGATGCGCCGGACGACGCGCCGGTGCAAGAGATGGCCCGCTTCCAGACGGAATCGCAGAAGCGGGCCATGGCCTACCTCGGCCCCAACGCGCCGCAGGGCATGGACGTCCCGAAGGGCTTCAGCTACACGCGGGAAATCCAGCCGATCTGGGACGCGCACTGCATCCGGTGCCACGCCGGCAAGAAAAACCCGGCCAAGGCGGACGTCCCGCTCAACCTGCTGGGCGACTACCGCGCGATCACGAACCAGGAGATCTACGGCCGCGCCAAATGGCGCCTCACCCGCCGCCCCTACGGCAACGTGACGCAGGGCAACCCCGGCCGCTACTTCTCCGAGTCCTACATCGCGCTGACCGACTTCGGCTACAACGCGAAGATCCCGCAGGACGGGATCGGCGGGAAAGCGACCGCGTCCTCGGACAAAGTCTACCTCGCCTGCTTCGGCGGCAAGCCCGAAAACGTCCCCAACCCCGACCAGGTGGGATACAGCGCCGAAGAGTACGCCGGCAAGGGGATCATCAACTGGCTCCACGTCTCCAGCGCCTGCGCGATGCTCCCGGCCTACAGCTACGGCTCGACCTCCTCGCCGCTCATGGACTACCTCGAGCCGTCCCACTACGGCGTCCAGGTCAGCGACGCGGAGAAACGCAAAATCGCCTGCTGGATCGACCTGAACGTCCCCTACTGCGGCTCCTGGATGGAGCTCAACTTCTGGGACAAGCTGAACCACGCGACGCACTCCGGCCTGACGCCGTGGTACGTCTACCGCGACAAGATGCGGCAGATCTACCTCTACTTCGAGGCCAAGCGCCTCCGCGCGGCCGAGCTCGAAACGGACGCCATCGCCAAGCTCATCGAACACGCGGACACGGGCAAAGCGTTCGCGCCGTCCGACTTCCCGGCCTTTGACCTCGGCGGCCAGGCGACGCAGGCGAAGTTCGTCGCGGACTACGACAACCTTCCCGCCACCGTCCCGATTTTCGGGCTGGCCGAAGGACGCGACGCGCGCGGCGGCAGCAACGTCGCCGGCAATCCGCTCCGCAACCTCGCGCTCAACCCGGACGCCTACACCTACTGGCTGCGCAGCTACCCGCACGTCACCGCCAACTCGCACTTCAAGTATCTGCCGCGGTGCTCGCCCACGTGCGCGATCGACGGCAAGAAGGACGGCGGCGGCTGGCGGCCCAACCGCCGCACGGACCTTTGGCTCTCCGTGGAGTTCGGCCGCGAGACCACGGCGCAGAAGGTCGTCCTGACGCTGGCCCTGACCCCCGGCCAGACCGACACCTGGACCTCCGCCACGCTGGAGTTCTCGAACGGCGAGAAGCAGGACATCGCGCTCCGCAGCACCGCGGAGCCGCAGACGTTCACCTTCCCGCCGAAGACCTGCGCGTGGGTGAAGCTGACGAACCTGAAGCAGGCCTTCCCGCTTGCGGACAACGGCGTCTCGGAGTTCGAGGTCTGGGGAACCGACAAATAGAGGTATCTATGCTTAGAACCTGCTTTTGTGTCTGGGCGCTCGTCATCGCGGCGCGCGCCGCCGGCGCGGCGGGAAACGACCTCGTTCCTCGGGCGCTGGCCTTGATGAACGGCGCGGAGGAGATCGTCTTCGCCGAGCGCAATTTCAGCAAGGCGTACCAGTGCTACGCCTCGTTCGGCGAATACGCGGACGAACCGGTGAAAATTTATCCGGAAGGCGGCGCGCGCCTCTGCGCGCTCAACCTTCGCACCGGCGAGGTGCGCGAAATCCTCGCCACCGCCGCAGGCGCCATCCGCGACCCGCGCGTCTCCTACGACGCGAAAAAAATCCTCTTCGCGTACTACCGAGGCGGAGACGATGTGTATCACCTCTACGAGATCGGCGCCGACGGCGCCGGCCTCAAACAGCTCACCTTCGGGGCGTTCGACGACGTCGACCCCTGCTACCTGCCGGACGGCGGCATCGCGTTCTCCTCCGCGCGCTGCAAGCGGTTCATCCCCTGCAACCGCACGCAGTCCTCCTACATCTACCGCATGGAAGCGGACGGCTCGCACATTCTGCCGCTCGGCTCGAACGTGCTGTGGGAGGATCACCCGATCCCGCTGCGCGACGGCCGCATCCTCTACACGCGCTGGGAGTACACCGACCGCGCGACGGAGTCCTTCCGCGATCTCTGGGTGATGAATCCCGACGGCTCCAACCAGCAGCTGCTCTGGGGCGGCGGCACGGAGCGGCCGTATCCGACGTTCTTCGCGAAGTGCGACGCCATGCCGATCCCCGGCACGGACGACCAGGTCGTCTGCATCTTCTCGCCCGCCTTCGGCCGCCGCGAGAGCGCGGGCGATGTCGCGATCGTCAATTTGAAGAACGGCCCGGACGATCTGAAATCCGGCCGCCGGATCAGCCCGTTTCTCCCGAAACTGGGCTGGGACATCGGCTCGGGCCACGGCGAGGTCGGCTTCCGCGATCCGTTCCCGCTTTCGGAAAACTGCTTCCTCGCGGCGTTCAACACCAGCATCTGCCTGCTCGACGCGAACGGCGCG
Source organism: uncultured Lentisphaeraceae bacterium (assembly GCA_964579865.1). GTDB lineage: Bacteria > Verrucomicrobiota > Kiritimatiellia > RFP12 > UBA1067 > DAOPZC01. The sequence goes on along the minus strand of CAZOIS010000018.1, from coordinate 11,102 downwards.
ACCCAGGCGGTCTACACGGCCAAGAAAGTCGTGCATGACCCAAAGCCCCTCCTTCCGCACCCGCGCGAGAAGGTCATCCCGCCGCGCACCGACCTCGCGAAAGCGACCGGGCATCTGGTCGTCTCGGACGTCTACAACGGCCGCAACATGGCCGGCGTCGCGCGCGGCACCGTGAAGGAAATCCTGATCATGGAGGATCTCCCGAAGGCGTTCTGCCGCCACGGGATGCACGGCTATGTGAACCTCCACAGCACCCCGACGTTCCGGCGGGTTCTCGGCACGGTGCCGGTCGAGCAGGACGGCTCGGCCTCGTTCGAGCTTCCGGCCATGCGCGGCGTCTACTTCGCACTGCTGGACAAAAACGGGCTCGCCATCAAGCGCATGCTGAGCCTCACGATGGTCATGCCGGGCGAAACGGCCAGCTGCGCGGGCTGCCACGAGTTCCGCACGCAGAAGATCCCCCGGACGGCGGGGCTGCTCGCGACGCGCCGGCCGCCGAGTGCCATCAAACCTTACGCCGGCATTCCCGACATCCCCAATTACATCCGCGACGTGCAGCCCGTCTGGGACCGCAACTGCGTCAAATGCCACAACTCCGACCAGCCGTCCGGCAAGGTCAACCTCTCCGGCGATTTCAACGAGTTCTATTCGCAGAGCTACTACACGCTTCACGCGCGCCGGCAGGTGAGCGTGCCGGACAGCTGGGCGCAGGAAGGCAACACGCCGCCCTACGGCTTCGGCACGGGCGCGAGCCCCGTCATGAAGAAGCTTCGCGGCGGCGGGCACCACGGCGTGAACGTGACGCCGCGCGAGTGGGACATCGTGCGGCTCTGGATCGAGACGAGCTGCCAATACATGAGCACCTACGCGATGTACGTCCCGATCGAAAACAACGTCGCCGGCATCAATCTGAGCGTCCAGCAGGGAAACGGCAGCCTCATCCCGCCGCAGCGCGTGACCTACGGCAAGGTCATCGACCCGATCCTGCAGCGCCGCTGCTGTTCCTGCCACAAAAGCCTGGCCGATTTCGGCCCGCGCGCCACGCACGAGGCGCCGGACGACCCACAACCCGATTCGTATCACGGGAAGCGCCCCCACAATGCCATGAACGCCTGGCTGCATAACTACACGCTGTTCAACATGACTTCGCCGGAAAAGTCGTCCATCCTCCGGGCCTCGATGCCGAAGGCGGCCGGCGGTCTCGGCTGGTGCACGGACAAAACCGGGAAACCCGTCGCCGTCTTCGCCGACGCGGACGATCCGGATTACCGGGCCATTCTCGCGCAGATCGAGGCCTGCAAGGAACGCCGGAAAACCGTCGGCACGACCGAACAGCCGCTGAAGGAAAGATACGACCGCTATGTGCTGTGGATGAAGCGGTACGGCATTCTGCCGGATTCTTATGACCTTCGTACGGATCCGTTTGACCCGTACGCGATCGACGCGAAATATTGGGAGTCCTTCTGGTGGAAACCCGTCAAGGACTGACAAGGTTAAAACCCGAGACGCTCCGGATTTTTTTCCACAACTTGAAGGTTAAAGGAAGAACATGAATAAAGTGATGATCGCTTTGTTGTGCGGATTGGCCGTGTCCGCCGGGTTCGCCGAATACGGCGCGCCGTACGCGCGCGACGGGAAAATCTCGCTGACGGCGACGAACGGCATGGTCCGCGTCGTTCACACGGGAAAGCAGGATTGGGCCTTGACGCTGAAGGGAGGCAACGTCGCAGTGAAACCCGGCGAAGTCTACCGTCTGGCCTGCCGCTCGGCCGCGGTGCCGGGGGCGCCTGCGAAGCAGAAGGCGCACGTGTCGGTTGTCTTGACGGGTGAAAAGGGGAAGGTGCTGATGTGGGGCTTCGGCGCGAAGGATTTCTTCGCGGGCGAAGCGTGCGAAAGCGTGTTCGCGATTCCGCTCGGCGCGGCGGAGATCCAGGCGCGCGTCGGCGGGACAGGTCCGTACACGGGCGACGTCGGCGACGAGACGCTGGAAAAGGTGGGATGCGTGCCGCTGGCGGCGGATCTGCCGGAGAAGTGGACGCTTGAGTCGGACGCGCTGGCGTTGAACGTGCGGGCGGACAACCTAGGGCTCGCCGTGACGGACAAACGGACGGGGCGGACGTGGGCTTCCACCGCGGCGGCGGGCGATTTCCCGGCTTATCTCGTGCGGGCGGCGCGCCGTCCGTCGGAGAGGGAACTGGAAATCGACGTGACAGACGCCCGGACGCGCGAGGAGCGAACGGTCCGCTTCGCCCTCGACCCGTCCGCGCCGGCGGAGTTCACGGCGTCCGTCTCCGGCGATGGGGCGTTGAAAAGGACGTTCGCGTATCCGGACGCCTTCGCATCCCGGACGGGGGATTTTCTCGTCGTGCCCGTCAGCGAAGGTTTTCTGCTGCCGCTCGGCACGAACACGTTGCAGATCGGGGATCTTTCCGCGCACAGCGGGTCGATGTCGATGCCGTTCTTCGGCGTGTCGGAGGGCGCCGAGGGGGCGGGCTGGATGACCATCCTCGAAACGCCGGACGACGCGAAGATGACGGCGTACCGGGCGCAGGGCGTTCTGGCGGGGGCCGCGCCGGGGTGGGCGCCGACGCGCGGGCAGTTCGGTTACACGCGGCGCGCGCGCTACGTGTTTCTGACGTCGGGCGGTTACGTCGCGATGGCGAAACGTTACCGCGCGTACGCGGCGGCGAACGGTCTCGTGAAAACGTTCCGCGAAAAGGCGAAGGCGCGTCCGCACATCGACCGTCTGCTGGGCGCGGCGAACGTGTGGTATTTCGGCGGCGGGAAAGAACCCGGCGCCGTCGACATGGCGAAAGAATTGAAGGCGGCCGGGCTCGACCGTTTTCTGTGGAGTTCGGGCGGCGGCGCGGAGACCGTGGCCGCGCTCGCGGCGATGCCGGACGTGCTCGTGGGACGCTACGACTGCTACCGCGACGTCTACTATCCCGAACAGATGGAGGCGATCGGGATGAAGCCGAATCCGGACAACGAAATCTGCCGCAACACGTCCGCCTGGCCCGACGACATCATCTGGAAATCGGCCGATTCGAACGATTGGGCCAAGGCTTGGGGCGTGCGCGGCAAGGACGGCAAGACGCATCATTGCGCCACGCAGTGCACGCTCAAGCAGCCCGCGCGCGAACGCCGGAACGTCGCGCGCGAGCTGCAGACGGTTCCGTTCAACACGCGGTTCATCGACGTGACGACGGCGTGCGGCTGGGACGAATGCGAGAATCCGGCGCATCCGATGACGCGCTCCCAGAGCCGCGCGGCGGCGTGCGAGCTGCTCGGGCTGCTCGGGCGCGAGTTCAACCTCGTCGTCGGCAGCGAGCAGGGCATGGACGCGGCCGTGCCGGTGTGCGATTATTTCGAGGGCATGCTTTCGCCGGGGAACAGCCGGATGCCGCACGGCCGTCCCGGCGCGAACCGCACGGACATCTTCCGCGAAGGCCTCTACCCCACGAACGTGACGCCGGCGGAACTCTCGCGTGTGGTTGACTTCAACCTCGGCGAGAAGTACCGCATTCCGCTCTTCGAGCTCGTGTACCACGACTGCGTCTGTTCACACTGGTACTGGTACGACTATTCAAACCGTCCGATCTACCTGTGGCCGAAGCGCGACCTCTTCAACGTCCTCTACGGCACGGCGCCGATGTACATCTTCGACCACCGCCTGTGGGCCGAGCGGAAAGAGGAGTTCATCCGCAGCTACCAGGCGACGTGTCCGGTCGCCCGCAAGACGGGCTATTCGGAGATGCTCGACCATCGCGCGCTCACGGCGGACCGCACGGTCCAGCGCTCGACGTTCGGGGACGGCACGGCCGTCACCGTCAATTTCGGGGAAACACCTTACGCGCTGGAGGACGGTTCTTCGCTCGCGCCCGGGGCGTTCTGCGTGAAATAGGAGCAGAGAAGAAAAAGGGGCAGGCATTAGGAGGGACGAACGTGGCACGCGGATAGCCGCACTTCTTTTTGAAAAATGTTATGCGCAAATCGGGCTTCCCCCTCCTTTATTGAATATGAGATAATCTCATTATAAAGGGAACTCGAATGAACCGTCCTATTAACATGTCCGTTCGGATTGCATCGGTTATTGGCGGCCTGGCGTTTGCCTGCATGCGCTGCGAGGGAAGCGACCTGAACTCCAGTACCTTTGCAGGCGTCCGCAAGATCCTGTTTCTGGGGAACAGCATCACGAGGCATGGCCCCAACCCGGCAATCGGCTGGACCAATGACTGGGGCATGGCGGCCAGCGCGCAGGAGAAGGATTATGTGCATGTTGTGCAGTCTGCGGTTGCCGAGCTTACGGGATCCGTCCCCGACATTCTGATCCAAAGTGGCGTGGGATTCGAGCGGGGGTACACGAACTTCAACGTGGAAGCGGAGTTTGCTGACGCATTTGCCTTCGCCCCCGATCTGTTTGTTCTGGCCATCGGCGAGAATGTGCCCGCGTTCACCTCGGAGGAGCAGAAAGCGCAGTTCAAGGACGGCGTCGCGCGCATCATCAACGGGGTTCGATCGAAGAGTCATCCCATCGTCGTCGTGCGGAGCTGCTTCTGGGCGAGCGCGACGAAAGATCTGGCGCTCAGCCAAGTGAGCCAGCAGGCGGGAGCCATCTTTGTCAACATCGGCGCGCTTGGCGCGGACGAATCCAACTATGCCCGTTCGGAGCGATACTATGAGAACGCGGGCGTCGGGGCCCATCCGGGCGACAAAGGAATGTCAGAGATCGCCAACGCCATCGTACAGGCGGTCCTCTCGCAGAAACCGGGTGTCGCCGACAATTTCGAATACGTCGGGGAAGGGTACGGAACGACCAACGGCTATGTGAATATGCCGATCGGCGCATACAAGTGTCAGCCGTACGGCGAAAACAATGAATTCACGAACCGCCAGTGGCTCGCGGCGGCCAACGATTTCTCGAAGCTGGTGGAAGACCCTTCGGCCTGTGCCGGATCGCCACGTCCTCTGCCGGGCTCACCGACGGCTCTGGCGCTCGATGTCGACACGGGAGGGAAGACGCTGGTCCGCACCGTCAACAACAACGTGGCGGCTGATTTTTCTGAGAACCCGATCTATCTGGACATGTTGGTCAAGTTCACGCCGAGCCCGGACCATCCGACGATCAGCGATCCGACCGTGAAGGCCGCCGTGTTTATGGACACCAACCTGCACCTGTGGGTCTGCCACGGCGTGGATGGCCCCGGGCAAAACGTTACGAACTCGGATACCGGCCTCGTGATCAGCACGAACGATTGGCACCGCTTGACGATCAAGCTGGGCAAGTTTTCGGACTCATCGGATGATTATGCGTTCAAAATTTATGTGGACGCGACGGTTGTCAGTTGCGCGGCCGGCATGGACGATTTCGCCTTCTCTCCCGGTCCGTGGTTCTGGTCGGCAGCCAACGACTCAAGCTTCAAAGAGGTGGCCTTCAAAGGCCGCGGCATGCTCGACGAACTGCTTGTCACCGATTCCGAACCTGGTATTTACCCGATCTTTCTGACGCTCTCCTTCGAACCGGAGCAGGTCATGGTGTCCCTGTACGGTGAGCCGATTAACAATAATGCCCTTGTTCCGGACGGTTCGCAGATCGTCATCAACGCTCGTCCGTGGTATGAGGTCACCTCGGGCGGAACGCTGTTCACGGGTGGCGACACCACGAACACGGTGGCCGGCACCACGATGATCACCGCCATCAACGGCACGGTCGCGGGCGATGCCGGCGAGACGAACACGATCGCTTCGTCCGCTTATCGCCAAACCGCATCCATTGCGACCGGCTTGGGCTGCGCGGCGCCTGCCGACAAAATCGCCGCCTGGGCGATCACGAACAGCCTCACAACGCTGGACAGCGACATGCTGGACGACTATCTGATGAATGTTGATGCGGGTACGAATCCGACGCTCTTCATTGACTCGATCACGGTCGCCGGTACCGACGCCACAATCTTGATTAAGGCGACGGGCGGAGTCGACCTCCAGACGATCAACGGTGTCGTGAACGTGTGGACCACCGACGATCTGACGAAAGGGTTTGTGTCTTCCGGACCGACTTACGTCACAGCCACCACGGGAACGCAAATAACAGTTGTGGTGCCCCGTGCGGCTGGCACATTCATCAAAGCGACCGTCGATGTCATCGACCTGACACCGTAATTAAACGATCCACGAACAATCCGTTTCGTCACACGTGTTTCACGTTTCGCGTAGAGTTCGACGAGAAAGGAACGCCTCCATGATGAACAATAGTGGGATGATGCAACTCGGAACTGGGTTCGGCGTCGCAAGTCTGTCGGCGCTTTTTCTCGCCTCGCTTCTCGCCCCGGCGGCAAAGGCGGCCAACCTCTGGGACGGCTACGGCATCGACGACAACTGGAGCACCGAGCTCAACTGGGACGACGATAACGTCCCGGCCTTTCCGGCAGCGCTGACGTTCGGAGGTGCCACCCGTTTGACACCGACCAACGATCTCGACGGCCTCACCGTCAACGGCATCACCTTCGCCGCCGGCGCGGGAGCCTTCAAGCTCGGGGGCCAACCGGTCACGTTAGCCGGGAATGTGACCATCGCGCTCGGAGGGGGTGTGACGAACGATCAGGTCATCAACTTCCCCATCTCGCTGGGCACGAGCCCGGTCCTGAGTGCGGCGCCCGTTCCCGGACACTACACCGGAAACAAAGGCGTGCTCATCCTCAACGGCGCGATCAGCGGCCCGTTCGGCCTGACCTCCGGGGTGACCGGGTCCACGAAAAATTACGTCCAGTTGAACGGCGCGAACACCTATACGGGCGATACGCTCATCACAGGCGGCGACGCCTCTTTCTCCATCGGCACTGCGAATGCCTTCGGTTCCGGCAAGGTGATCGTGGGCGCGACTCCGGGCGACTCGCAGGCGTGGATCCAGTCTGTCGGGAACCTGACGGTCACCAACGATGTGGAGATCAGGACCTGGCGGTTTATCTCGGTCAGTTCTGCGGTCGCGGGCAAGACGGCTGGCAATCTGACCTTGAGCGGCAACGTGCTGCTGAATCAGTCGGTCGGTGCGGATATCTATTGCCAGAAACCCCTGACCCTGAGCGGCACGGTCTGCGGCGGCAGTTTGAACGGGCTGAGGTTGGCCTCCGGAACACTCATCCTCCAAGGCGGCAACACCTTCACCAACCATTTACGCACGTCGAACGCTGACGGTGCCACGTTCAACATCAATTCGGATGCCGCTTTGGGCCATACCAACAACGGTCTGTTCGCGACCTATAGCACCACGCTCCAAACGGCCGGGGGCACGTCCTTCACTCTGGCACCCAGCCGAACGTTCACCAGTTCTGCGGGCAAAACCATCTCCTTCGACGTGCCGTCCGGCTCCGCGCTGACCGTGCCCGGTCCAATCACCGGCAACGCCATCGCCAAAAAAAACGCCGGCGCCTTGACCCTCGCGGGCGCGAACACCTACAGCGGCGGCACCATACTCAGCGCCGGCACCCTCGCCATCAACGCCGACGCCGCTCTGGGCGCCAGCGCCGGGGCGCTCAGCATCACGGCAGCCGCCACGCTGCAGGCCACTACAAACCTCAGCCTGTCCGCCGACCGGACCGTCAACCTCACAAACGCTGCCGCCTACACCGTCACCTTGAGCGTGCCCACCAACACCACCATGGCCGTGGCGGGCGCGATCAAAGGAAACGCGGGCACGAACAGTTTCCTCAGCAAGACCGGCACCGGCACGCTGATCCTTTCGGGTGGCACCGGCGGCACCCAGTTGGGCACCTTGAGCATGCTGGCGGGCAAGGTCGCCATCACGAATGGCGCGTGGGCGATCAATACGGCCTCGCCGGAAAGCGAGGGCGGAACCCCTTTCTCTGTCGCTGGCGGTGCGACCTTCGAGCAGACCGGCGGCGACCTTTCCCTATCGCGATGGGTATACCTGGGTGTAAAAACGAACGGCGACCCGACGACGAATCAGACCTCGACCATCCTCCTCAGCGGCGGGACACTGACGCAGGCGTCCGGCGGCGGGCTGCTGGTCGGCCGGAAGAACAGCGCCGTGCTGACGGTCTCGGGCGATGCCTTTCTGAGCCTGCCCGGCACGCTTTCGCTCGGTGAATACGCCGGTTTCACCACCGTCTGCAACATCGATGGCGGGGTCGTCGCCGCTCCCCGCATCTATTCGCGTGCCCGGATAGCGGACGGTCCGAATTCGCTAACCTCGATCCTGAATCTGAACGGCGGCACGCTTCGGGCCACCTCGAGCGAACGTTTTATCGGCGGTTCTGGGACCGACTTGAATCAGTACCTGACCGCGGCCAACGTGAAGAGCGGCGGCGCGATCATCGACAGTCAGACTTTCGCGATTTCGATCAACCAAGTGTTGAACCACGATCCGGATTTGGGAGCAGTCCCTGACGGCGGCCTGATCAAACGCGGAACAGGTTCGCTGACGCTCTCGACCAACGCCACCTATACCGGCGTGACGTCCGTCGAGGCCGGCACGCTCAAGCTGAATGTTCACAATACGCTCATGGCCGGCAACAGCGTGCTCGTCTCCGCCAACGCCATCTTCGACGTCAACGGCAAGAGCCAAACGCTCGCGGGCCTGGGCGGCAGCGGCACCGTGTCCAACAACAGCCTTCTGACCGTGACGCAGACCCTCGCGCCGGGCGGCACCAACGCAATCGGCACCTTGACCCTGGCGGCGACACCCGCCGGGCTGAGCGGAGTTTTTCTGGCGGATGTCGCGGCTGACGGAAATTGCGACCGGCTGAACGTGCAGGGCGACCTGAGCCTGGCCGGCCTGGCGCTAACCGTAACGGACGCGAACGCATTGAATAAGGATCATCAGTATGCGGTCGCCTCGTACACGGGCGCGGTAACCGGCCCGTTCGCCTCGGCCGCGCTGCCGGACAGGTGGCATGTCCGCTACGACACATCAAACCGCCAAGTCTTCTTGAGCTACGATTTCGGCTTGCTGATCATGCTTCGCTGATGTCAGCCTGTTTGAGGCTTCAACGAGACAGGACGGGGATAGCGCTTAGATAAGCAGCGGCTGGTAAAGCCTCGCCCAGGTTGTTGCTTCTTGAAATCCAAGCCAGGTCTCACTCGTACAGGACGACGGTGCTGGACCGCTTGTCTTTCAAATGGAGGGTGAGGCGGTTGCCGGAGATCTCGAGCGGGAAGCCGTCGAGGCTGCGGGCTTTCAGCGCTTTGCCGTCCGCGATTCCCTTGAGTTCGATCGTCGCGCTGTCGGACGGCGAGCTCTTGCGGCGGAACGCCAGCACCACGCCCTTTTGCGACTTCGGGTCGTTGTACTGCCAGATCGCCCAGGCGGTCTCGTCCAGCGTGCGCGAGCCGTGGTTGTGAAAGTCCTCCGCCAAATAGCCGCGGATCAGGCGGTACTCGTCGGTGATCTGCTTCGCCCATTTGAAGTCCGCGTCGTCCATGCTCTGGAAGATCGCGTTGTAGAACGCGCCGCCCCAGCTCGACGAGAAGGTGCTGCGCGCCGCGTAGGTGTCCGACTTCGTCTTCGTCGTGCAGCCGTTATACGGCAGCCAGGTGGAGATCATGTTGTGCGCCTGGGTGACCTCCGGCTCGGCGTTGAAGGCGCACTGGTAGTCGCTGCGGAAGAACGGGATGGAGCGCTTGAGCGTCTCGATGTCGATGCGGCGGCCGCCCGAGGAACAGTTGTCGATGAGCAGGCCCGGATGCTTCGCGAGGAGGCGGTCCCAGACCTCGTACATGCCGGTGATGTGCTTGATCTCGAGGATGCCGGCGCGGTCCTTCTCGTCGTGCTTTTGCCACACGCGCGGCAGGGAGGTGTTGAAATCCTGCCGGTAGCAGCTCATCCCCAGGCGGGTGATGTAGCCGTCGATCAGGTTGAACAGATAGTCCCGCGTCTCCTTGTTCCCGAGGTAGAGGATGTCCTCGAGATGCCACTCCCTGTGCGCTTTGTAGAAAGCCGACTCGCCGGTGGAGCGCTCCGGCTCGAACCAGAGCATCATGCCCATGCCGGCGTCCCTCGCCGCGGCGGCCACGTCCTCGAGCCCGCCGGGATGGACGCGCCGGTTGACGATCCAGTCGCCCGTCTTCCGGCCCCAGTCCCCCGTGTAGGCGTCGTCGCACTTCGTGCAGTCGCCGTACCAGCCGGCGTCGAGCCACAGGTCGTCGAACCCGATGCCGTATCGCTTGAGCTCGCCGATCCGCTTGAGCATTTCCTTGGAGGGCAGCCCGCCCCACAGCTCGCACGCCATGATGCCGGTGCGCGTGCAGCGGGTGTTGGCGGTGTGGGAATAATGGTCGCGGATCAGGCGCCGGAACTTGTTGTTCGGATCCTCCCCGGCGGCGTAGCTCATGACGAGCGTCGAGGACGTGCGCACTTTCTCGCCTTTGCGCAAGTAGAACCGGGCCGACGCGAGCCCGCTCCGGATCTGCAGGGCGTTCCCCTTCAGGGCGAAATCGGCGCGCCAGCCGCCGGTCCAGCCGATTGCCGTCATGAGGCCGCCGGACTTGTGGTTGACGTCGAAGAACGGCATCATCTCGTCGCTCGAGCGTCCGGAGGCGTTCTTGACCGTCGCGGACTCGTTCCAGCGCAGGTAGATGTCGCGGAACTCGTATTCCTGCGCGGAGACGCGGTCGTCGTTGCTGTAATAATTGCCGGGAACCATGCCCTTCATCGTCCGGATGCGGATGTCGCCGGGCTTCGGCGAGTAACCGGGGCGCTTGTGCTCCAGTTTGCCGAAGTCGTGCAGGAGGTCGCAGTCGTTGATCTCAGAGAAGACCGCGCTGTCTTTCTCTCCCGTGTTCTCGAACCACAGCAGCCACTCGACCGCGTCGGCTTCGGGCCACGCCTTCGTTTCGAGCGTCACGCGCACGCCGTCGGCCACCTGGAAAGCCTTGCCTCTTTCCGCGCCGGCGAAGCCGCAGCGCGCCGCGTCGAACGTCTCGCCGCCGTACTTGAAGCTGAACGACACGTCCACCGCGCTTGCGAGCAGGGCGAATACGGACGTGATTCCGAAAACGATTTTTTTCATGGTCGGTCCTTGCTTTGAACGCATCGCGCGCGCGACCGGCCAGCGCAACACGTGACGTTTTGAAAACGGCCACGCGGT
>CAZOIS010000017.1:7829-49825 GCA_964579865.1 uncultured Lentisphaeraceae bacterium | reverse complement strand
ACTGATCGCGGATGTCGATAATCGTCGCGATCCACGTGCCCGCCGGAGCGAGATCATCCTTGATCTGCTCGATGAACGGATTCACGCTCTTGCTGCTTTGCTCCTGTAGCACAGCCATTTTCTCTTCTCCTTTGCGCCTTAGCGCCTTTGCGGGAGACATCTCTCCCTGTTGTTTTTTGTGGCACGGGCGTCTCGCCCGTGCGCTTCAGATCTGCCGCATTTTCCGCTCGACGCATCCGCCGAGGATCAGCATGAAGATGATCCCGAAGAAGACGCCCTGAATCGCGGCATGTGCGGCGGGATTTGTGTCGCCGATGGATAACCGATACGCCAGTTTGGCCAGCATCACAGGTCCGACCAGAATGGTCGCGATCACCCAGATAGCCGTGGCGAAGTTCACCAGCGACTTGCACCACTTGATGCGGGACTTTGTGTTTTCCGCTGTCTGCATTGTCTGCATTTTGCTTTTCCTTCCCGGGCTTTATCGTTTTCAGGTCCGCCGCCGCCCGGTCGCGTCGCGCCTGTTTTGAGCCCCACGCGGGGCTCGCAAATCACCCTTCGGCCGCAAGATCCCGGCGCTCCAGCTTCAGATCGTCCGCACGGCGCTTGAACTCCGCGCTCTCCAGATACTCGGCCACTTCGCTCAGCCTGAACCGCCGCCTGCCGCCCAACTCATGCCCCGGCACCTGCCAGCGCCAGAGGGAGCAGGGGCTCACGCCCAGCCGCCGGCCGACCTCGCGCAGCGTGAGGTAAGGCTCTGGCCCGCGATCCGCTTCGGCGACCTGCCCGGCGTCGCCTCGAAGCACCCGCAGGGCTTCCGCCCGCCGGTCCTCAGGGGCCGCCAACAGCGCCGTCAAAAAATCACTTGTCGTATCGCGCATTTGGAATCCCTCCCGACATCGACCCCGTACCCCCTCTAAACCGCACTTTCCGTCTCTTCGATTTTTACGCGCCGTTCCGCCAGCCGTTCCGGATACCCGATCTGCATCAGCGCCTTGCGGACGCTCTTAGGGTCTGCGGTGCGGTCGGCCTTCCACGCCGACTTGTAATCGTCGAGATGCGTCCATGCGGATGAGGCTGGGCGCGAGCCAAAGTAGTCCCACCAGACGATGCACGCCGCGTGAATGCGGACGGCCATGTCGCTTATCCCGTCAACCGCCTGGCGCCACTCTTGAGGCGTGCGCTCTTTGGCCGCGGCGACCCAAACCTTCTCCGCCGCTTGTACCGCCTTCCAAGCCTCGTCCGCCCGAGACCTTGCCCGTCCAAGCGGGTCGACCGTATCCGGACACCGTACCGAAATCTTCTTTTTCATACGCACCCTTCCGAGCGGATCACTGACCGCTCCGTCCGTTGTTGCTCATCAGGACAGCGCCGACCGCCTGTCTACGCCGTAGACCTGCCACAGTTCCGCAACCGCCGCTTGATCGCCCTCTGCCGCGAGCGCCTCTAGCTGCTCACGCCTTGCATCCGCATTGCCACTCCTGCCTCTCATGTGCTACCGCCTTTTTTCTCGTGCGCCTCAGAGCGCCGGCGCTGACAGCACCGGCAGTCATTAACTCCGATTGCGCGTTCTGAACGCGGCCGAGGCTTACGGAAAAAAACAAAAAAAAGGGATGCCCTTTCGGACATCCCTTTGATAGCCAACAATTTGGAAGTTTTTTACACTTTACGGAAAAGTTTACAGAAACGGTGCACTCAGGCGCATGAGCTCGTCTTTAACGGCAATAAAATTGGTCGGATTCATAGCTTCCAAGCCCTCAACAATGGCTTTAAGCAAATCCTCTAATGAATCAACGCCGCCATCACCTTGATGTTTGTCCCACTCCTCATTAAAATGTTCAATGGACTTGACGCCGCATCCGTTCTTTCTGGCGTCAATCATCTGGTACATGGCCTGATGAATCGCGTTGTCGTTAGCGTGCAGCTTCAAATTCCCGCTGAAAGTGGAATTGGCCATGCCGAGCTTCTTTGATGCCTTGCTGACAGAACCCGCAGCCAACACACAGAGCACGTTCCGGATAAACTCGGGATCGGCCTTCTTCACGACCGTCAGAATGTTCTTGGCCAACTCAGCCTTCAAACGCATGTTCTCGACTTTTGTCGCTCCGTATTCCTGGCCGAGCGTGTCCACGCGTTCGTCAAAATGCCCTTGTGTCACCGGTCTGCGGCCCTTCAATGTTTGACACTTCTGTCCGCAGTTTCCGACCATTTTCGATTTGCTGAATCCGAGACACGCACACGCGGACAATGCCGCCACACCCGCCCCCTCGACCAGATTACGCGGTGCCGCTTCATTGCTCGGCACGACAACACAACCGACCGCCTTGCGCTGCAAGAGTGCCGCGAGCCGTTCAGCCAGCAGCCGTTCAGGGCACGCGCAAAGCCACACGTGCGCCTGTTCGGGATGTCGCGGGCACTCGCCTAAGTCGAACAGGCCTTTGCCCTCATCACGCACAACGGAGCCGCTCGCTACTCCCAAAGCCCGGCCGAGCGTTTCACCGAGCGCATTTCCTGAGAACTCCCAGGCTTCTGCATCCGATGTTTTTAAGCGGATGTCGGCGCACCCTCGGTCATCGCAGCGGCAATGCGCGACAAATCCGTTGCCGTCCTTGTCTGGAAAAACCTCGTGGTTGCAGGTGCACAAGTCGCAGCCGACAGCCCTTACATGGTTACCTGTTTTGCGCAAGCACGGCTCGAACGGCTGGGAGGCGTCGCCCAGCAACGCCTCCCAGCCCTTTTTGGTTTTCCGCTTGCCGACTGCGGACAGTAGCCTATTCCACTCCACCGGCGTCATCGCCGTCCTCCAGATCCGATTCGTCGATCTTGCCTTCGGCGGCAATCCCTGTGCCGATCAGCCATGCGGTCACATGCCGCCCGTTATGATCCTGCGTGTAGCGGGCACGACTGCCGCTCACCATGACGTTGCGGAAGCTTTTCGCACCGGCAAACCGAACCCTGAAACACGCCTGTTTGATCTTTTCATCCTCTGGTATACCGTTCTCTTTCTCATAAGAGGAGAACACGTCCTTCGACCTGCGGATTCTGATGTCGTTCAGTTCTTCATCGGCGACGGTCTGGAGTTCCACAAGCGCGATTTCATCAATCCCGTACATCGTGCCGTTCAGAATGGCACGACCCAATGTTCGCACAGGCTCCAGCGTGAAGACTTCCTTCTCGATGAACAGGCCGGCATCACCGAAAAGATGCCTTCCGAAGTTCTCGGCGTAGGCTCTCTTGTGCCAAGGCGCCTGGACGTTCATCCGCAGCGTTTTCGTTTTTGCGTTGTAGATGACGAGGTCTTGCACACCCGGCCAGAAATAGAGCGGTTTGATTGCGGTTTGCAGTTTAAGCTCGGTGTCGCGCCGATAAGGATCTCCATGGTGCATGACAAAGACGTATTCGTGGTTGCGGATGTGCTGTTCGATCTCGCAAAACGTACCGCGTCCGTGCGCCTGAAAAACGACGGAAAGGTCCTTCTCAAACGCCTTCTTGGCCGCAGGGAAGCTCACCATTTTGGGAACCGGATGGTAGGTCGGCTTGAAATGCACAAACGACTTGCTCGCGTCCAACCCGATTTCGACATGCAAACTCTTGACGAGCGTCTCGTCCTGTAGCCAGGCTTGCAGAGCCTTGTCGGCGGTCGAGGTGTCTGCGCCCATGTCGATCTTCAGCTTCTTCTGGGTGACGGCCTCGGATATCCTGTTGAGTCCATTGTCATTGTCGAGCGCCTTGATGAAATACAGCGCCTCGTGCAATTCGGGCGGGATACCCTCTGGTCTCATGAACACGGCCGTCAGTTTCATGTAATATTCGTTCAAGCCTTTGGGCTCTTCGATCACGATGCCGGCGTCCCCAAGCTGAACCGCATAATTGTCCAGCAGGGCCTTCAAATGCTCTCGGCCGAAACGCCTTAAATTTGACTCTTCCGTGTACCAGAAAGCTTTGTACGATGCCATTTCCTAATTCCCTCCTGCCAGACAGTTAAAACAAGAACGGTCCAGCCAACGTTTCATTTCCCGAACTACTCCACCGGCGAACCCTTTAACAGGCCAACGAGGTTCACCTGGAGAACATTTAATAAAGTGCCCATTCTTTGTGGAATAGACACCGTTGCGATCCACCACAAGGCATACACCCGTCTCCGTCGTTTTGTATGTCTTCCCGCGATGTGGACCAATGGTAGGCACCAACGTCTCAGCCCCTGCGTATCGAGTGATCTGCTGCGCCAGCAGCGTAGCCTGTATTGCACTCGCATCGAGTTTCACCTCAACCGGAACCCAACAGCCGGCAAAACAGACACAGCAATCCACAAGCCCGACTGATCGACCATCCCGGAAACAACGGCACTCAGAGAGGATGGTGGTGTTGCAGTCGGCGAGTTCCATCAGCAGATACTCCGCCAAATATTCTCGGACTTGGTGCTCGTACTCAAACCGGCTCGCATCTTGTATAGACCTCAGCCAAGTCTTCTTGCCGACGCGGCCGAAATGGGGGTCACCAAAGGTTACAGACCTGAGCGGTATAAGCAGTTCTGTGTCATTCGCTATATGTTGCCACAACCCGCGAGCTTGTTGTCTCATAAGCGGAGTGACGGGTGCTCGCCGTTTGATTTGCAGCAGATGTGCCAATTTGTCAGCCGTCAGTGGCCCGTGCAGAACATGGATGGCACTACACTGAGCGCATGCTTGGGTTTTGAAATGATTGCCAGCGGAGTATCGTCCCCCGAGCTTCGCATCCTCTGCCAGCACACCATACGCGAAAATGGAGCCAGCGAAACGCGTAGCATATTGCTCGGCACGAATCAGAGCATCCTTCATCGCGCCACAACACCTTGCTCGGCAGAACGCTTCCACGCGAGCGGACGCGCCCTTGGCGTGGTAGAAGAAGATGATGTCACCTTTCTTCATCCACGGGCCGCACGTCCATTCGTATCCCGTTTTCGAGTCATACGAACACAGCACGTCTATATCGAGAGCCCAGTCTTTCTTGAGTGCAGAGTTTTTCTCCACCATTCGAGCCAATCCGGCCGACGTTGTGGGAAAGCTCAGGTTCGTGACGCATGCCTGTGTACATCTCGCTGCCATTCTCATCAGTCCCAATCCGCTGCCTCTTTAAACTCCTCTTGTCCCCTTACCTCGGAATCAGGTAACACAACTCTCGCACTGTGCGTCACCGGATAGGCCAGAGTATGCTGACTCACGGCGTGCAATACGCCTTCGCGCCCGATACGCCCAACTAACCAACGCCGCCGCCAATACTCAGCAATCTGCTCCGTCTTTTCGCGAGGATTTGACTGCGGTATCAGATATTGTGATCGCTTCGCGAGCCCCAACAGCACGTCACCAGTGTTCCGTGCAAGCGCTACGGCGTACACGATTCTGGGGTTCCTGTGGCGAAGCACCTCGTCGGATGGCAGTCCGACGGCCTCAAAGGCTTCCCGCAGTTTCCTCATGCGCGGGTTCACACCCTCACCAAATATGCTGTTGACCCTTCTACCTTCTTTACGCCTGCCAAGCATGATATCGCCAAGTCTGACGGTTTGTTCGCTGAAGTGATAGGACCCATATCCCTCGCTCTTTCCCAAGGACACGTACTCCAACCATTCGCCTTCCTTCCCCCCGATGGCATCGCAAGGTATTTTGACCCGGTTATACTGACTCGAACCAACGCCGTAGAGGCTGGTGGTCCCGAGAAAGACAAGTTGGGGAGGCCTCACGACAGCGGCCCCTTTCATGGATGAGGCAATAACACTTGCCTGTGAACCATACCTGTCCCGGTACATTGCAACAAGTTCTGGGCTGCAAAGCAGCATGCAGACCAACTTCCCACCAAGAAGCGCGCTATATGGCGCTATGGCGCCACACACCACGATGTCCATCATATCAATCCCGACATGCTGCGCCTTCACAAGCCGCACCAACTGGGCGACTGCGCTCCGCAGGGAAGCATTCTTCATCGCCAAACCCAGTTCCGCCGCAGTTCCTTCTTTTAAACCGCACTCCAAGAACATCTTGCGAATCCGCAGCAGCTTTGCAAGTGTCTTACAACGCTTGCTCCGAAATAGATGTGTCTGAGCCTGCGTCTCCCAGTCAGCGTCCGGTCCCCCGTCAGCCTGCGTCGCTTTGTGCACGGCGGCCTGTGGATAAAGTCGGTGCAGCTTGATTTCGGCGTCGCCCCGCTCGTCCAAATTCGAAATCAGTCTGTCTGTCGGGGCCACAAGTTCCTCACGCTTGAAGGTGCCGTCGATAATCAGGTCATCTACATACAGGCCCTCGATCTGTTCCGCCAAGCATGTCAGCAGCCAGTTTCCATACTTGGCGCTGGGAGTCTTACAGATCGTCGCCACCATCGTCTCTTGATCCCAGCCGATCCATATATCACGAATCCGTTGCTGTGCGACCGAACTCCCTAAAGCCGCAATGCCGATCACGGGGTGGTTTGGAGCGGCTGCATCCCGAATCAGAAGTGACATGGTACGTCCCGGCAAAGATTTATAATCGTTCACCCACGTATGCCTGAAGTACCGCCAGATGTCGCGTAAAGCCAGTCCGGTATGGTCGCAAACGCCATCCTCAGTCACCAACTGCACATAGGGTGAAACAACTTCCCGCAACCGGGCCAATTTCTCCTCATCCTTGCCCAGTGCATCAATGTCACCCAACGTCTTTGCCAACACACCCCCATCACGCATAAGAGAGAAAATCGAATGCCACCCTTTGTCCGTCAGCCGCCGCCGCTCCATCCCCTGTATGAAGTCGCGCACCGACGGTTGTCGGAGTTGCTCATCACGTTCCAGGAGGTGCCCTTGCCGCACCACTTCCTTCATCGCAGCAGGATCTTCAGCCTCGGTTACCGGTGATGCCAGTTTTATGGCACCACGCGCCACTTTCAAGCGCCAGCCGACACTCGCGAGGTCGAGTATGACGCTCTCCACGAACGCCCTCCCAAGTGCCGCATCGCTCGGATTTGCACCAAGTCCTGAAACGATCTCATCGCGCAGAACCCTCAACGCCGACTGTGATTCCTGACCGCCTTTCTTGGAGATTCTGGCGACACGTCCACAGAACTTGCCGAACATCGGAAGTTCGCTATGCTCCAATAAGGGCTCAATTGTCATAAATTTCGTGTTCATGCTAAAAATGCCGCCACCACATTGCTCCACTGCTTCCTGAATTTCGCCAACACGATACGCTCCGCTTCTTTCCCAAAAGTATTTTCAGCACGTACCGCAGCAAAGAACAGGAGCTCAAGCGCTTTGCTGACATGCCGCGCGTCACACTGCCGGGAACGCACCAATGGGGCATAGAACCGCTCACAGAATGGGTGCTGCTCGTTCAGCACGAGTTGAAGCCCCCAACTTCGAATCTCACCTACGTAGAAGTCCGGTACCTCCAACTGCTGCACGGCCAGTCGGTAGCTCATCCCCGTTGCATTCCGGCCTGCGCCCTCTGGAGAGTCGTGACTCTTTTCACCAGCCGCAAGTGTCTTTAACAAACGAGGTGGAGTGAACAGGTTGTCGCATTCAGCGGCACGGCGCTCCGATGGCAGTACCTTTTTTTCCTTCACTTTCATGAACGTCGCACGCACGCGCGTATTCAGCTTGTGCGCCACTTGCTCCAAGTCGGGACAGAGCAGATCAAGCAGCGTCTCAGAAGGCGTGATGCCCTGCTTCGTGTGAGTCACGCCAAAGAGTTCATCCAACTCCGGCTGGAATTCGATCTCACAACGCCACCAGTCATCGTAGTTCTCCCTACGTTTATCGCCCATGAAGAACCAGCCGAAGTCAATCTCGCGGCCTGCACGAAGCACTGACACTCCGGCTCCTTTGCTGATGCCTTTGTCTCGCTTTTCCTTGTTTGTTTTACCCACCCAGTCCTTTACGGGAAGCTCTGCGAAACGGACTTTGATCTTGCTCTGGCCGACAGCTCCAAGCTCCGCCCCCTTGACGTCGTACTCCATCACCGGGCCATACATCTTGGCCCCTCGTAGACTCTCACCTTCTCGCAGGAACAGGGGGTCGATTGGTTGCACCTTTTCCCCGTTTACCGACAACTTCCGACCATCCCACAGAATCATCCGGAATACGCGCCCTAGCTCCCTTCGTAGTCGCTTTGTCAGACTCGACTCCCGTTTGAGCGAAAGCCTGTCACATTTTCTCCAGACAACCAGTGTCCCACTTGCGCTTTGCACCTGAATGTGTTCCGTCGGTATCTTACGCCGAACAGGTTTGGGGACTTCGAAAAGCGAACCGTCCCGTATTTCGTCCACATCCAGATAGGACCACCAAGCCGGCCCCGGTTTCGTCCACGTATACACCTCGAGCCGTCGGGCTTGACTGACCGAGCTGTTCGGCAGACCCATCCCGAAACGTCCGGTGCCTGACCTGCGCCCGAAGCGACTGCTACCGCCAAACTGGAGCGCCACTTCAAGTACTCCGGCAGTCATTCCGTGACCGTCATCAAGAACCGTAATGATCGGCGCATCGTGATAATGCGCGTCTCTTCCAAGCGATACTTCAACGCGTCGGGCATCGGCCTCAAAGGCGTTGTCAACCAGCTCGGCCAAAGCCGACCACGTGCCGCGGTATCCCGCGTCACGAATCGCCTGAATGAACTGCTGCAACTGCACGATCGGCGTATTCACGGCCTGCCACCTTTCCGATTAGGGCGGGGAGGGGCGTTTGCCCCTCTCAAAAATAGAACCATTACCCTTCGGTCTCGGCCGCAGCCGCTTCCGCCGATTCGGCTTCCTCCACGGGTTCACGCCTGTCGAGCAGCGTCATGGCCACCTTAAGCCGCTTTGACCATTCAGCGCGTTCTACCTGGTAGAACAGTTCCATGTCTTCCGTTGCGTCAAGCTCGCACGACCCGATTGAAAACAGCAGCAGCTCAAGTGCCGTCTTCAATCGCCGCGTTGCGTCCGGACCAGCATACAGATCCGAGTAGAACGCGTGAGCCGTGTTGATGAAAAGCCGCTTCTGTGCACCAAACAGCTCCATCCGGAAGAAAGGCGCGCTTTCCTTGCTCTCCAGCAGGACTTTGTACGGTTCGGCCTTGGTCTGGCTCGCCAGTTCTTCGAGGTGTTCCTCGGCCGGCTTGCCGGTCTCCTCCGCCTTCTTTTTCGCCTCCTCTACGACACGTTCTTTCGCCTTTTCTTCCTTTTCCGGCGATGGCTTCACTGGTTTCCGAATAAACTTGTCCGTTTCCGACATGATCTGTTCGGATTCCTTTGCCGTTTTGTCAGCGGCATCTGCCTCGGCTTTCTTCCCCTTGCGGATCTTAGCTAAGCTTTCCCACAGAGCCTTGGTCATCTGTCCTAGACCTCTGTCGTCGAAGATCGCCCAGAGCCTCTCCGATACCGCAACCTGTTGCTTGTTGACCGTAATTCCGAAGTCCTCGTCAAGAACGGGATCAAAATCCAGCTCTACCGCCCAGTTACGGTCATAAGTGTCGAGCACGCGATTGTACGCGTCCTTTGAAAACTGAGCCCTTGCGATCAGGTCGATCTGCCGGCCGGCACGACAAACGATGAAGTGAGCATTGTTATCCCTCATCACGGGAAATCGCTGATTCAAATTCCTTTGGGCATCGACGAGAACGTCCCCACCATTCTGGAATCCGACTGGCATGAGCGAGAACCTCACGCGCACGGCCCCCACTTTCCCGCTCAGTGACTTCACCTCAAACTGGAACTCCTCACGCGCCTCCGCCATGACACCGTTCCCGACATCATAGAACCGCGCGGCGGGGTCAAGGAACAAAGGGTCGACCTGCTGCACCTTTTCGTTATTCACATAGACGGCGCAGTTCCGTAAAACGTGGCGGTAAATCAACCCGAGGTGCTGCGTCAGCGCCTTGTGAAACCCGTTCGGCTTCCTGAACCCCGAACTCAATCGGTCCGGGTTCACCAACAGAATCACCGTTCCGTGAGTCAACTTCCGCTTGCCCAGGTACTCCTTAACAAAGTCTGGCAGTTCCGCTTCTACTGCCGGCGGCGCCACCACGATTCCACTGGCGTTGGTGTGCTTGCCCGAACAGATGTCGGGCAGGTCGATGACGACCTTGTGCCAACCAAACCCATTTGTGCGAGAAAATACCTCGTAGTGCTTAGCCATACTCACCGCAGCACTCGGGAGCCCGAACCCGTAACGTCCGAAACCTGTTCGATCATTCGCCCGGTGCGTGCCGCCCCACAAGACCGACGCCCGGATCATCTCCGGTTCCATCCCGTGTCCGTCGTCGATCACCGCGATGTTCGAAATCTCGTGTTTGTTCCCACCGGCGCTATCCACCTCGTACAGTACATCCACGCGCCCAGCTTGTGCCTGCATCGAGTTGTCAATGAACTCGTCGATTGCAGTACCCGTGGACTTGTAACCACTGTCCCGCATCCCCTCGACAAACGCTTCCGCCGCTACAAGGCTGAAGCTGGCGTCGCCCTTTTTCTTCAGTTCTTCCACGTACTTGTGTTGGCGCTCGTAGTCTGTGTCGTCGAACACCTTCGGAGTGATCTCCGCCGTCTCATTGCTGTTCTTTTTCGTCGTCATCTTTCTGCTCTCCTTATCGGACCCATATTGGGGCCTCTGGATGTTTCGTGGGCGTTACCAATCACCCGACGTGTGCCCACACACCACGCCGGGGAAGCTCCTCAATTCAAGAAAGCCAACTCGGTGCGCAGATTGGCCAGGCCGCTTTGGATCAGCATGGTTGCCCGCGGCCGGGAAACACCAAGCCGCTCAGCGATCTCAGATGGGGACAACTCGCTCCAGAAACGCAACCGTAGCGCTTCGGCCTGACGTTCGGTCAATCGGGCCACAGCGTTTCTGACGAAACCGGCAATCAGGCCAACGTGAGCGGTAAAGAAGGGAGGGTCTTGATCTGCCGGCACGCGCTCATGCAGAGTCACCACCCCATCGTCTCCGGCGTCAAGCTCTTCATCCAAGGAACGTGGCTTGCGGTCGGAGTCGTGGCTGAGCAGGGAGAGGGCACGTTGCTGAGTCCGGATCCAATGCTGCATCCGGCTGTTCACGCGCTGATAAATGTAGGTGCCCAAACGCACACCGCGCGTGCGGTCATAAAGAGGAAGAGCCTCACTTAAGGCCAGATTTCCCTCAGAGACGAGCTCCGTTGACGACTCGTGATCGTACGCGTACCGTCGCGCGAGAGAAGAAATTACACCGCAGAAATGCTTACGCACAGATTCCAGGGCGTCACTTGCGAGGGGGCCGCCTGATAAGGCGGTAGAGAGAAGATCCATTTCGTCGTCGACAGCATTCTTGTGCATGATAAACCTCCAAACTGATGGCGGAGGCTCATGCCAAGTTGCTCACTTTTTAACGGGCCGCTATTAGGGCCTCTGCGTGAACCACCGTCAACTAATCACTATAACTAAACCAAAAAGAGCACCGGATGTCAATGCCAGACTTGCGCTTGTGCTGCTGCGCTCACCATAGCAAGCATCTCCATTTACATTATTCCCGCGACACGCTCAGAATTAACGGAGGCGACAAAAAAAAGAATGTCGCGTTCTTCGGTAGTGTTTGCGGGGTGACAGATGGAGTCGATTTTCTAGGTCTTCACTTCACGCTGCCAGTGAGTACCACTTGTTTTCGCCAACTATTTCTTCGTATCCCATGTTTACATCCTTGTTTGTCCAGCCTAAAATTAATAACATACCACAAGACGGTGATGGCCGGGTATGGGGGGGGGATGTTTAGAAGTTTTTTACAGGCTTGAGGGTAAGAACTCTAGTGGGGGAGGGTGACACCAAGATGCCGGATACAGACGTTGTCTTAAGTGCGTGGCAAAAGCGTCTGGAGGAGCATTTCGAATCTCTGCGAAATAGCCGACGCAAAGAGATCGGAAGTCACCATCCGATTTTTGCCCTTGAACATGGACTGAATGACAATGACTTGGCGGTCATAAGTGATGGCGTACGCGCCCAGATCGCGAATGGTGCGCCTGTATGGCGACATCGATTACCGTGGATCGTCTATGCGTCGGAACTGGGATATCGCTTTTCTGGAGACGAATATTGGCAGACATTCGAAGACCGAACGCCGGGCTGGTATGTGAACGGTGATCGAAACTGGATGCGCCGCTGCTTTCAAGACTTCCAGGAACTCTTCAACGGTGCGCAACCGATGGGGACATGGGCTTCCCATTTTAATATCATCTGTTGGCCAATAACACATGCGATTCTCCCGCAGGATCTCCAACGGCAGTTCGCCAAGTTACTATACGAACTTCGGAATATAATCTCGGCAGGCGTATTGTTCTCGCCATGCCACCTTGGAGAACTCATTGCGCGTCACAGTCAAGGAACATCATCCAGATTTCGACAGTTTGCCGAAGAGCCTCTCCTCCTCGGCCAGATAGCAGCAGCTTTACTTCTCCAGGATGAGGAGCAAGATGTTTCTCTGATTCTCCCCTCCACGTTGCAGCGTATTGGTGCTGACCTTAATCGTGAACGGTGTTCTCGCGCTTGGATGGCAGGTGCACAGGAGTGCGCAAAGAAACAATTGCGACTTGCCACAGCACAGGGACAAGGCAAGGTGCGACTAAATGTAGATGATGGTGCCGCTCCTGTGCCTGAACTGGGCCTTGAACCACGACTGTTGCTATGTCCAAGCGTTTCTGGTGAATATGACTGGGATCTGCATGTCGAGTTGCCAGACTTCGGGAGCGTGCTGGCAAGGCACCCCGGACTTCGTAACGAATTACTCGTATCGCGCTGTCGGGTAACCGGTTCATCCGAAAGACCTTTGGCACGCGGACGACTGCTCTACGGAACTCAGAAGGTGCAATTGCTGCGATGGCCAATGCGTGATGTTCCGCTACTTAAATTCGAGCAGCCCAGCGCAAAACTCGCCTACCTTCTTGGAACAGGGTGTAACTTGCGTCCTGGACCCGTTTGGTTGTTCCGCATTGCAAAAGACGGCCAGGCATATGAATTGCGAGGTAAACATGTCCGGTCCGGGCATCGGTACGTTCTGATAAGTGAATCAGACAACGCCAAGAGTGCTGTGTCCGCAATTCGCTCGACACGACTCAGTTGTGAAGGCGTGAATGCTGTCTTCATAAATTTGCCAGAGTCGATCACCCGAGAAACGGAGGATGCCCTTAAGGCGATTGGGTTAAGCCTTGCGAGCACTGTTCGTATTTGGCCCGCCGGGCTTGCTCCGACAAAATGGGACGGGGAAGGCAATGTCGAATGGCTCTCTGGTGACACCCCTTGTGTGGGTGTCAAGGCTGATACTGATGTCGGTGAATTCACGCTTCAACTAGGCAAACGTCGAATCGATGTTACCCCCACGCAGACGGGGGCTCCAGTGTTCGTTGAGCTACCTGGCTTGCCTGTCGGAAGACACACGCTTCTTGTAAAAGTGCATGATGCGCATGGCAGATTCACTGGCATTTCAGAAGACCTAATCATTCAGGTTCGGGAACGAAGTATTTGGCATCCGGAAAGCAATACACGGGGGGCGCTTCTTATTATGGCGGACCCGCCGACGCCATCTCTTGAAGCTTTGTGGGGAGGCGGCGTCAATATCGAGGCTTATGGGCCAAAGGGGCGAAATATCCGTTGCACATTCAGCCTATACGACCAAGGCGAAAAACTGCCGCGCGTCCAAAAAGAAGTCGCTGGAATCCCGTTGCCCATGCGTGCCGAAAACTGGAGTGCGGTTGTTGATAAATGGCGAGTTGATCGGCAGTGTCAGAATTCCTACGATCTTGCTCAGCGCTGCGAGTTACGATTTGCGGCAGGAGATCTTGGGGACTTTGTTCTCACAGCAGAACGCGAATTCGCGCCCGTACGCTGGGCATTGCGCCGCCAAGCGCAGAGCTATTATCTGAAAGTTGTCGATCATACAGGTGCGACAGATCCGCAGGTGAATTACGTTTCCTTTCAGAAACCAGACGTTGCACAGTCGAAAAACGCGTCATCTTTTACAACGGGTAACGGTATCGAAGTGTGCAGCGGCATGTACGTTGTTAGTTCGGGCGAACATAATAAAGCCATAGTAATTCCGCCGCAACAGCTTAGAGCGCTTACTGACCTGAACGTTAACCCAAATCTGTGTGCTCGCACGCGAACCCCTGGCGCTATCCTTGATTTGATTCGTTCTTTGGACCTATGGACGGGGGCTCGTATCACGGGCGATGTTGTCTCAAATAATCTTCGAGGGCAGGTGCTCACAGCCCTTTATATGCAACTCTTCCAACTGATCTGCGGCGAGCGCTGGGGGGGCGTGGAAAGAACGGCATCGATGCAATCTGCCGGTGTGGCGTGTCACACAATTCTAGAGGGATTTCCACCGAAGGAAATGCCGCTTGCGAAGGCCATTGCTAAGGATGCAGAATTTTTGATTGAAGCAACGCCACGCGAACGTGTGGAACATTTAAAAGGACTCTCATTGCCTTATCTTGGGTTTCACAATAAGGGTCAGGTGGCTAACGATCCAAAGCTTCTTTGTGAATTCACTTTGCGGCTGGCGAACTGGCCCGCCGGCGTTCTTGCTTGGGCTAATACCAGGACCGGAGATTTGGTAGCCCAATTGCTCGACAATCCGGGGTGCGCCCGTGCGACAAGACTTGTAGCCGCTTTAGTCAACGTGCGAAATCCTTCGCTAACACACGGCCGTGATCTGTTTTTAAGTGACTGGAGGTGGTCGTGAAAGTTGTGGCACCAGAACGCGTAGAATATATTTCGGTTGATGCGTTGGGCCTCGACGCTACCTGTCTTAACCTTGCTAGCACCGAGGCGATTGCATGTGCGTTGCGACGGGCATCATCTTTTCTCTGTCCATGTACGGAGCGGACGCTGATTCGGGCCGTTCTTGACCCTCTCTATGCTCTTCATGACGAACATGAAATGCCAGAAATAGTCGAGCAAACGCTGGAAGCCTTGGTCGCACACGGAGACTTGCTCGAGTTACAAAGCAACACGAACCAGGAAACAACAGGCGTGCTTCTCTATGCCGCACCTCCAAGCTTTGTTCGTCGAACGAGCGGTTCCGTATTGGTGCTCGGTGTGGCACCTGACGGCATCACACCGTTCACACGTACGTTGGAAAAGTCGATAGAGTATTTGAATCATGTTCGGTTAATCCCGAAAAATGCCGCAGACGACGTCTCCGGGCAACTTAAAGATCTGGGTTTTATAGAACGGCCTCTCATAAAATGGATGAAGGCTCCTGACGCACAGAAGCCACGCGAGTTGTTGGATAAAATCACAACTCGGTTAAAGGTCGAACCGCAATGTGGTGCGATCTCGGATTTACTTCTTCTTGACCCAGACCGGCCCGTCAATTACTACAGCAAGCGATGGGTTGTACCGTCTGATCAAACCGGAGTTTTCGTCACCCGTCGCCCCCGGACCTATGGAGCGGACCTTTGGTGCCTTACAGAACTTCGAGGCGGGAGCCCTGTTCGAATCCTAGACCTTCCTGTTGATACGGCGCATATGCGCGGGTGCGATGAAGGGTGGCGGATACAATCGGCCATCGACTTCCTGCGAGGCGTTCCCCAGGTTTTCCGAAAACGCCGGTCAACTGATGGCTTTTTTACAGTGGAATTCTTCTCCCCCATAGCGATGTGGGCACGCCGCCGATTGGACGCCATCGGCGAGCCGGTGACGACAGCTAGGTGTCTTTTTGCATACCGATTCAGCGCGGATGAGATCGAAGAAGAGATCGCATTCTTAACTAAGGACTTGTGGCTAGTTGAAACACCCTCCTGACACAGGGAAGAACTGGAGATCAAATGCAGTTAACTATTGGACAGACAACCGCTCAATTGCATGAGGCTTTGCGGAATTATATCGAAGCAACTTACCATATTAGTAATCCTGCGATTATTGAGCAGCGCCGGCGCATACTTGATCAAATCGGTGTAATTCACCAGCGCCCATACTTGGAAAGTACACCGCGTTATGTCTCCGGAAAAGCATTTGCGGATATTGGTCTTCCGGCAAGTGTGCTTGAGCTTTTCCGTTCAATAGCGAAGTCGGGAAGCGGAATGCCAAAGTTGATCCACGACCCGCCCTATCAGCATCAGGCCGATTCGGTTGAACAAAGCCTTCTACATGACCGTAGCCTTGTGGTCATGACGGGGACAGGATCTGGAAAGACAGAGTGTTTTCTTCTTCCCATCTTGGGAAAACTTGCTAGAGAGGCTGCGCAAACTGGTTCGAAGTTCGGAGAGACCGCAGCGGTGCGTGCTCTAGTCCTTTATCCAATGAACGCCCTTGTAAACGATCAACTCGGTCGCCTTCGGCGTATTTTCGGGGACAGCCGCGTCACGGGAAAGTTCAAGGAATGGTCTGGGCGACCGGCTCGCTTCGCAAGTTACACTAGCCGGACGCTATATCCTGGCGTACGTAGTGCGGCGAAAGACCAGACACGTCTCAAAGCGATTGCCAACTACTACGTTCATAATCTGGAACTCTCGCAAGGCCCCGTGTCCCCAGAACAAGAGGCTGCAAAACGTCTCGTTACAGAGTTAAAGAAGCGGGGGAAATGGCCAGCTAAGCCGGACCTGATCCAGTGGTTTGGCGCACCGAGTTCACGTTGGCAAGATCCTAAAACGGGGGATTTCAAGCGTTGCATCACGCTGCCACAGGACGCGGAACTCTTCACTCGACACGAGGTACAGGAGGCTCCTCCGGATGTCCTGGTGACCAATTACTCGATGCTTGAATACATGCTCATGCGCCCATTGGAAAGACCGATATTCGATCAAACTCGGGATTGGCTGGAGCGGAATCCGGACGAGCGTTTTCTTCTCGTGCTTGATGAAGCCCACTTATATCGAGGAGCTGGTGGCGCAGAGGTGGCGTTGTTGGTGCGAAGATTGCGCTCGCGGCTAGGAATAGAGCCGGAAAGGCTCCAGGTAATATGCACGAGTGCTAGTTTCCAGAACAGGGCAAAAGCGTCGGAATTCGGCGCACAACTCACAGGCAAGCAGCAGTGCGATTTTACGACCATATGGGGGAAACTTGATCTTAAGCAACCAGACAGGTGCGGAAATGTAAAGGACGCCGAATCATTGGCGGCGATTGATCTTGACGCATTCTATGGGGCCGAATCAGACGAAAAACGCCTAGACTCCGTTAAAGAGTTCCTAAAGTTTCGTGGAAAAGACAACCACGGCGACCTCGGACCTGTGTTGTACGGGGCGCTGGTCGACTATCCCCCGATGGTAAGACTCATCAACAGGACGATGACGGCTGCGCAGCCGCTAAATGAACTTGGCGAGCAGTTGTTCGAGGGAACCAATGCTTCGATCACCGCGCAGGCGGTGACTGCTCTGACAGCCTTAGGCAGTCTGGCGCGGACAGACCCCACTGCACCAGGGCTACTCCCATGTCGCGTACATTCGTTTTACCGCGGTCTTCCTGGCCTGTGGGCCTGTATGGATCCGAACTGTAGTGAACTCGAGACCGGTTTGCGCGGGGGTCCGTGTGGAAAACTCTACAGCCAACCGAGGGATTCCTGTGGCTGTGGGGCACGTGTTTTAGAGTTATATACCTGTCGCAGTTGTGGCAGTGCGTATGCCCGTGCATATACAGACAATCTTAATGAGCCGGACTTCCTGTGGCCCGAATCTGGTGGTGCCTTTCGGACGTTGTCTGGAAAGTACGATGAACTCGAACCGCTGGATCTGCTGCTTGAAGATCCGGGCATAGCCGATGTGGAGCCGGCCGAGTACGATCTAGTGACTGGGCGTCTCAATCCCCATGAACTCGGTAAACGCATGCGGCAGGTCTATCTCCGAAAGAACCGTACGCAATCCGAAGAATGCGATGAGAGTGTTGGAACACAGGCAAGATTGGGAGAATTTGTGCCGTGCGGTGTATGTAATCAATCGGCAAAGTTCGGAAGGTCATCGGTACAAGACCACCAGACCAAGGGCGATCAGCCATTCCAGGCATTGATCACCAAACAATTGCAGGTGCAGCCTCCAAATGGAAGTCCGGCGCGGAATCTGAAGATGGCACCACTCCGGGGACGGAAGGTTCTGATTTTTTCAGATTCTCGTCAAATGGCGGCCAGGCTTGCTCCCCACCTGCAAAACTACTCAACACAGGATGCACTACGGCCCCTTCTCGTTGCAGGATTCAAACGCTTGCAAGGCGTCAACCTTCTTGCGTCTCATCTCTCTCTCGAAGATCTGTATCTTGCAGTGCTAATTGCCGCAAACGAACTTTGTGTACGACTGCGCCCGGAACTGAAGGCCGGAGAGAGTTTTCACGCTGAAGAAATTGTCGATGAGAAGATTCGGTCGGGTTCCTTGATGTCTGACGCAGCGATGCTCGATCTTTTCATGGCAATCCGTAATGAGGCCTCGCCTGAGGCGCTTCTGCAGAGTATTGTCAAATGCCTGTCAGATCGGTATTACGGATTAGAGGCACTCGCCCTGGCGTCAATCGTTGAACGGAAGGTTCATTCGAGTGTTCTCGAAAAGCTGCCAGACATTCCTAATCGCGTGACAACACCAGAGCAGAAACTGGCGCTTGCACGTTTCTGGCTGCGTTGTTGGCAACGTTCTGGCTTCTGGCTTAGCAAGATGCCTATCGACTGGTTTCAGAAAAGCGTAAATCAGCATAGCGGCAATTTTAAAGAGATAGACAAGTGGCTTGCGGACAAGACAAGTCGAGTGTTGTTCCAAAAGCAATGGCTGCCTCGGTTGCTTGCACTGTTTACGGACCCAATGGCCGCTGACAAGTACCGTCTGAAAGGCGGAGAACTGTCTTTACGGGTCGGTGGCGATTGGGCTTACTGTACGGCCTGTAAGACAACGCAACGCCCATTTCCTGGCAGTGCACAATGTGTGAATTGTGGCAAAGAATCGGCAGTCTTAATTGACCCTGATAATGACCGGGTGTTTTCCGCCCGTAAAGGATTTTATCGGGAGAGCACTGTCGGTGCTCTACAAAAACCCCCTGTTTCGCCGGTAGTCCTAATTGCTGCAGAACATACTGCTCAACTCAATTCGGCGCATTCTGACCAGATTTTCTCAAAGGCGGAGGAAAACGAGTTGCTGTTCCAGGATGTGGACCTCGGAATTGATGACAAAGGGCTAGAACGACCCGCGATTGATGTCTTATCTTGCACGACCACTATGGAGGTCGGCATCGACATTGGCACCCTGACCGGCGTCTCTTTGCGCAACATGCCCCCGGCTCGAGCCAATTACCAACAGCGAGCTGGTCGTGCTGGCAGGCGGGGAAATGCTGTGGCCACCGTAACGGCATTCGGGAGCGCGGATAGCCATGACGAGCATTACTTCACGCATCCCGATGAGATGATCCGAGGCCCTGTCGATGATCCTATTCTGACACTCGATAACGTAGACATTGTTCAAAGGCACGTAACAGCCTACATCCTTCAACGTTATCACCAAGATAAGCTTCCACACATCGAACCGGAAGATCAGCCACAACTCTTCGCTGTTTTAGGAACTGTTTCCGATTTCAAAAAAAACAACACGTTGCTCAATCGAGAGGATTTCGTTACATGGCTTAAGAATAATGAAACTAAGTTGAAGTTGGACGTTTCAGATTGGTTGCCAACTGAACTTGAACAAAGCGATAGGGAACGCTTATTGGCAGAACTGGTCAATGAAACGATCGCGTCGATTGACGCTGCAATTGATTACGTACCGGGTAACAAAGAAGAGTCTGATGGTGACAATAAAGAAGAGACGGACGAGATAGAAATAGCAGAAGAGGAGGGGGAGGAACGTTCAGTGCGTAATCCAGCCTCGGAGAATCTGTTGGATCGTCTGCTCTACAAAGCGGTTCTGCCGAGATATGCATTTCCGACTGACGTCGCCACATTCCATGTGTTCGATAAGGATTTATCCACGCGGTATCGCCCGGTGTTTCAATTCACACCGTCACAGGGTCTTGCTGTTGCCCTGTCGCAGTATGCGCCAGGCAAAGAGGTCTGGATCGGGAACAAACTCTGGACATCCGGTGCCATATACTCTCCGATGAAGGGTGTAAACTATGACGCTTGGCAGCGTCGCAGGCTGTATTATGAGTGCAACTATTGCGGATATGCACGTACTTTTGCCTTGAACGAAGGTCATCGCGGTGAATCGCGCGACTGCGAGGCGTGTGGACACGAGGGCAGTTTTGGACCTGCCAGTTATTGGCTACGGCCATCGGGGTTTGCGCATCCCGTTGATAAGGCCGTGGGCACGTCTCCGGATGATCTGCCCGCGATAAGTTATGCAACCCGCGCAAAACTAACGGCACCGTCACCGGCATGTGCTGGTGATTGGGCTGATGTCACCGCAAGCCTCCGCGTGCATCACATGCGACAGCACTTGCTTGTGACCAACCGGGGGCCGAGGCGAGAGGGTTACACATATTGTACGAAATGCGGCCGTATCGAGCCGTCAGTAGTACCCAATGGTAACGTGTCTGCCACCCATCCCAAGCCGTATCCTGATGAGCGAGATCCGAGTTGCCCTGGGGGTCACGCGTCCAAAGGACTCGTGCTTGGCACAGATTTCATAACAGATGTTCTTCTTGTTTCTTTGCGGGTAAGCCCTCCAGTCACGCTCGCACCTGGGCTTCGTGCTACAGATGTAGCATTGCGCACGGTTGCTGAAGCTCTCACAAAGGCGGGTTGCAAACTCCTTGGACTAGAACCTGGTGAGCTCCAAGCCGAATACCGGCCAGCTCTCACGGATGCCGGGCGTGATGGATGTGAAGCAGAAATCTATCTATATGACACGCTTCCAGGGGGCGCAGGCTTTGCGCGGCGCGTTGGTGATCTGAAAATAGCAGTGTTCGATGAGGCGTTACGAATTCTTGAAAACTGTCCGGAGAATTGCGATAGGTCGTGCTACAGGTGCCTGCGAAGTTACAAAAATAAGTTCGAACACGATCTGCTTGATAGGCAAGTGGGTGCCAGTTTGCTGCGCTATACTCTAGGAGGGACCATTCCGGCGTTAGACGATAATCGAATAAACCGGTCAACGGATCTTCTGTTCGAAGACCTTAGCCGCCAGGACCAACCCGGTCTTCGTATCTATCGGAACAAACCAGTTAAAGTTGCTGGAATTGGAGAAGTGACTTCGCCCATCTGCATTGAGAGGAGTGACGGTAGCCAATTTGTTGTTGCAGTACATGGGCCGCTCACACCCGATTACACCCATGACAAGCGTATTCGGGATTTAAAGGAATACTGCCCATCGATCCCCGTCTTTCTTTGCGATGAGATTGTCATCCGCAGAAACTTGCCAACGGCCACCAGTCAACTGATATCGTTGGTAAGGTAGTCAAATGAGTACTGAGCCTAGGAGAGTGTTAAGCACAGCCAGTGTGCCAGCAGTGTGGCCCAACGCCCCAGAAGTGTTATCTTTCTCGACGCTCAAAGAAATCGAGACATGCCCAAGACGGTGGGCATTGGGACATGGGTCATACCCGGAGGTATGGAAAGGAATAGGGTATCCACCGGCATTAAACGCGGCTGCCTTGAAGGGCACTGTCGTACATTTAGCAGTCGAAACGATAACACGTGCGCTGGCAGCGGAAGTAGACCCATCACAAGGGGCAGCGGGTGTGATTCGCGTATTGCGGGACCTAGGTGGTTTCTCTGATGTTGTGTCGCAATGCATCGGACGAGCACTCCTCGGGTTCGAGGGCAATCCGCGGGCTGTTTCTCGCATTGACGAGGTCCGTCGCAGCCTAGAGGCCCATTTGCCCATGCTTCGGACAAAAGTTCAATGTTTGATCAGTCGTGTGCATCTCGAACCTCGATCGGCAAGTTCACACAGGAATGTTGTTAAAGAGGTTATGCCAAAAGTCCGGCGAGGGGCTTTGCCGAATGGGTCTTACAGCGAGGTACAATTGAACGCGCGTGAACTCAATTGGCGCGGCGTGGTGGACCTAATCACACTGTCGGAGAAGCACTGTGAAATCCGAGACTTTAAAACAGGAGACGCTCGGGACGATCACTCGCTACAAATACGCGTTTACGCAGTGCTGTGGTGGAAGGACGCCGAGTTGAATCCGGTAGCGAGGCCAGCAGAAAGTTTGGTTCTATCGTACGGATCTGAGGATGTAAGGGTGCCCGCCTTGGGGCTGGATGAACTCCAATCGGTGGAGTCCTGGATCAAGGCGCGTTCATCCTCTGCACTCAAAAGACTCGAGACTGCTCCTCCTGAAGCCACACCAACATTGGAGAATTGCGCGTTTTGTGGAGTCCGTCATTTGTGCGACGATTATTGGCAATGGGCGAAGTCCAGAACAGCGAATTCGAAATCCGCACAGTTTGCCGATGTGCAGATACAACTTTTGGAACGAAAGGGCGTGACAGGCTGGAGCGCGGTAGTTGAATCGTGCGCAGAACTTGCAGTTGGGTCACGCATCTTCTTTCAATCGAAGGAAGCCGACCTCGTCTTCCGGCAAGGTCAGCGCCTACGTATTCTTTCCGCCAACATCATTGTGGCCTCAGAAGATGGAGCCGACGAGCAACCATCATGTCCTGTGGTCTGCATGACAGTCGCCAGTGAAGTTTATTCCGTAGCACCGTAGTTACGTTAACACTCTTCTACTGAGACATTGTTGTTCGGTCGGATGAATCAGCGCGTCGAAGGATCGCAGCGCGTCGAAGGGTCGCAGCGCGTCGAAGGGTAGCGCGTCGAAGGGTCGTAGCGCGTCGAAGGGTCGTAGTTTGACTTTGTACAAAGGCGGTCCCGACAGCGGGGCTCGCCAGATTCGCCTCATTCGCGGTCGCCTCGGCTTACCGATGTCTGTGATCTGTTTCGCTTCCTTGCAGATGATTTCAGCGTTAACTTAGCTGCTCGATCAGGTCGTAGATCTCCCCGATATGTTCCCAACAGTGCACCCGTAAAGACTCGGGCCGAAACAGCTCTTCCAGCGCAGCGCGGTCGCATGCCTTGTGCTTCACCATGAGCCTCACGAAATCAAGCGTTGAGCCAGCGCCCATCTGGTTCATGGCCTTCCGCATGCCTTGATACTCCTTCTTATCGACAGGCTGCCACCGCGCCCCATGCTTGAGGATCAGCTCAAGTATCTGCGTCTTCTCGGCTACCGCAGCCGAGTCGGTGTGACGGTTGATGATCCAGCCGTGGCCGTCCTTCGGCGGTATGTGGGTGAAATAGGTGGGCACTTTGCTATAAATGCTGGCGACAAGCGAGGATGTTCCGTCCGCGCGGTCGTTGACCGGGTATCCGAGTTCCAGCAGGCACGCGGCATAGGACGCACTCTTGGAACCGCAAGCGCATTCGAGGCACATGAACGCCTTCGGCCGTCTCGGGTCATGTGGCATCTTTTTCATCCGCAAGATGTCCAAGTGCCCATAGATGATCGCGTACTCGATCGCGCAGGCATCGTCATCCCCGACATACGAGTACTCGGGATCGCTTTGGCCGCCGACATACGGGTCGGCCCCAGCCCACAGCAGCAGAGAAACCCATTTCAGGTCCCCCTTCTTGCAGTGATACCGAAGGGCGTGGTCCAACTGCCTTTTAAAGTCCGGGACAATCGCATGGAAACGCTTGTAAACGCCCAAGGCCGTCCGGATACGCCTACTGAGTGCGTAGGCGAGGGGGTTGTCGGTCTCCACATCCGCCCCCCGCTCAACGAAGAATTCGATGATCGCCGGATCCCAGATGCAGAAGACCTCGCACATGCTGATTCGTCTTACGTCGGCACCGTGCTCGACCAGCAGCTTGATCAAATCCAGTCGCTCCCACCTTACCGCGTCAAGCAAGGCGTCGTAACGGGCGTTCTGTTCGACTTCGGCTCCGCCCTCCAACAGTACCTGCACCATGCTGTGGCAGCCGGACTCGATGGCGTATTGCAGCGGAGACCGCTTTCTTGAGCTCTTAGGCGGAATAGGGGGAGGGTCGAGAGGCTTTCCGTCTCTCACCCATTGCAGCGCCTCGAGCACCCGCCCGTCTTTGCAGAACTGAATCAGCGGCCGGATGTCGTCGTAGTTCTCCGCCCGTTTCATAACACCCCTTGGCATCCTGATCGTTAGGACCTATCCAGCAGCTCCTTCGCGCGCGCGGCGACCCTTTCCAGTTCCTCTTTACTCAGTCCCTCCAGACCGGCCAGCGCGGCGACCAGTTTCGCGTTGGCATCGACCGTCTCAACGATCTTGGCCTCCGACGGCCCGGCGAGCAGGCTGGGCATGGCGGCGAGAATGCGCTGCTTGAAATCCTCGCGCCCCGGCCGGAAGTAGTGCTTGAGCACGACATCGACCGTCCGGTGCCCGGTCACGCGCTGCACCAGTTCCAGCGGCACCCCTGCGGTCAGGGCCAGCGTGATCCACGTCACGCGAAAGCTGTGGAAGTCGCGCACCGACGCCCGGCGCTCGCCCTTGCCCTCGGCACGCTCCTTCTGGAGTGCGTCCTTCTTCGATAGCCGGGTCTTGCCCCGGATGAAGGCCAGCCCGATGGCATCCTCGATCTCGTTCAGGTGGTTGGAGAGGGTCGGTTTCTTCTGCCCGGTCTGCGCCGCGACCGCATCGATGTTCAGCCCCGTCATGTAGAGGTCGAACGTCTGCCGCATCCGCGCCGCCCGGTCAAGCCCACCGAGGCTGTCGAGGTAGGCGTGCGCCTTACGGCGCACCTCCTCCGGATCGGCCTCGGGGAAGATGTCGCCGGCCGCAACGGCCTTCAACTTGAAGGCCTCGGTGATGACCTTCTTCACGCGCCAGGTGATCCCGTCCGGCGTCTTCTGGTACATGGCGGCCTGTTCGGGAAATACGAACCCCTCGGGCTCCGGCTGGGGCCCTTGGCCGGGCTTCCGCTGGGGCAGGGCTGCCTTTGCCTCCAGATACGCCTCCGTCAACAGGTCACGCAGCATGGGGAACATGGGGATGTCGACCGTCTCGCCGGTCTTGGAGGTCTTCACCGTCACGAAGCCCTCCTTAAGGTCCACATCCTCCCACGAGAGCAGGCAGCAGTCGCCCCGGCGCATGGCCGTGCACATCCCGGTGATGATGATCGGCCGGACGAACGGATCCTGTTCGCTGGCCTGCAGGATGAACTGCAGCTCATCCACGCTGTACGGGTCGCGCCGGACCTGCTCCGAAGTCCGGGTCACCAGCCCGTTGAACGGGTTGCTCCCGTCCGTCAGCTGGGGGTGGAGGTGCTTGAACGTCGTACGGAGGAGTTTCAGCTCATCGTTCCACGTCTTCGGCGACAGCCCCCGGGCCGACGCCGCGTCCATGAACGCGCGCACCGTCTCCGGCGTCACCGTGACAAACTCCTTTGCCGTCGGCTGGTTCTCCTCGACGAACGACACGAAGCCTTTCAGCACGCCCAGGCACCGGGCCACGTACCGCGCGCTCGGCTGCCGCCGGCGGGGGATCGCCAGCCACAACCCCTCCAACTCCGCCAGTTTCGGGAACTCGATCTTCTTCCCGGTCTTGATCTCAGCCAGCCGCTGGACCATCCGTTCCTGAAGCGGGTTGCCCCGCATGTCGGCGACCTGTTTGTCGAAATCGAGCTGTGCCCGGCGGCGCGACGCCTCAAAGATCTTGTCGCCGGTTCCCGACGCCCGTTCCGGCCGCACGCCTTCGACCTTGACCTCCAGCCGGATCTGCCGGACCTTGTCCCCGTCACGGAAGCGCCCGTACCACCAATTCGACCTCGGTTTCAGTTCAAGAGCCATCGCAACACCTCCTGTGATGCTGTTCAATCCAATGCGATCATCACGGGAGTAAAATACCAAATGTTCACGCTTTGTTCACGCTTTTTCGGTATAATTTTAAAAAAGCCCAATAAAATCGCAAAATAACTACGGGCTCATAACCTGAAGGTCGTAGGTTCAAATCCTACCCCCGCTACCAATTTCAAGCACGTGACTGATACTGTCAGCACGTGCTTTTTCATGTCTAAAGCCCTGTAAATCAGGCCTTTCCGTAGGTTTAGATCGAATAATCGATCATGTCCTGCTGTGCCACGTCTTGCCCCCTTTTGTCTGAATTTTGTGCGTCTCTTTGTGCGTACGTTGCCGAGCACCATCATCGGTCGCGAAGCTCGGTAGCGCCCGGATCGCGCCTGCGGTCGGTAACTGAGGGTCCACCCGGTCATAGCGTAGGATCCGCTGGATCGACGAATCCGACCAGACCACGCAGCCGCTGTCGCCGGTGGCGGCTACGTCCGTCACGCAGTCATACGCCAGGCAGACCTGCTTGAGCGCGAGAAAGGCGCTCGGTATCCCTTCCAGCACCAGGTACAGCGGCAGGCTCTTGCAGACCACCTGCACGCCGAGATTGATCCGGCTGTTCTCGGCGGGAACCTGGTAAAAGAAAGCAGCCAGCACTTTTTCCGCGCCGTCGCCCTCGGCGGAGGGCGCTTTCCAACGCACATCGCTCGTGACCAGCGAACACTGGAAGAACTTCCCGCGGGCCCACGCGGGCCGCCTGCCCGCCGCGCGCGGCGGGGGTTTGTCACCAGAAATCGACATGATGCCTCCTCGGGATGGAAGTCAAAAGACAAATCGGAAAGCGCGGATCAAACCGCGCCGCGGTCCGGCGTGCCGGCGGTCAGCAACAAGCGGGCCATCAGGCCAGAGCGTTGCTGAAGGCCGAGATGCGGTTATCGGTCTGTTTTATGTCGGCCGCTTAAGGAGAAACCGGTCGCGATATTTCCAGGATGATGCCGGCCAG
Source organism: uncultured Lentisphaeraceae bacterium (assembly GCA_964579865.1). GTDB lineage: Bacteria > Verrucomicrobiota > Kiritimatiellia > RFP12 > UBA1067 > DAOPZC01. Next base: position 23,160 of record CAZOIS010000017.1, on the reverse strand, counting down.
CGTGCGGGGTGCGTTGATGATGGCGGAAGCCGTGTTGCAAGTAATCTTATTTATTGCGCGTGCATGTATGCTTGAAGGTGTTCATCGACTGCTCCTCCCTGCCCGACATTTCTCTCAGAAAATAAACAGGTTTATTTTACAAACCGGGCGGGCAAGCCGCAACCGTCCCGCCGAAAAATAAAGCGATTTTCCGGTTCGATTTTCGTGCGGGCGTTTGCTATTTTCTTTAAACTCAATTTGTTTCCGCATACGCGCCTTATGCATCCATTGAACCGAAGCCGGGTCGCTTCCCTGTCCCTCAGATAAGTGTTCGATTGTGCGAGTGGAGAATCAGGGGACGTATCGAGACATCGAGATAATAGGCGTTTGTGGAGGGCGGGGAGCGATTGAACAATCAGGCGGAACCTGCTAAGATGCCGCAAAGATGAAGAGGTTCGTGTTGGCGAATGGTGCTTTTGGTAAGGGGTTGGATAGAGCCTTTGTCCCTATGTCCCGATACGACCCCGATCAATTTATACGCCCCCGATCAATTTTAGGGCCATTCGGTGTTGACGGTGCAGTTGACGCCCCTGGAGCCCGCGTTGTACTGTGTGGGCCTTCGTCCGAGCGGTGGGAGTGTGCTGTAACCCGGCTTTGTCAGAAAACGAAAACTGGGAGGTTGACGATGAGAGTTCATTGTGAACGGATCGTTTCGATAATCGCGGCGTGTGTCGCGGGCTGGACGTGGAGTGCGTTCGGTACCACGTACTACGCCGATTTCCACGGCACCAAGTCGCTATATGCCTACGATTGGTTCAACGTGGATAACTGGCGGGTGATGAACGCGGAAGACCAGCTCGTTCAGCCGTCCCAGGTGCCGCAGGAAGGCGACGATGTGATCGTCAACGCCGGCTGCGGGCAGATGTCCGCATACCCGGACGGTGCCATAATGAACCCCCTCAACAGCATGACCTTCAACGCCGCGCCCTCTTCGAGTATTCACCAGGGGTACATCGGATTTCTTGCGAACGGCGTCGGACTTAAGGTGATGGACAACGTAAACGTTTCCACCTGGGCGGGTCTGGCGGTTAAGGGGACGGGCGACTTCGTGGTCGACATCGGCGCCGGCGGCAGCTACAACAACCAGAAGTGCGTTGAACTGTATTCTGGCTCCTCCAATATCACGCTCATCAAGAGGGGGTCTGGCACCTTCCATCCTGTATACGAAGGCAATACCCCCTATAAGCCGGTGCGAACGATCCTGATGGGCGGCACGTTCCAGGCCAATGGCGCGAGTCCGGCGAGCGGACACGAGTTCGTCTTCGGGTCGAATGACGGTGGACTCAGGCTGAAGTTGGCCACCAATTCGAAGACCGGTAGTGTTTTAGACTTCAAACTGCCCAATGGCGCACTCGTCGAATCGAACGAGGTCGACAACACGACGCACGGTATTACGGCCACTGACAGCACGAGCGGCTTCTATGTGCGCCTCACGGGCACGCCGAAACTCGCCGAGCAGCGCTTCACCGGTTCGCTCTACGCTTCGGCCGGCATTGCGTTCTGCCCCGATGCGAAGCAGGCGGGCGGTGCGGACTACGTCTTCACGATCGCCAAGGCGGTCAACCCTGTGGACCAGGGGCGTCTCGTGGTGTCGAACGGCACGCTGCGCCTCACCGAGGGTGCATCCTTCCTGCGGCTGCAGAAACTCAACGTTGGCCCCACCGGCACCTTCAAGATCGAAAGCGGTTCCGGCGCGGCCGCGTTTGCGAGCGAACTCGATGTTGCTGCCGGCGGCAAGCTCAACCTGGCCGCCGGCGTGACGCTCACCGCTTACGAGACCAAAATCGGCGGAGAGAAGATGGCGGTAGGCACCTACACCACCAGCAACTGTTCGGTGATCGACGGCGAAGGTACGCTCGTCGTGACGCCTTATTCGACGACCAATCCGATCATCCTCGACGTCGCCGACGAGACCTTCATCGAAGGCGCGCTGACGGCGTACAACACCGCCAACAACGAGAGTGTCTCGATCGCCACGCTGAACGGCGGTGTGGACAAGGACCGTCCGCTCGTCAAGCGCGGCGCGGGACTCCTCAAGATGAACAAGCCGATGTCGAACTACGGTGCGAGCGTCTTCGTGGAAGGAGGCGCACTGCGCACCGAGGTGCGGTACTCGATCGGCAAGGAGAGCAACGACCTCGCACCCGTCTACGTGCGCGCCGGCGCCACGGTTACGTCGCTCACCACCAACACGGTGATGAACGCCAACCGCATCTTCCACATCGCCGGCAATGGCAACGGCACCTATGGGGCCGCACTCCACTGCTATGGCAATGGCGTGACGGGCAACTACGGCAACACCGGCTGTCTGGGTAAGACGGTGATTCTCGACGCCGACGCCACAGGTCACGTCGAGTCATGGATGTTCCTCGGAAGCGACCGCCTCGAATTGAATGGCCATACGCTCACGTTCCATCTGCAGGAGAGCGAGAACACGGATCGTCCAGGCCACCTGCCTTCGACCATCGTCGGGCCGGGCGAAATCGTCGTCAAGGGCGGTCAGTGGCGCTTCGGCACCACGACTTTCCAGGGCACCGGCAAGGTGACGTTCAGCGGAGCGGGCGGCATGCGCTTCACGGGCCTCGAAAATCATTTCGCCGGCACCTACAAGAACTGGCTTTTCCAGTTCGACGGCCCCACGCGGAATATCTTCTATGGTGACTACAACATTGAACCGCGCGATGCCAACCACAACAATCTGAACATCCCCGTCGTTGTCAATGCGCCGATTGCGCTCTGGAACCAGAGCGACCGCAACCGCAACTACCTGCTGGTGAAGACGCCCATATCCGGCACAGGCGGTTTCTCCACGGGGACAAGCTCCTACACGAGCTTCCTGCACCTTCTCAATCCGGATCAGACGTACACGGGGGGCATCACCTTCAATCAGGGCGTGATCTGGGTGTATCCCGACGGTGCGATCCCCGCCGGCGAGGGGACGGGCACCGTGACGTTGACGCCGACGCAGACCCCGCTCAAGACGACCAACAGCGGGGGCTTCACCAATACCTTCAACGGTGTGGCGTTCATGTGCCCCGTCACTTACCATCTGCCGGACCTCGTCATGCAGGGTAGCAAGTCCGCCCGCGTGCAGAACGGTCAGGGAACGTGGAAGACGGTGACGCAGAACGGTACGGGCGATCTTGAGTACTTCTCCTCGCTCGGCGCCGACACGCTCGACGTGAAGAAAGGCACGGTGAAGTTCGGCCGCGGCATGATGGCGGGGCTCTGGGAGGGTACGAACATCTACGCGAGCGCGGCCGCCGCCACGGCGGCGTACGGGACGGACGTGTGTTTCACCAACCTCGCGGTACGTGGGCCGACGAGCGCCATTTGCGAGCCTGGCCATAACTACACCTCGTGGAAGACGAACGAGGTCATCACCTACACGGGATACATCTGGAACCGCGGCAGCGACACGGTCACCTGGTCGCTCGCGAGCGCCCTCACAGGCAGCGTGACGGTGAAGGTCGACGGCGAGGAGATCTTCTCCGGCGCCAACCAGATCCTGCACGGCAACGTGACGCTCGTACCCGGACCTCACGCGTTCGTGTATCGTGCTTGTTGTGCAAATACGACCGCCGCCGCCGCGCCGATCACTGCGAACTGGGCGGCGCGTCACGGCTTCGCGATCGATTTCCAGGGGCGCAACACGGCAAATGCCGCCGACTACGTGATGGGTGTCGACACTGGCGATGGAGCGCTCTTCACGCGCACGGTCGAGGGCGGAATGCCGCAGTTCGGCGAGATGAAGTTCGCGAAGGGTACTACGCTCGACCTGAACGGCAACGCCTACACGGCGTCCGTCGTGCGCGGTTTCCCCTCGGTCACCAACACGGCCGCGGATGCCTCTGCCGCCGCGTCGCTCACGATCACGAACCAGTTTGTCGTTTTCAGAGAGGACATCGACGTGTCCGCGCCGGGCCGGCTCACGACGGTGCTGCCGCTCTCCTTCGGCTCGACGGGTTCGGTGCTGGCGACGAACCTCGCTGAGCTCGCGCACGGCAAGTACACGATTGCCGAGACGACGGGCAACAGCGCAATCGACTTTGGCGGTGCGGCGCCGACGCGTCAGCGCCTGAAGACGGATTCCAAGGGCTGGGTGATCTTCCTCTCGGACGACGGCAAGTCCCTCTCGCTGGAGTACTCTGCGGGGACGCTCGTGATGTTCTACTAGACTCGGCGCGACGCCCCGGTTACGCGGTCGCGGCGGGCGGCGGCACCTTGGTCTTGATCGCGAGTTCCTGCGACCGCGCGAAGGCCCGTTAGGGAAGCGATTCGCCGAAGAACGTGATGTCGCGAAAGTCTGGGGGTCGTGATTTGACTTTGGGTGGTGTGACCGAACAGGGGTCGACATTAGACAAATAGTGGTTAATCGAGACATGAACTGACACAACTTTGGCCAGAATGTCTAATGTCTGAATACGACCCTGTGATGGTCCCCGTGTTGCAAGTAATCTTATTTATTGCGCGTGCATGTATGCTTAAGGTGTTCATCGACAACTCCTCCCTGCCCGACATTTCTCTCAGAAAATAAACAGGCTTATTCTACAAACCGGGCGGGCAAGCCGCAACCGTTCCGCCGAAAAAATATTATGTTTTTTCCGGTTCGATTTTCATGCGGGCGTTTGCTATTTAGCTCAGCAAATTTATGGCTTTAGATGCGCTTCCGCAGAGAAGAGGGATTATCAGAAAGGCTATGACGACCTGGTCGGCTTTTCGCGGATGCGGTCACACGCGGGCGTACGGGCGCTTGATGCGCTCCAGCTTTTACGCCCTCGAATGCGGAAGACTGGCGTACATTCTCGACGATCCGGAGTCGGGGCGCTTGCCTGTCCCTCAGATAAGTGTTCGACTGTGCGAGTGTAACCATACTGTTTCAGACGCCATTCTATTAATCTACGTTATACCAGTTCTACGCTGTTGGCCATAATGTGATTAGGCATTCGTGCGAAACTCTCCAAGTTGTACAACCACTCAACCGTGCCGGTTATAATCTGTTAAGGTCGCAACGTATTTTGAAAACCCGACCGTTCATATGACCGGAAAGCCGATGCTCCTAAGATATTCAAAAGTTGGATTATAAAACCCCGGTGCGCGCGTGGGATCCTCGGAATCACCGGGAGGCACAATGATGACCATTCCCTGCCGAGCACGAGTTAGTAAAACGCGGTAGGCGTTTTTGAGATATTTTTTATTTTCCTCTTTCCTGACATGGTTCCACTTCAGACCGCAAAAAGAATAATGGTCCCATTTTGACTGTCCGAAGCGAAAATCCGCATCCCATGTCACACAGGCCCAATCCAGTTCCAAACCTTGAATACTAAACTCGGTCGCAACATCCTCAAGATAATACGACGACCTGACATCCTCTTTGCCATCCAGAAACCAGTGCACGGGATCCATGGGCGCCTTTACATGGATCGCATCTGGACGCAGGCGTTCAGCACTCGAAGAAACCACGATTCCATACCGTTCAGATCCGCGCGCGTTGCTCTTTAACCAGTTTTTTGCACTCGTCAAATTGCGTGTAATGACGAGTGGATAATTCTTGCTCAGTTGTCTAAAGGTCTTACGCGCTTCATCGGCGTTAAGGTCGAGCATTTGTTTGACCAATAATGAGACATTTTCCGCCCTGAACGAACGCATGGAAACAGACAAATGTAAATTTTCATTATAGGAAACATTGGGGCGGTCTTGGATTTTTTCCAAGACAGCTCCGGCACCGTACTCGCTATCTGTCAGACGATCCGAAATGTGTATGTGCCATTTTGGGAATGACCTGTTTAGCGCCTCGATCCATTCGCCAATGCCGGCCTCGCCCGTATTGATTTCCTGTCCTCCTCCGACCAGGCAGACGATGACGCCCCAATCCGGATGGCGATTAATACAGGATATCAAGAACTCAGGTTCTGACTGATTAAAATCTGGTCGCCCCTTCTTCCGTCTCATGAAGTTTACGGTCTGCTCCAAGTCCCATGCGCGTTGGGCCTCGTCGAAGAGCGCTACATGGTCAATAGGCGGATTGGTGTCCCGGAGGTACTCATCACGGTAATGGTGCACGTTTTGCACAAATGCTTTAACTTCGCCCATTGCTTCTTTTTTGCTAATCCGATGCATCCTTGCTTTCTCTCGCCGGACTTTGTCGCGGGCCAAAGCCGTCTGCAAGATATTAACCAACGGGCCGTTTCCGGACAGGAAGACGCTATACATGTCGCCGTCAGCATCGAGATGTTTAGTTGCGATGTTCAATCCTATGAGGGTTTTGCCTGCTCCAGGAACACCTGTTACAAAACAAATCGCCTTATGGCCTCTTTCTTTTGCCTCCCATATGATTCTGGAAATAGAGTCAGTCGTTTGCCGAAGATTGACCGCTCCCGCGTCGCTCCGTGAAATGTCGGTAACGTCATGATCTCTATACAACGCCATAGCCGCTTCAATTATAGTTGGCGTTGGGCAATAGCGGCCCTCTTCCCATTCTTCTGCAGAAATGCTCTCTCCTTCGGAGAAGCTCAACGCGGCATCGATGACAGAAGCTAGCGTGTCTTGTGTGCTCCTAATTGGAAGGAGCAGTTTGTCGTTTTGCGGAGTTGCGCCGACAAACCAGTCGACGGCCTTAGCTTTTGTTGCGATTAGGATCGGGACGATATACCGATCATGGCTGCTTTCATGAAAATTTTTCAAATCCAACGCGTAGTCACATACCTGATCGACGGCATGGGCGGCAAACTCCTTTTCGCCAACCTTAAATTCTAAAACGAAAATAGCCGGTCCGATCAGAATAACGACGTCAATACGTTCGCCCATGCGCGGAATGGAGTATTCGAAATAGATGGCCCCCTCATATTTAGACAGGATAGGTCTCAAAATATTGATCTGCGCTAACCATGCATCACGTTGAGTCGTTTCCAATGCAAACGTATTAGCTCGACTCAATTTTCCGACAATTGCATCGGGATCGCTACGTAAAAATGAATTAATTGAATCGCCATAAAAAGCTCTATTCATATTATGAAAATAGCATGTGGTTGTATGTGCGGGCAAGTCGCCATATAATGAAACACTCTAAAGAATCAAGGAAAAGGGTACATCGAGAGACAACTCGCCTGAACTTGGCTGTTCAGTTCATCTTTAACGGCTCAGCGCGTGATTCACTGTCTGCGAGTGGGGCAGCAAACTGACCGAGATTGTTGCTATCAGCGAGGTTTGCATAGCCGATGAATAAGTGCTCTAAATGCAACCATGAAAGGCCGGACGAAAAGCGCGCTAAAGGCGGTACGCTAGAAGGGGGGATAGGGAAGAAGTTCATTATTTCGTTAGTGCATTAGTTCATTGGTTGTGCAGGCGGGGGTGCGATTGAACAATCAGGCGGAACTTGCTAAGATGCCGACAAGATGAAGAGCAGGGTGGGACGTGTCGGGACATGGAGACGAACAGTCCGGGACAGCCGATGCGCGTGGCGAGACCGTAATCCGGTTTTGTTGAATGTGTTCTTCTGCGCCGGCAAACCCGCCTGCACCCGAATCTCGCGCCAGCTTTGATTTCACAGGACTGGTCAGAACGTGAGGAGATGAAGCTATGAGATTTTCACGCATGCTGTTGTGTGCCGCCGCCTGCACGGCGCTTTCCGCCGTTCATGCGGCGCTGCCGAATTGGACGGTCACGTGGACGAATGAAGCCCAGACGGCCGGCACGGCCACGAACGACCAGAACGGGCTGGTCCTGCGGATCTTCCGCACCACGGCGCATAACGGTTTCGGACTCGGGGTGGGCATCTCCGGGACGAACGTGCCCGGCGCAGGTGTCGTCGCGGCGTCCGGAACCGCCTATCTGGACATGCGCGGCACGATTACAGGCCCCGACCCGCTTGTCGACCCCGCCACCAATGCGGTGTGGAAATTCTCGCACCTCAAATCCAGATGTTTCTGCCCGAACAACGTCATAAATGGCTCAGGCGAAGCCGTCCCCGCCGCCAACATGACCGGTCTGCACACGCCCGGCACGCTCGCGTCGGACGGCTGGTCGGACGTTTTTCACATCGATGGGACTCCCAATCCGTATCGCATGCGGGAGCTCATTGTCGATGAACCTGATTTTACGGGACAAATCGGCGGCTGGGGCCTGAACGGCTTGGGCGGGCAGGTGACGAATCTGGTCTATCGCGTGCCCAAGGCGACGACGCTGATCGATCCCGCCTCGCATGGGGCAAACAACTGGAAGACGGATGTGGGCAGGGCGTGGGATTTTTCCAGCATCTTGAGAGTCGGAAACAACACCGCCACGGCAACTGTGGCATGGGGACCGTTCTCGTCCGGTTTCAGCGGCATGACGGGCATCCTGCGTCTGCCCGCGCTCGTGCATATCGCGGCGGGACCGACTGACAACGGGGCGGCTTTCCGCCAGTGCAACATCGGCGAGGTGGAACTCGGACTCAAGGGCAACCTCACGCGGCTCGCCACGTACTCATTCAAGGACTGCAACAAACTGACGAACATCGTGATCGGTGCCTCGCCGGCGGGTCAGACGCTGACGATCTGCACGAACGCCTTTTTCTGCACGGGGATCAAGACGGTCTTTTTTGACGGTGATAAACCGACCTTCGCCGGCGAGACATCGGCGGTCGCGTTCGGCACGGGTTCGACGGCTGAAGGGCAGATCACGTTCTACGTGCGGGATACGCCGTCGTGGGCGGCGGTTCTCGCCGAGGCGGATGCGAACGGGGGGTTCGTGGCCGGCACGACATTCCGTACGGCGAACCGCCAAAGGGTGGCGCGTTTCGCCGGGTTCCGCAGGGTCGCCTTGGAGCTTCAAGACCCGCGTTTCGCAGAACAATATAACGAGACGGCGATGCTGACGGTCTCGGACGGACGGGAAGGCGACTACCATTACGGCGAAGTCACGTTGGCGGCGACGTGTTCGGAGCCGGATGACGCCGCCACGGATCCGCGTCGCGCGAAATTCCTGCGGTGGGACGGCGTCCCCCTCGAACTCGAACGCGTCAATCCGCTCACGTACACGCCCGTCAAGGACGGGACCGTGCGTGCGGTTTTCGCGCACGACTGGCTGATGAGCGATGACGCCGAGCCCAACCGCGTGATGGAAAACGGCTTCTGGCGTCTGAGCTGCTGGAAGCGTTCGGACGGTGACCGCTGGGTCGGGCTGGGGAAAGCCTACAATAACATCGGCAAAGGTTCCATGTGGCCCGCACCGGAACGGCGTATGGGCGGAGGCGACCTCAATCTGAACGGCGACATCTGGGATTCGCAGGGGAACAAGTGGACGCTGGCGTCGGTCGCCGGCATGGGCATCTGGCCGAATGTGGATGGCCTGACCTTCCCGAAGACAACGGAACTGCAGGCGAGCGGCGATCTCGCGCTGATGCCGGCCCGTCTGACCCTGCCGGAGACCCTGAAGTGGTGGCCCGGCGAGGTCCTGAACTACGATTCTTGGGACAACCTCGCCGGTTATCCGCATTGGCCGATCGAGGAAGTCATCGCCATCTGCCCCGAGGCGACGGGAACGATCATCCCGTTCACGATCGGCGGTTGCTGTTTCCTGAACCGCCTCATGATCCGCGCCCCCAAGTTGACGGGATTCGGCAACGGGAGTGCATTTGGTTTCGCCTGGACAGGCGCGGGGATGGGCGGTTCCAATTTCGACGAGTGGGATCTCAGCGGGGTGACGAACGTGTCGGACAACGCGTTCAACGGGTCGAGCGATTATCTGATCCCCGGCACGCTCCACCTGCCGAACGTGATGACGGTCGGCACGAATGCGTTCAGCCGACTCATAAAGGTGACGGGACTGGTGCTGGGCACGAACGGCCTTTCGCTCACCTCGCTCGGCGACACGGCCTGCAAGCGGACAACGTCCCTCAAGACGTTGACCTTGGGTACGCGTGGCCTGACCCTGGGTTCCACGTTGGGTGCGGCGTCCGTCTTCACGGGGGCGTCTGCGCTTACGGACGTCCATTTCCCGGGGCCCGTGCTCCCCGCGGAGCAGGTGGATGCGGTGCTCCAGGCGGTGCCGGAGAAGACCGGCGCGAAGCAGACGACGATCTACGCGTCGCCGATGAATTCCTGGGGACGGCTGGCGGACGGACTCACCGGGGAGGAAACGGCCGTGAAGCCGTCCGACTGCTTCGGCGTCTACCGGGCCGGTGCGCGCAAGGCGTGGCTCGTCGAGGAACGTTCGCCGTTCGAGCCGTCGGGGACGATATTGATTTTGCTTTAAGAATAGGGAAGGGTAGAAGAAGTTCGTTAGTGCGTTAGTGCGTCAGTGCATTAGTTGGGAAACACGGGGATTTTAACGCAGAGGCACGGAGACGGAGGGGAAGCGCCTGACGGCGCAGACGGGGTAGCAAGTATAGCTGGTGTAGCAAGTTTAGCCGGGGCAGCCGGGACGGCGTAACGTACGGTGATGAGCGGTAACAGCCCATTCTACCGGATGCCGATGGCGGTAGGGATTGGGGGGCAACAAGCGCGTGGGGGATTCAGGGAAGGAAACGGATGCGCCGGGGGACGCATCCGTCCGCGGTCACTGAATGGAAAACAGCGTGCCGCCTATGGCGGTCAGATGCAGCTCGCTGCCCCGGATGATCACTTTCCACAGGGACGGGAAACCCGACAGCGCGGGCTTCGCGCCGGTGAAGGACGGCGCCGTGGCGATGATGTAGTCGCGGCCGGCGGGCGCGAGCGACAGCGCGTCCGAAGGAACGATGGTGAGGGCGGAGAGGTCGGCCGGCGCGGTAAAGGCGAGGACGTCCGCGCCTGCGTCGCGCAAGGTCGCGCGGTAGGTCGTGTCGCCGAGGGCCACTCCGCTTAGCGTCAGCGTGCCGGTGGCGTCGTCGCCGGCGGGCGAAAGCGCGCTGCCGGACGCGAGGACACCGTTGGTGACGGTGCCTTGGCCTGTGATGAGCTGCACGCGGTGGGAGAAGCCGCTCAGATCGAGCGCCGCGCCGGCGGCGATATCGACGGGCACGTCTTGGAACGGATCGCCCTCGACGGGGCCGGTGGTCAGGAACGAGCCGTCGCCGGGGTCGAGGAGCCGCTCGTAGCAGGCGGTATCCTTCCGCCCGCGCCCGAGGCGGTCGACGCCGAAGCCCCAGTCGGTGGCGGTCCAGCCGTCCGCCGCCACGGGGCCGGCTCCGCCGGTGTTGTTGTAGACGCGCAGCTCCATGGCGTGGGGACCGGGGGTGATGACGTTGGTGGAGACCGTGGTCACGTTCCACCCGTTGTTGTTGATGACGACGGTGCCGTCGAGCGACAGCCAGGCCATGTCGTCGATCGATTCGATGAAATTCCACGTCTCGTTGGTGGAGGAGCGGTTCCAGATCGTTCCGGTGTAGATGCCCATGTGCCTGGATTTCCAAAGGCTTGCGGGTGAGTTGGCGAGCGTGGCGCCGAGCGCAACCGAGTTGCGGGGGTTGACGGGCGAGGTGGTGCTCCAGTCGATATTGGTGTACTGGGCGGCGTACAGGCCGGGGCGGGCGCCGGGGGTGAGCCGCAGCGTGCCTTGGCAGATCTCGGCGCGGACGGAGGCCGCGTTGGTGGTGGCCGTGAGCAGCGAGCCGTCGCCGGGGTCGAGGAGCCGCTCGTAGCAGGCGGTGTCTTTCTGGCCGCGCCCGAGACGGTCGACGCCGAAGCCCCAGTCGGAAGAGGTCCAGCCGTCCTTGATCACGGGTCCGCCTCCGCCGCCATGGTTGTAGACACGCAGCTCGATGGCGTGGGGGCCGGGGGTCACCGTGCGCGTGGCGACCGTGGTGCCGTCCCACCGGCTGTCGTTGAAGAGGATCTGGCCGTCCAAGACGAGCAGGACGTAGTCGTCGACGGATTCGGCGAATGACCAGGTCTCGTTGGTGGTCGAGCGGTTCCAGATAAAGCCGGCGTAGAGGCCGGCGTGGTTGGGAGCCCAGCGGATGGCGGGCGTGTTGGCGAGCGTGGCGCCGAGTTCGGCGGCGGCGTGCGGCGCGGGAAGCTGTTGCACGGCGGTCCAGGTCAGTCCGGTATCGACGAACTGCGCGGCGTAGAGGCCCGGCGTGAGGGCTGACGGCGCGGCGCACAGGACTTCGAGATCGGTGACGCCGGGAGAGTCTTTGACGATCGAGGGCGTGGCGACGATGCCGCCGACGACCAGCCCGCCTTCGTCCAGGGTGAGGGAAGGCACGGTGACGGTGCGGCTGTTCAGCGACAGCGTGGCGGGGATGCCGCCGCCGCCGACCGTCAGCGGGGCTACGGGCAGCGCGCCGTCGGCCGCGATGTTGAGCGTGCCGCCGCGCACGGCCGTGGGGCCGGTGTAGGTGGAGGGGTGGGAAAGCGTGAGCATGCCGGCGCCGGCCTTGGTGAAACCGCCGCCCGTCTGCGGGGCGATGCGGGTGACGGTGGCCGAGGCCCCGCTGCCGCCGCCGCCCGAGAACGCGACCGATGGGCGGGAGGAGTAGCCCGCGCCCGGGTTCAGGATGCGGACGGCGGTGACTTTGCCGGCGGCCGGATCGATCTCCGCGAACGCGACCGCGCCGGTCCCGCCGCCGCCCGAGAGGGTGATCAGCGGCGGCGCGAGGTAGCCGGAGCCGGAGGAGCCGAGGGCGATGGCGTCCACGCCCATGCCGGGCGCGCCGTCCAGCGCGGTGCCGGGCGTGGCGTTGCGGCCGGCGGTGTCGATCGTGCCGCCGCCGGGATAGATGAGGCAGGCCGTTCCGCCCTGGAAAAGCGTCATCGGGCTGTTCGGCACGAGGAAGGTGCCGCCGTTGAAATTGACGCTGGCGGAGCTGCCGGTCTGGGCGGAGCGCCAGATGTAGCGCAGCGAGAGGGTGCCGCTCAGCAGGTTGATCAGTACGCGCGAGTCGGGGTTGTAGTTGCAGCAGTCGATGCGGTCAGCGGAGACGCGGGCATCGCCGTCGACCGTCAGCACCGCCAGCCCGCCGTTGGCGGTGTCGCGGGCGCCCATGTGGATCTGGTTGTTGCCGTGCTGCACGAAAGAACCGCCGCTGACATAGGCGTGCCCGGTGCCGCTGCGGCCGATGTAGGTGAGGCCGCCGTAGTAGCCGCCCTGCGTCCCGGGAGGCGCGACCGTGCCGCCTGCCGTGGCGAACACGCCGGCGGTCTGGCGGTAGATGCCGCAGGAGCCGGCGGCGAGGCCGAAGATGACATCGCCGTTGTTGGTGACCGTGCCGCCATCGTTCTGGATGTAGCCGTACGAGCCGTTGTTGACGCCGACCAGCCCGGTGTTGCTGTTGGTGCCCGAACGGCTGTGCAGCAGCGAGCCCGCCGCGATCCGGATGATGCCGGCTGAACCGGTTTCGCGCCCGACATCGAGGCGGCCGACCGAGGCCGAGGCGGTGTCCGTGAGGGTCATGACGCCGCTGCCGGTCGTTCCCACATAGAGCGCTGGCTGGCTGGCACCTTGGCCCAGGTCCGCGGTAACCAGCGAGGCGGCGCCGGAGAGATTCAAGAAGCCCGTGCGTCCGGGGGCCGTGGAGACGGAGATCGTGGCGGGCGCGGGCAAGGTGAGCGCGCTCGCCGGGCCGAGGTTCAGCGTTCCCTCGCGGACGGCGAGCGGCCCCGATGCGGTCGGGCCGGACACGAGGTAGTCGAGCGTCCCGGTGCCGTATTTGGCGAGGCCGTGCGTGAAGCCGGCGAGCGGCGCGCTCAGCGACACATCGCGCAGCGACGTGTCGATGCCGAGCGTGGCGGTCAGGTCGAGGAAAACGGAGGGCGTGAGCACGCCCGCGATGTCGGCGTCGGTCCAGCCTTCTGCCGCAGTCGGCGCCGAGAGCAGGCGGAGCGTGCCGCCGTTTCTTACGGTGAGGGCGGAGGCGGGCGAGAGCGCCGCGGGCGTGAGCGGGCGCAGGACGCCGTTGGAGACCACGGTCGGGCCGCTGTAGCTGTTGGCCGGGTTCGCCAGCAGGAGCTCGCCGCTGGCGACGGTCAGGCCGCCCGGCCCGCTCACGGGGCCGCGCAGCGACTGCAGGGTTTGGGCAAAGCCCGTGGCGCGGATGTCGCCGTCGAGCTGGATCGGCCCGGCATAGATGTTGAGGTTGGTGTTCTGAGCGCTGCCGGTGTCGCGGATGTCAAAGTCGACGCCAGAGGCGGCGCGCACGCTGTACGGAATCGGACGCGCGAGCAGGTAGACCGCCAAGCGCGCGGATGAGGCCACCTCGACGGTCGAGGCGGAAGTGCCGCTGAAGGTGACGGCATCGGCGAACAGCAGCTCGCCCGACTGCACGCTGAACGCGGTGCCGGACGGTTCGTTGGTCACAGCGGTGGTGCCGACGATCTGAACCGAATTCGGGCCGGTTTTGGTGACCGCATGACCGTCGAGATCGAGCGTGCCGTTGCGGATGTCGAAGCGCCCCGCGCCGGTGAACCGCGCGCCGGCGGCGACGGTGACGCGGCCGCCGAACGCATGCGCTTGGCTGAGGGTGGAGGAGTTGTCGACCGTGCCGGCCACCCTAACGGGCTTGACGATCTTGATGACGTCGCTGGCCGCCGCCCCGCCGAGATCGAGGACGCCCGACGGATGGATGGTCAGGGGGGCGACGGCGTCGCCGAGCGCCGCCTCGTCGTTGATCAGCATCGTGCCGTTGGTGACGGCGACGGGGCCGGCAAGCGCGCTGTTCGCGCCGAACAGCGCCAGCGTGCCGGGCCCTTCCACCGTGAGCGCTCCCGCGCCGGATACGGAGCCGGCCAGAACGTGGCTGGCCCCGGAGGGCGTGACCAGTGTCAACGTTCCGGCCGCCACCGAAACGGTGCCCGTGTATGCGGCGGGCGACGCGACGAGGGCGGAGCCGTTGAAGGCGGCGAGGTCGTTTGTTTCCGCCGGGACACCGGCCGGCGTCCAGTTGGCAGAGTCGTTCCACTGGCCATTGGCGGCCGCCCCAGTCCAAAGATACTCACCCGCATGCAGAAGCCCTGCCGATAAAGTAAAAAGAACGACCCAGGATCGAGGTGTTCCACGGTTATTGCTCATTTCATCCTCCATGTCCGCATATGTGAAATCACAAAAAACCATCGCTAAATTAGCATAATAGGCATTTTGTATACAACACGGATCTAAGGGAGAAGGCTGAAGGGAAGAAGTGCATTAGTTCGTTAGTTCATTGGTGCGTTAGTTGGAAAACACGGGGATTTTAACGCAGAGGCGCGGAGACGCAGAGACGGGAAGGGGAGCGCCTGACGGCGCAGCTGGGATAGCGAGTTTAGCCGGAGTGGCCGGGGTAGTTGTGGTAGCGGGGAATGGGGGAAGAAGTGCATTAGTTCGTTAGTTCATTGGTGCGTTAGTTGGAAAACACGGG
>CAZOIS010000017.1:0-7729 GCA_964579865.1 uncultured Lentisphaeraceae bacterium | reverse complement strand
GGTAGTTGTGGTAGCGGGGAATGGGGGAAGAAGTGCATTAGTTCGTTAGTTCATTAGGGCATTAGTTGGGGAGGGGGGCGATTGAACGATCAGACGGAACCTGCTAAGATGCCGCCAAGATGAAGAGGTGCGTGTTGGCGAACGGTGCATTTGGAAAGGGGGCGGATAGAGCCTTTGTCCCGATGTCCCAATATGAACCCGATCACTTGCAACGGTACGCATCACGGGGTAGACCCGAACGTGGCGGGATTTGTCATAGCGGCCAAGCAAAGGCGTTACCGGAATGAGAGCAAAGCCTCAACTCTATGCGAACAACTTCAACGTCTATCTCGACGGGAAGGAGCGGCGGTCGCTCGATCTCCGGCCGCTTGGCGTGGATTGTATTCCGCTTCTCGGATTGAGCAATTTTCAGATGGCGCGAACCGGGACGGAAGAGCATGTTCATGAGGGGTGTGTCGAAATTTCGTTGTGCCTTCGCGGGAATCTCGCGTTTGAGTCCGACGGCATTGTGTATCCGTTTCTGCCAGGCTCGGTCTTTGTGTCGCAGCCGCGTGAGCCGCACCGCATGCGCCACAATCCGAAGGGCCTCGTGCTTCAACGCATTCTTTTCCAAATCCCGAAGAGAGGGGAATGCGTGCTTGATTTGCCGCGTCGCGAAAATAAGTGGCTTGTCCAAAAACTACGCCGATTCCCCGTGCGGCTGTTCCCGGCAACGGAACGGGTGAAAATCGCGTTTGAACGAATCTTTGAGCGGTATGACACCGAAAAACGCGGGACCGCTGCCTGCCGCCTTAAAATGAAGGCGGCGGCGCTCGAACTTTTGCTGGCGCTCATTGAAGCTCCGCATGCTCCGGCGTCCTCCAAAGGGCGCCCGAATCCCAAGGTGCAAACCATCGTTGACCGGTTGCGGCGGATGCCGGAAAAAGCTTATCCCGTGGAAGAGCTCGCACGGGAGGCGGCGCTTTCGGTTGTGGCTTTCACCGATGCGTTCAAAAGGGCAACGGGGCTTCCTCCCCACGCCTTCCTTCTCGATCAGCGAATCAAAGCGGCCCGAAGCGATCTTGCCGATCCTCTCAAGACCGTCACGTCGGTGGCGATGAAATACTGTTTCTCGTCGCCCCAGCATTTCGCCACAGCCTTCAAACGTGTCACCGGCCAAACGCCCCGCGCCTTTCGCGGGCGCTGCAAGAACGCTTGACGTTCACGTTTTTTATTTGACGGATACTATACATTCGTCCGCCGATGCTGTGCCACAATGCACAGGCATGAGGCACCCATCGACGAGTCAAGATTTCAGAGGGATGGCGGGCGCGTTTTCCGCCATGTTCACGCCGTTCACCCCAAAAAATACGGTCAACGAAGATGCGATCTTCCAGTTGATCGAATACGGTATCCGTGAGGGCCTGAAAGGTTTTTATCTCACCGGCTCGACGGGGGAAGGCATGCTCCTCTCCCATGCCGAGCGCGAGACGGTTTACCGGACAGCCGTCAAAGCCGCCAAGGGCCGCTGCAAGTTGATCGCGCAAGTCGGGGCCGTGAGCACGAGCGATTCCGTGGCTCTGGCAAAGGCGGCCGCGGACGCCGGTTGCGATTGGATTTCATCCGTTGCGCCCGTGTACTTCGGGCAATCGTTCGACGCGCAGTTTCGCCATTACAAGATGATTTCGGAAGCGACAGACCTGCCGTTTCTCGTCTATTGCTTCAATCAGGGGCTTGTTCCTGAACGCGACATCCGCCTGTTTGATCTGAAAAATGTAAAGGGCATGAAATACACCGGAAGCGATTACTACAGCGTGCAAAAGATGCGGCGGAAACTCGGGAAGGAAACGATTTTTTTCGCCGGGCGCGACGAGCAGCTTCTTTGCGCGCTTTCACTCGGCGATGTGTTCGCGGGCGGCATAGGGCTCAACTACAATATGATTCCCCGTCACTTTGCGGCAATCTGCGAATTCGCGTCGAAAAACGATTTCAGGTCTGCCGCGGCATGGCAGAACGAGGCAAACAGGCTCGTGGATCTGATTCTTGAGCCCGGCAAATGGGACAACTGGTCCAACTTTAAAGTCCTGATGCGCCATGTGGGCATTGACTGCGGATTCTGCCGTGCGCCTTATGGCCCCCTTTCCCCGGCCCAAGTACGTGAGCGCCTCGCGGCATTTGCCCGGCTTGGAATCGTGGATAAAAATTACGCCTGTTCTCCGGCAACGAAAAGGACGAAAGCATGAAAAACCTGATAAGCGTCTTGTCGATCTTGTGCGTATCCATTCTGGGAGCGGCCGAGTGGACATTCCCGGCGGGGAAGGATCCCGCCTGCGAATTGCCGGCGGATGCGGCGCTCGCCTTTCCGGACGGCTTCAAGGCGACGGCGCGCTTCTCCTGCGATCTGGGAAAGATCGACCGTCGCATGCGGTTCGGAAATCTGTTTTGCCGCGGCGCCGATTTCCACGACGGCTATTGCGTGATGGTCCGCTATGACGGTTTTCTGCTGGTCGACATACTCGGCGTCGATCCGCAATATTACATGCACCCGGTGAAACTTGAATCCGATCGGGAGTACCTGCTGGAACTCTACGTGACGAAGACGAATGTGCGCGTGTTTATCGACGGCAAGGAGACGGGCAGTTTCTGTCACGAAGGCACGCTCGACTACGCTCAAAAATCCGCGCCGCTCAAGATCGGGTCGATGGGGGGGTACAAGTTCTTCGGTTCGCTGCCGCAGCTGAAGCTCGAAGCGCTTGCAGAGGTGACGCTGCCGCCGGGCGGCCCCAAACCGTTTCTGCGCGAAGCGCCGCGCGTCCAGCGCCGCGCGGAGGTTAAATGGTCGAAGACGATCTGCACGGAGAAGGATCGCTATATCGGCTGGCCGACCGTATGCCGTCTCAAGAGCGGCGATATCATCGCGGTGTTCTCCGGCGACCGCGACGGACACATCTGCCCCTGGGGCAAGGTCCAGATGATCCGTTCCAAGGACCATGGCGAGACGTGGAGCGCCCCGGTGACGATCGCCAACAGCCCGCTGGACGATCGCGACGCGGGCATCGTCCAGATGCCGGACGGAGAGATCATCGTGACTTGGTTCACGTCCATGTACTGGACGAAGAACATGAAGGGGCATCCCGATTGGCCGCGGCACCTTGACAAGTTCGCGCCGGAGACGGTGACGCAGTGGACCGGCGATTTCCTTATCCGCTCGCGCGATGAGGGCCGCTCGTGGAGCAAACCCGAAAAACTGTCGAACTACGCCCAGACCCCGCACGGTCCGATCCTCCTCAGGGACGGCTCCCTGCTGCAGATCGGGCGCACGACTTCAATCGCGGACGGCAACGCGAACGGACGCTTCGCCAAGACGATCATCACGGTGTCCAGATCAAAGGACGCCGGCCGCACCTGGGAGGTGCTCTGCCCGGAGATTCCGGCCGCGGCCGGTGAAAACGACGAGCCGGGCATGTTCCATGAGCCGCACGTCGTGGAGCTGGCGGACGGCACCTTGGTGGGGCTCGTGCGGTACCACGGCGAAGATCATTGCATGCGCGCGACGCGGTCGACGGACGGCGGCAAAACATGGACGACAATGGAAAAGACGCCGATGGTCGGCCTGCCGCCGCATCTGCTCGTGTTGCCGGACGGTAAACTCGTGAACGTCTACGGCCGCAGGATCGCGCAAGCCGGTTACGGCGAATTCGCCTGCATCTCGGACGACGGCGGCAAGACCTGGGATGTCGCAAACGAGATCATGCTCCATCCCGCCTCCAATGGCGACCTCGGTTATCCGGCCTCTTGTTTGCTGCCGGATGGCGATATCCTCACAGTCTATTACCAAAAACGCGCGCCCAAGGAAAAGACCGTCCTCATGGCCACAAAATGGCGCGTGACGCAATAGCGGCCTGATCAGCGTCAGGATCGAAAACCAAGAAAAGGAGAGCACAATGAAACAACTGTTACTCAGCGTGGCCGTCGGCGCGCTCGTGTCGGTTGAAGCGGCCGCGTTGCCGGAGCCTTTGATCTGGTGGACGATGGATGCGGCGGTAGAGGGAAAAATCGTCGACGCAAGCGGAAACGGGCACGATTTGACGCTCGGCCCCGGCATGTCGTTGGTGGAAAGCCGCGTCGCGGGCAAGGCGCTCGCCACCGACGGCACAACGAATACGTGGGCCACGTTTTCATGTCCGGCCCTCACGAGCCGCACGATATCGTTCTGGTTATACCGCAATCCGGCGGACAACGACGCCTCGATAACGAGCACGGAAAACAAATACCCTTACGTCTTCAACGGACTGTCCGGCATGAGCCTTATGTTCGAGGGTACGACGGAAAATTTCCGGCAGAGCGTGGGCCAGACGGGGGCGGCGCCCTTTACCTTCGGAGGTTCGTACCGGACTTGGTGGAGCCACCATGCCTTCACGCTTGAGGATACCGGCGCGAAAGACGGGGCTACGGGGGGCGCGATCTGCCAATGGAACTACTACCGCAACGGCGTGCTGGTTCACGCCAAGACGAATCTTGTCGCCACGGGTTCGATCGAGGTCCCCAATGCCGCCGTAATTTTCATGAATCAGGGAGCATCGGGTCATAAACGCCCCGTTTGGGGACAGATCGATGAGTTCAGAGTGTTCAACACCGCGTTTTCGGCCGAGCAGGTCTGCGCCGAATTCCGTCGTCCGCTCGATGCGCGCGAGCCTCAACTGATCGGCCATTGGACCATGAACAACGTGACGGTACATGAGGACACAACGCGCACCGTGGCCGAAGAAACAGGGCTATCCAATGACCTCCTGCTCGGCCCGGCCGTGCAGCATGTGGATGCGCCTACCGGAAAGGGTCTCTACTTCGACGGCACCTCATCATCCTGGGCTTATACCGGCACGAATAACTTCCAGGCGTTGCTTGATGCGACGATCACGATGTGGATCAACATTCCGGTTGAGGCAGAGACGCTCAATCAAATTATCGTAGGCAATAACTACCCGCAGATCTTTGCGCTGAGCACGGAGGCCCGGGCTGAACTGCAGCAGGCGCGCGACAACAACAGCCTGCGTGTTTTCTGGCACCATGCCACGATCCCGCAGTTTCTGAACCCGTCGCTCGCCGGACGTGACGTGTGGAGCCATCTCGCGCTCGTGTTCACTCACCGTTACGATGCCGCATCGGACAAGTGGTATCAGACGCCGCGAGCCTACATCAATGGTGCGCTCGCCGCGACCGGAGCGGAGACGGAGGTGGCACGCGGAAAGGAAATTGAAGATCCGCGCGCGCATGTCACGTTTGGCAATACCAACAAAGGTGCTTTGCGTCCGATCATGGGCACGCTTTCCGACGTGAGCGTCTGGGCCGGCGCGCTGTCCGCCGAGAAGATCGCCGAACTGGCACGCGGCCCGGCCGCGGTCGATGCGGGCGTCGATTTCGTCACTTCTTCGCAAACAGCCGAGCTGCGTGCCGCCCTCGGCGACGGCAACGGGACGGTTCAATGGTCGTGCATCTCGGGTAACGGGGCCTCGATTCTCACGCCCGACGCCGCGGTGACGGCTGTGACATTGCCCGCGGCGGGAACGTACGTCTTTCGCGCGACCGCAGCGGATGTCCTCCGTGCGGATTCTGATGACGTCTCCGTAACGCGGATCGCGCCGCCGGCGGCGAACGAAGCGCCGACCGCGGGGCTTGCCGCGACGGCATCCGGCACACTTCCGGAGCCGGTCCCGCTCGTGGCGACGGTTGCCGATCCCGATTCGCTGCCCGGCGCGCTCCGCGTCAACTGGACGCGCGTGTCGGGGCCGGGGGGCGTGTGGTTCGAGCCGCCTTTCGAGGCATCGACACGCGCGACATTCGCCGAAGCCGGTACGTACGTGCTCGCCTGCACGGTTTCGGATGGCGACCGGGAGACGTCCGCTCAGACAACGGTGACGGTCGCCGCGGGTACCACGCCGTCGGGCTTGACGAACGGCCTGATCATGAGCGTCACGGGCGACCACGGATCGCCGCGCCGCGAAGGCGTTTCGGGAAACCTGTGCGTGGACAACGCCAACTACAGCACAACGCATTATGCCGACGGGCGGGTTGGATACGGTTTCCAGGCGACGGGCGCCCGCGCCTATTTCTCAACGGGCATGCGCATGCCGGAAACCGTTGCCGAAGGCGCTTCAAACACTTGGCCCGCAGACAACTACCGTACGATAAGCGCCTGGATTTACTATGACACGGCTTCCACCAACCGCGTCAAACAACCGGTTATCTTCGGCGTTCCTTACACGTTCACGTTCGCCCTGAATGTCGCCGACGACGGCACGGGCGACGGCGGCTTTGCGATCACGCAGCAAGGATTCAAGGACGGAACCACCGCCAGTCCGGGGTGGGGCCGTGAGTTCTGGACGGCACCGAGCGTCCCGCTCGCGGATCGTTGGGCACACGTCTGCCTCGTCCTTGACCGCAAATACGGAACCAACCTGGGGGTTTATGTGGACGGCGTATCGACCAGCCGTAAAAGCGGGTCGGTTTACGGCGGGCGCGTGATCGCAAACAATGCGTATGTTGGCGGTTGGCCGTGGTATGAAACGGCCCCCAATACGGTGTGGGGGTATTTCCCCGACGGAGCGGGCAACGAACTCTCCCGCGCCTTTCCCGGGATCGTTGATGAAGTGAAGGTGTGGGACCGTAAGCTATCGCAAGCTGAAATCCGTCTGCTGGCGGCGGATCCCTTTCCGGTAAAGAACCGTGTGCCGCAGGTCACAGTGGTTCCGGCCGGGGGGGCAAACTCCAAAATCATACGCCTGCTCCCGAAGCAGTTCGTTGCTACGGCGTTTGACGACGGACTTCCGTCCGGCTTTGCGCTCGCCTACGAATGGGAGGTGGTTTCCGGTGATGCGGCGGCCGTGACGTTCTCTGCGGAAAACGCCGCTGCCACACGGGTGACGGTGGACGGCACCGGGGGATTCGCATTCCGCGTCAAAGTCACGGACGGTGATTTGACCGCGTACAGCTTGCCGCAGGTGTTCGAGGTCGTGTCGGCCGGAACAGCCGTTTTGGTCTATTGACCGATAGCCGGTTACGGCAGACTCCTTGCCAACTCCTTCCAGGGGCGCATCTCCGGCGTATTGGCTTGCGGTTTCATTTTCCGCAAAAGCCGCAGGAAAGCGGTTTCACCCGGATGCCTCGCCCGTGGATACACGGACGGCATGCCGGTGAAACCGCCGTGTGAACCGAATGGAATGCAGCTGAGCGAATGTGCGAAAATTACCCTCGTCAGAGATTGAGCCAATGAAATGAGGATGAGCCCAATACCGGGCTCTGGCTCGACAATCCGCAGCCTGGGTGGTACATTCAAGACAATCTGAGGCTGTGGATGTGCCCCGTGTCTCTTAACAACACAGGGCGTTTGTCCATTTCACGGTGAACCCAAACACAGGCATGATAAAATCACGGACTTTATGCCATAAAACTTCAGGGAAAATGATCATGGAAGAAAATAAGGAAAACAAATCAATAAACCATTTTATCCGGTCATTGCATCGAGACATTGGATTCTTCGTCATAGGGCTTACCATTATTTATAGTATAAGTGGAATTGTTCTTACTTACAGGAATACTGACTTCTTGAAATTTGAGACAACCGTTGAAAGAACTTTGTCTCCAAACATGGAAGCATCTGAACTCGGGAAAGTGTTGCGCTTAAAAGATTTTAAGGTTCCCGCCAGCCAGTAGCCAGTGCAACACTGGCTACTGGCTGGCGGGCACGCGGTTC
>CAZOIS010000016.1:0-51334 GCA_964579865.1 uncultured Lentisphaeraceae bacterium | reverse complement strand
CCAAAATCTCTCCGAGACGCCGGGCGTCATTGTCCGTAATGAAAATCTGTCTCTGTTCCATAAGCCCTCTCCTTCGCTATCCTCGTTCTCGGCCCGAAATGAGACTCTCTTTACCAGACAATCGAAGCCTGCGCAAGCCTTAAAAAAAATCGCCCGTGCACCCGGCATCCTCACCCGTTCCGACCATTTTTTTTAAAACATATCCGCGTCCGCTCATGCTCGCCGACAACAGAATAAAAACAAGGTGATACGCCTTGCAGGCCCCTTAATTCTTGAGACGCGAAGCCCAAGCGCACACAAACCGTCCAGAGCGCTTCGCGCATAACATAACCTTCTGCAAGATAAAATATTACGAATTCCATTTGCGCCCTGACAACGGAGTTTTTCCGTGCGACGGGTGGTTCGCGGCATGTCATAGTTGTGGCCACCGTCGCGCCCCACGCGGGCGCGGGAAGCGTTTCGCACAGACGCTGGGGGCACGGTCGGCGATGAAATCCAAGGTGTGCGCACAGACACAGTCCGATCCCTGGTCGCGGACACATCCTTCCCGCTCACCGCGATTGCCAAACGCGGCGGGGCCATCAGCTCCGGACACCTCGGCGTTCTTTTCCGCAAACGGTTCGGCACCACCAAGGGAAAACACCGGAGCAGCGCCCTTCTCGGCGCCCCGCAGCCCCCTTCGCTTGATTCCCGCCGGGCGGCATGCCCCGCACCCGACGAGGTCCCAAGAAGCCGCGCATCGGCAGAGTCAGACGAAAGACAAAATCGCATATTCACACCTTGCGTCCGATCTGATTGTGTGTCATATTTCTATCTGATTAAGCAAATGTGATTACAAACCGTATCCATCACAAACGAAAGGAAAAACGTAATATGAAAAAGTTGGTCGTCCTGTGTTCACTGTTCGTCTGCGCGAGCTTCATGACCGGGTGCGGCGTCGTGCCCATGAAGGGCACATCGCACGCCGCCCTCACCATCGACCACATGGTGTCCGACCCCGTGATCGACAACAACGTCCGTCCCGCCAAGATGGGCATGGCCAAAGCCACCGCCATCATCCTGTTCAATTCGGGCGACGCTTCGGTCGACGCTGCGATGCGGAACGGCGGCATCACCAAGGTCCACCACGTCAATTACGATGTGAAGAACATCTTTTTCCTCTTCAACGAGGTCACCACCATCGTCTACGGCGAATAATCCGCGCGGTTGACGCTGAGCAGAATGCGGCCGGGCGTAACAGCCCGGCCCTTTTTTTTCTGTCGCGTCCGCTTGTGGGCTGTGCTTCAAAACGGTACATTACTTTTTTATCCGGACACGTGAGGGAGTACGAGATGGCCATTTTTCAGAGGATAGGAATCGGTTGCCTTCTGTTTGCCGCAGGCGCCGCCGCAGCCGCCGAGCTGTCGATCGGCCGGGAACAGGTGCAGGCCGTCTTCGATTCCCAGAGCGGACGGCTCACACTCGCAGAGGGCGCTTCGAGGACCGCGTTCGCCACCGTCGAGGCTTTCGCGGCCGACGGCGCGACTGTCCGCACGGCCGGCGCAAACGACACGCGCCTGGGTGACGGCGAAGCGCTGGAGGCGGTCTACCCCGACGGCCACCGCGACCAAGTCCTGATCTTTAAAAACCAGCCTTTCATCTTTTTCCGCGCCATCCTCAAAAACGGCGCGGCGCAGGCCGTCACCAACCGCGTCGCCTATCCGGCGCTGACGCTGAGCCTCGGGATACCCTCTGCCGCGCTGAATGCGCTCGGCACGGGCGGCCTGCTGAAGCCCGACAAGAATCCGGGCAGCTACATGTGGACCGCCGTGGCCGACCCCGCCACCCGGCGCGGCGTTGTCGCGGGCTGGGTCACCACCGACCGCGGCAGCGGCGTCGTGCGCATGGCCGTCACCAACGACGCCGTCCAGCTCCTGCCGCAAGTGGATTACGGCCGCCTCCTGCTCGCCCCCGGCCAGACCGAGACGTCCGAGACCCTCGCGGTCGGCTGTTTCGACGACGCCCGCCTCGGCCTCGAGGCCTACGCCGAGACCATCGCCAAGGTCTACGACGTCCGGCTGCCCCCCATGCCGACCGTGCACTGCACCTGGTACGTCGACGGCGCCTCGCGCGAGAACGTCCTCACCGGCCGCACCGCCTTCGCCTCGCAGGTCCTCAAGCCCTACGGCCTCGGCGTGGTCCAGATCGACGACGGCTGGCAGCTCGGCCATTCCACGAACGGCCCCAAGAAGGTCTTCATCAACCACAATCCCCAGGGCCCCTACCCTTCGGGCATGCGGCCCACGGCCGCGATGATCAACAAGGCGGGCATGACCGCCGGGCTCTGGCTCATCCCCTTCGCGGGTTCAAGCGACGACCCGTGGTTCGCGGACAAGACGGAGTGGTTCGCCAAAAAGCCCGACGGCAAGCCCTTCGACACGCGCTGGGGCGGCACCTGCTTCGACCTGACCCGGTCCGACACGCAGGCCTACCTCAAGGAAGTCATCCGCACGATCACGCGCGACTGGGGTTACACGTACCTCAAGATGGACGGACTCTACACCGGCGCTTCGCTCAACCTCAACTACGTCTGCGACACCTTCCGCGAAGACGAGATCGGCCAGGCCGTGCTCGCCGACCCGCAGATCACCCAGATCCAGATGATGCGCAACAGCCTCAAGCTCGTGCGCGACACCGCGGGCCAGAGCGTCTTCCTGCTCGGCTGCTGCACGCCCCAGAACATGCGCAGCGCCGGCGCGGCGTTCGGCCGCGTGGACGCCATGCGCATCGGCCCCGATAACGGCGCGAGCTGGTCCGCCATGATGCGCGGCCCCGAATTCGGCGCGTGGCAGTACTTCCTCAACCGCCGCGTCTGGTACAACGACCCCGACCCGCTCTACGTCCGCGCCTCGCTGCCGCTGGAGCACGCGCAGGCCATCTGCTCGTGGGTCACGCTCAGCGGCGCGATGAACAGCAGCAGCGAGCACTACGACCGGCTGCCGCCCGAGCGCCTCGACCTCCTCAAGCGCACCATGCCCTCCCACAGCGCCGTGGCGCGCCCCGCCGACCTCTTCGAGAGCCGCATCCCCGGTCTCTGGACCGTCACCGACGCCGCCACGTCCGGCCACCCGCGCCGCGACGTGCTCGGCCTCTTCAACTGGGATGGCGCCGAGAAGACCGTCGACGAACCCCTCGCCAAGCTCGAGCTCGACGACGCGGGCGAGCACATCGCCTTCGACTTCTGGAGCAACTCCCTCACGCCGCCTTTCAAAGGCCGCCTCATCCAGACCCTGCGGCCGCAGTCCTGCGCCGTGCTGGCCGTGCGCCCCGTGCTCGACCGCCCGCAGCTCATCTCCACCGCCCGCCACATCACCCAGGGCATGGTCGACGTCACCGCCGAGCGCTGGGACGCCAAGACGCGCACGCTCTCCGGCATCTGCCAGACCGTCGCCGGCGACCGCAATGAGCTGCGCATCCTCACCTAC
Organism: uncultured Lentisphaeraceae bacterium; assembly: GCA_964579865.1. Classification (GTDB taxonomy): domain Bacteria; phylum Verrucomicrobiota; class Kiritimatiellia; order RFP12; family UBA1067; genus DAOPZC01. Next base: position 47,870 of record CAZOIS010000016.1, on the reverse strand, counting down.
ACCTCGCCGGGCGCCGCCTGCGGGGCGGCCGTCTCTGCGGCCATCACCGGTCCGAACGGCTACGAGCTGACCATCTCCCCCGGAGAAGGCCAGGTGACCCGGCCCGACGACGCCTACTCCAACGCCAACACGCCGGACGCGCCCGTCACCACGCTTTTCGAGCCGAAGTCAGAAGAGGGCCTTGTGCGCGTCGCCTTCAGCTGCGGCAGCGGCGGGCCGTTCGCCTGGAAAGTGACCTTCTCCGACAAGCCCGCGCCCGCCCTCGCGCCCGCCGCCTCCGGCCTCAAAGCCGAGATGCCCGACGTCTACGGCCCGGTGACCCTCACCTGGCAGAGCAACACCCGCGCCTGCGAGGTCCGGCGCGACGGCCAGACCGTCGCGCCCGCGGCGCTCGGCGGACTCTGGCGCGACACCCGCGTCGAATCGCGGAAGACTTACCGCTACGAGGTCGTGCCCTTCACCCTCGCCGGCGTGCGCGGCACGGCGCAGGCCGTGCGCTTCGCGGTCCCCGCCATCCCGCAGCTCGGCAACGTGCCGCCCAAGCCCGACGTCAAGCTCGACAGCATCAAGCCGCTCAAGACGGCGACGGGCTGGGGCTCCTTCAAGACCGGCACCGCGCTCAACAGCCCGCTGCGCCTCGGCCAGGAGACCTACGCGTCCGGCGTCTGCATCCACGCCGACGGCTATGCGGTCTACGCGCGCGACCCGGCGTGGCGGCGCTTCGTCGCGGTCGCGGGCATCGACGAGAGCCAGCGCCCGCAGAACCAGTCCAGCGTCATCTTCAGCGTCGCGGCCGAGGCCGCGGACGGCCGCCGCGTGCTGGCGGTGTCGCCGGTGATCCGCTTCGGCCAGCGCGAGCGCTGGCACTTCGACGTGGAGCTGCCCAAGGACGCCGAACGCGTCGTGATCCTCTCCGAGTCCGCCGGCGACGGCAACAAGAGCGACCACGGCGACTGGTGCGACGCCGGCTTCATCAAGTGACCGGGTCAAACTGATTCTCTTGGTGCGCGGGTCGAGCGGGTCGGCCGCGCCGCCCCGGAGAAAGGTCACCCGGCAGGCCGACGCGTCAAGCGCTCGACACGAGCGAAAGGAATACCGTGAAACAACCGATCCTCATTCCCATGCTGGCCCTTTCCGTGATGATGAACGGATGCCGGAGCACGTCAGGCACGCAGGCGGAACATCCCGCGCAGGCTTCGGCGGCGGGGATTGACACCCGACTGCCCGAAAGATCTCCGATCTGTCTGAGCGCCAACGACCTGTCGATCGCGACGGGGCAACCTTCGCTCGTGCCCATGTCGAACGGCTCCACGCATATCCCTGTGTGGTCACTCTCCGGCATAACGGTCGGGCAGTCTGTCGCCGGACTCGTGACCGGCCTCCCCAGCGGGTGCGCCGCCGTAAAGGTCGAGATCGTCGTGACCACGACCGATGCGACGACAAGCCCCAGCTATGAGGATGTCTACCGGTGCCACCTGTCGCAGCTGATAGAGGGTGTCCCCTTCTCGTCACGGTATGCCTTGGGCGCTCCGGTGCGCACCGCGCTGCCCGCCGCACCGTTCCACACCCGGACCATCGTTCTGGAGTCCTACTCCCCGGTTGAGCCGGACGCGCCCCTGTGGGTGCGCATCCAGCGGGAGCCCGGCGATCCGGCCGACACCTTCACCCACCCCACCGGCCTGGTCATGGTCAAGGTGACGCCCCTGGACGCGCTCGCGGTGCCGCATGTGGTGCAGGACGTGAGCGGCTACAACTCGTGGCCGATGATCCAGGCCATCGGCGAGAAGCTGGTCTGCGTATACTGCCGCGGCACGGCGCACACGATCGACGAAGACATCCGCGCGGTTTACGCGCGCACCTCCACGGACGGCGGGAAAACGTGGACGAAGGAAACGGTTGTCGCCAACACGCCGGGCTACGGCGAGGTCACCGTCGGGAAGGGGCTGGACGCCGCGGGAGCGATGCTGCTCTGGGTGCGCCGAATCGGGAAGGACTGGAACCACGACCTCTACCGCACCACGGACGGCGTGACGTTCACGCGCGTGGCGACGCCGAAACTCGCCGTGCCGCCCATGCAGATCACCGACGTCTTCGCGGTCCCCACGGTCGGGCTCATGGCCCTGTGGTTCGCCGGGCGCTACGCTGAAGACACGAGCCACGCGTGGGGCACGCTGACCAGCCGCGACAACGGCGCAACCTGGGTGCAGACCCCTGTCGAGACCGGGCTGACCAAGCAGGAGTGGGCGACCGAGCCCTCCGCCGTCTATTTGGGCGACGGCAAGATCCTGGCCATCGGACGGGCCGAAGGGGGACGCTTTCAGTTCCAGATGGTCTCCACGGACTACGGCGCGACGTGGACGCGCAAGCAGACCAACATCGGCGATGTCGCCGCTTCCACCCCAAGCCTGATCCTCGACGCCAAAACAGGCCTGCTGAGCAACTATTACTATCAGCGCGGCCGCGGCATCCTCCGGCGCCGGGTCGTCGACCCCGACAGCGTGTTCGGCAATCCCCTCAACTGGCCCGTTTCCGAGGCGGTCGCCATCGGCAGCAAGATCCCGATCGATGCGGGCAACGTGAACGCCACCGTGATCGGCGGCAAGCACTACCTCGCCTTCTACTCCGGACAGGCGCCCGACACGGCGGTCTTGGTCTCCGAGTGCCCGGCTCCGACCGCCGGGCAGCCGCTTCCCAGTCCCTCGCGCCCCGTCGGGCCGCGAAAATAGAGCCGCCGAGCGGATCGGTCCGGAAGGAGCAGGCGGGACGCCTGCGCTCCCAGGAAAGAGGATGCGTCAGCCCTAACCAGGCAGGCGGGACGCCTCGACAAACCACCGAAGTCCTTGCTAATGTAGTCGCCAATCGGGTTGGTTACGGGAGGGGTCCACGGCAAACAACCTATTACGCCGGGCCTCGCCTGTTTTTTTATTGTCGGAAACGTGCCGAAGCAAACAGGACTGCCATGAACACACGCCTCTTCGCGCTCTTCGCCCTCTTGCCCCTCTTCCTTGCCGCCACGCCCGCGCCGGAGGGCGGTGTGCCGGTCATTCCCGCCAACGCCATCGGCACGCTGCGCGAGGCGACGCCCTCGCAATACGGGACGCTGACACGCGTGAAGGTCGACGGACAGCCCTTCGCCGAGGCCCTGCGCTGCGAGGTCACAGCCAAGCCCGGCCACGCCTGGGATATCCAGTTCCAGTTCCGTATCACGCGCCGCGTCGAGAAGGGCGAAGTGCTCTGGGCGCGCTTCTACGGCCGCACGCTGGCCGCCAAGACCGAGAGCGGCGAGGGCCGCGCTTGCGCCATCTTCGAGCGGGCGAGCCCGCCGAACGAGAAGTCGCTGGGGCTCGATGTCGACCTCGGACGCGAGTGGAAGGAGTATTTCCTGCCGTTCAAGGCCCTCAACACCTACGAGGACGGCAAGGCGTCGTCCGGCTTCCACCTCGGCGCGCTGGAGCAGACGGTCGAGATCGCCGACTTCGCGGTCTACGCCTACGGCAAGGGCTACGACATGGCCCGCCTGCCGCGCACACGCATCGCTTACGCGGGGCAGGCGCCCGACGCGCCTTGGCGCGCGGCCGCGGCAGCGCGCATCGAGCAGATCCGTAAGGCCGACCTCGCGGTGCGCGTGACCGACGCGGCGGGCAAGCCGCTGCCTGGCGCGAAGGTCGCGGTGGCCATGAAGCGCCACGCCTTCGGCTGGGGCTCGGCCGTCACCGTCAAGGGCATCCTCCGGCAGGACGCGGACGGCGAGAAATACCGTTCGGTCATCGAGAAGTACTACACGCGCGTGGTGTTCGAGAACGACATGAAGTGGCATAGCTGGGACAACCCCGCCAACCACGGGGACATTCTCAAGGCCACCGACTGGCTGCGGGCGCGCGGCATCGAGGTGCGCGGCCACAACCTGATCTGGCCCTCGTGGCACAGCACGCCGAAGGATCTGAAGACGTTCAAGGACGACCCCGAGGCGCTGCGCCAGCGCATCAACCGCCACATCGCCGACGAGGTCGCGGCCCTGCGGGGCCGCCTCGTGGACTGGGACGTGGTCAACGAGCCCTACACCAACCACGACATCATGGACCTCCTCGGCAACGAGGAGATGATCGCCTGGTTCAAGCTCGCGCGACAGAACGACCCCGACGTGCGGCTCACGCTCAACGACTACGCCATCCTCTCCGCGGGCGGGCTGGACAAGGCCCACCAAGACCACTTCGAAAAAACGCTGCGCTTCCTCAAGGACGGCGGCGCGCCGATCACCGGACTCGGCATGCAGGCGCACTTCGGCGGCGCCCCCACCCCGCCCGAGCGCATGCTCGCGATCCTCGACCGCTTCGCCGCGCTCGGCCTCGACATCTCCATCACCGAGCACGACATCGACACGACGGACGAGCAGCTGCAGGCCGACTTCACGCGCGACTTCCTGACCACGGTCTTCAGCCATCCCGCGGTCAGCGCGGTGCTGACGTGGGGCTTCTGGGAAAACTCCCACTGGCGGCCGAACGCGGCCTACTACCGCGGCGACTGGACCATCACCCCCGCCGGCCAAGCCTGGCTCGACCTCGTAACGAAGACGTGGTGGACGGACGCCGCGCTCGCAACCGGTGCTGACGGCACGGCGGCTACGCGCGGCTTCCTCGGCGACTACGAGATCACCGTCACGCACGGCGGCGTCAGCAAGACCCTCCCGGCCAAGCTGACCGCAAAGGGCGCGACGGTCGACATTTCCCTGTAGCCTGGGCGTCTCGCCCGCAAACCCGCCCACGGACACAAACGGATGCGAAGCGCCCGCCGTGTCGGCACAAGGCGTTGAGCGAGAGCAGGCGAGGACGCCTGCGGTCCCAGGGGGAAACGCAGTCCGGGGGGAGGGCAACAAATAGCTTGCTTAGCGATCCGCGCGGACGATAATGAGTCTTGAAATTGTGGGACAATACCGTCACACAGATCAGGGTTGTGATAACCGATCGAACCATGAGGAGGGTTACATGAAAACGCTCGTCGGCATTTGTGTAACGTCTTTCCTGGTTTCTGCCGCCCCGCCTGTGCTTGCACAAGCGGACCCGGCCCTCGGATTCGACGACATGGTGCCCGAATCTGAAGACACCCTGGCCGAAAAAGAGGATCCGGATCACGAACAGGAAACGCCGACCCCGGAAGACGAAATGGGGCCGGACGAGGAATCGTTGCAGGAAGAAGAGGAACCGGATCACGGGCAGGAAACGCCGGTCCCGGAGGACGAGATGAGTCCGGACGATGAGCCTGTGCCCGAGGAGGAGCAGGAACCTGAAGAGGAGCCCCTGTACTCGGATGACGATTAAGCCGCGGAACGCGTAAAAGCGGCGAGCATGGAGGCATGCGCTGACGGAAAGCAGCGTAAAGGGAGGGAAGGGTTCTTTATTTTTGACCGCCCTACAACGGCTGATCAGGTGTGCCGGCACCGGCCGTCCGCAAACATGATTCGCCCGCCGTTCTCTCTTTCAACCGTTTCCACTCCCCCCACGGGAAAAAGTAGACGAAGTAGACAACCGTATAGACAAAAAAGGAATCCATCTTGAGCGCATGGCAGAAGGCGAAGAAGAAGATGAGCAGGTGCATGCGCACGACGTTGACGTAGGGCCGCGCCAGGGCATCGCCCAGCGCGCTCCGGCCCCCACCCGGCTTACCTCCCGTCCCTTCCACGGTGTTGCCGGTTGCGTCTGTCACCGCGCGCACGGCCTTCACCGCACGGACCAGGGGGAGAAACACATGCCGCCTTTCCGCGATGATCGCCGGAATGAGAAATAGGCCATAGGGCACCAGCAGGTGGCGAAACACCAACACCCACAGAAGCGGCGGATTCATGAACGCCTGCCCGAACCCGTCACGCGGCATGTCCCCGACCGGAAAGAACTGCTGCAGGAAGACGGAATGCAACGCGTGAAACCCGCAGAAATGCAGAGAGAAGAATGCCAGAAAGAACAGGCCTGCGGCCGTACCGATAAGGATAAACGGCACGCGTTGCGTCTTTTTGAAATCATTTTGCCTGAGCACGTGGAGTCCGATATAGGCGCCTCCGCAAAGAGCCGACAGGAGTGTCAGATAGCCCAAAACCAAGCTGCCCAACCACAGGCTCCAGACCAAGTCCGCGGTATCCCATTTCAGACAAAAGGCCGTGCCCAAACCGATCCCGAACGCAAGGATATCGGGAAGAATCCTCATGTAGCCAGAGCTTGCCCCGTCTTTGATCATGGTTTGCTTCCGGCGCCCGCAGGGCATCCTTCCCTGCCCGCCGCACGTGCGGATTGCGGCGATGCGGTTGGCCTTCCTCCGGCCTCAGGTGTCCTCTTCATCTGTCGCGGCGCCCCGCACCCCACAAATCACGTGGATACCCGGCACGTACGCCGGAGGCCACACACGGCGGCATCGCCGTTGTGCGGGCTGACCGGCTGTGACTTCATTTGACGAAGTAGCCGGACACCCGCCACGTGCCGTCTTTGTCCATCATCGGCGTCACGGTCTCGATGGCAGCTTTCTTGTTCTCGAACGCGGTCTCGAACTTAATGACCACATATTCACCGTCGGGCGCCCCCGGCAACGCGGTCTTGAAGGCCGAAGACTTCACCTTCCTTGAGACGAGTTTGCCGAGGGGCTTCCGCACCGCCTGTGCCGCCTGCTCCCATTGCTCCTGCTTGACGGCGTTTTTGAAAAACGCGGCCGCCTCCTTCCAGCTCTCCGCGTATTTCCCGTCATCCACGAGGACGACCCATTTCTCGGCGGAAGCCACCGCCGCTTTCTCTTTCTCCGGCTCTGCGGCTATGCCGCCGAACGCCATCGCGACCACGCATACGGCAGCAACCGACACGCTTCTGAGCATCATCTTCTCATCTCCTTTTTGTCTCAACGCTTTCTGACCAAACTTGTCTTTTGCATGCAACAGCACCAGAAATCAATTTCATATCAATATTGAATAAATTGGCTGGCAAAACAAGATGATTATGCAAATATTTCATATGAACTTGTCTTCCCCCCCTTTTTGGCGTGATCAGGATAAGTTGTCCTGACATAGACCTGATCGCGGAGTTCAGAGCGGAAAACCTTGCGAGCCCCACCGTTTTCCGCCGACGCATGGAATCCCCTTTCGCCGCGGGCGATTCCGGTGTATTCTTTTCCGCATTATTTACAAAGGGGAGGACTCCATGCATCGTCTCATGTGCGCCTTGGGTTCCGTTTTGTTGCTCGCGTCCGCCGTCTCGGCGGAGAACGTTTCGTTCATGCAGGGCAAGCGCTTCGCGGTCGGCGACTACACCGGCGGCAAGGTCTGCATCGTCGAGGCCGACGGCCACGTCAGCTGGGAGCAGAAGGCCCCCTGTTGCAACGACCTTTGGATCCAGCCCGGCGGCTCGATCCTCTTCTCCACCGGCCACGGCGTCAAGGAGGTCGCCAAGGACGGCACGGTCAAGTTCGAGTACCAGAGCACGGCCGAGATCTACGCCGTGCAGCGCCTCGACGACGGCAACACCTTCGTGGGCGAATGCACCACCGGCCGCCTGCTGGAGGTCGCGCCCGACGGCAACACCGTCGTCAAGGAGCTCCGGCTCCTGCCGGCGGACAAGCCCGGCGGCCACGCCTACATCCGTAACGTCCGCGTGCTCAAGAACGGCAACTTTCTCGTGGCCCACTACGGCGGCCGGTACGTGGCCGAATACGCGCCGGACGGCACGGTGGTCTGGACGTTCAAGACCCCGGGCGGACCCCACAGTGTCACGCGCCTCGCCAACGGCAACACGATGATCGCCTGCGGCGACAGCGGCACGCCCTGCCTGATCGAAGTGACGCCCGAGAGCAAAACCGTCTGGGAGCTGAGCAACAAAGACCTGGCCGACGCGCCGCTCAAGTTCCTGACCGGCTTCCACAAACTGCCCAACGGCAACGTGCTCATCAGCAACTGGGTCGGCCACGGCAAGTTCGGCACCGCCCCCCACCTGCTGGAGATCACCCCGGACAAGAAGGTGGTCTGGCGCTTCAACGACCACAAAACCTTCAAGACCATCGCGACCGTTCAGGTGTTCGGCGAAGGCGATGCGCCCCTCAGCGGAGAGGGCGTGCACTGAGAGGGAGTTGTGAGTCGTGAACGGTGAGATGTGAGTCGGGTATTGTGAGTAGAGAGCCGGGAGAAGCGGGGGCGAGATTGACGACAGCGATGACGGGCGAGGCGGAACTGATCACGACGGGCGACGCGCTGGAGCGCGTGGCCGAGCGGCTGCTGAAAGCCGACGCCGTGGCGGTCGACACGGAGTTCTTCTGGGAACGGACCTTCTATCCGGTGCTCGGGCTGGTGCAGCTCGCGGCCGCCGGCGGCTGCTGGCTGGTCGACGCCGTGCGCATCCGCGACCTGGGCGCGCTGGGGCCGGTGCTCGCCTCCCCGTCCATCGTCAAGCTGCTGCACGACGCGCCGCAGGACCTCGGCATCCTCGCGCGGGCGACCGGCGCGATGCCGCGCGCCATCTTCGACACGCGTCTCGCCGCAGGCTTCGCCGGCTTCCCTTCGACCTGCTCGCTGCAGGCGCTGCTGCGCGACGCGCTGGGCATCGAGCTGGCCAAGTCCGAGACCCGCTCCGACTGGCTGCGCCGGCCGCTCAGCCCGAATCAGCTCCGCTACGCCGCCGACGACGTGCTCCACCTGACTCCGCTGCGCGACACGCTGCTCGCCCGCTGCGCCAGCGACACCGTCCGCGCATGGCTGCGCGAGGAGCTCGCGCAGCTGGACGACCCCGCGATGTATCAAGACCGCGACCCGCGCCTCATGTACCTGCGGATCAAGGGTTACGCCCGCCTCGGCGCGCGGCAGCTGGCGCTTCTGCGCGAGCTCGCCGACTGGCGCGAGCAGGAGGCCCGCCAGCGCGACTGGCCGCGCGCCCACGTGCTGCCGGACGGCCTGCTGCTGGCGCTGGCCACGCGTGCGCCCGTCAGCCGGGAGGCGTTCCGCGAGATCCCCGACATGCCGCGCAACATTCCCGATGAGGTTGTCGCCAAGATCTTGTCCGCCCTGGCGCGCGGCCTCGCGCTCCCCGACAGCGCATGTCCGGCGCCGGCCGCCGACCTCGATGTGGCCGACAAACGCGCGCTGAAGCCGAAAAGCGACCGGCTGCTCGCGCACATCAGCGCCGCGTGCGCCGCGCACGCGATCGACCCTGCCTTGGTGGCCTCGCGCGCCGATGCGGAATCATACGTGCAGAGCCTGATCGACGGCGCCGCCGCCAGCCACCCGCTCGCGCAAGGCTGGCGCAAGACCTTCACCGCGGACTTCACTCTATGAACATCCTGCCGCGTCTGGCCACCACGTTGTGTTTTCTGGCACTGCCATCCGTCCGGGCGGCCGACTGGCCGCAATGGGGAGGGCGCAACGCACGCAACTTCGCCGCCGATGAAACGGGGCTTCCCGCAACGTTCCGACCCGACCATGTAGACGTCACGAACGGCATACAGAACGTGGTCTTCGGCGAGAACGTGAAATGGACCGCCCCGCTCGGCACCCAGTGCTATGTGACGCCCGCCGTCGCCGGCGGGCGGGTCTACGTCGGCGCGAACGACGCGAAGGTCGACAAATCCCGCTTCAGCCGGACGAAAGGCAGCGTGTTCGACTGCCTCGACGAGGCCACGGGCAAGCGGTTGTGGCGCCTCGTCATCCCTCGCCTCAAGACGCAGAACAAGCTGTTCAACTTTGACGATCTGGACCTGGGCCTCTGTTCCTCCCCGACCGTGGACGGTGACCGCGTCTACATCATGGGCAGCCGCGGCGACGTGCTCTGCCTCGACATCAACGGCCAGGCGGACGGCAATGCGGGGCCGTTCACCGACGAGGGTCGCTACATGGCCGACACGCGGACCTTTCCCGACAAGCCGGGGCGTTGCAGCCCGACGAACACCCCGGCCGCACCGGCGCCGATCGCGCTCCGCCCCGAAGACGCGGACATCGTCTGGCGCTACGACGTGCTGGAGACGCTCGATGTCTGGCCGCAGGATGCGGTCGACTGTTCGATCCTCGTCCATGGCGACTGCCTGTACGTCTGCGTCTGCAATGGCGTGGACCGCTCACACAAGACCCACCCCTCGCCGGACGCGCCCAACCTGATCGTGCTGGACAAGCGCAGCGGGGCGCTGCTGGCCACCATCGACAAGCCGCTGGGCACATCGGTCTTCCACGGCGACTGGTCTTCGCCAACCCAAGCCAGCGTGAACGGCAAGGACCTGATCTTCTGGGGCGGCGGCGACGGCTTCTGCTATGCCTTCGACGCGCGCTTCGAGACGGGAACCGGGGGCAAGCCCGGCGTCCTGCAGCGCGTCTGGCAGTTCGACTGCAATCCGCCGCACAACAAATTCAAAGACGGCCTTAAGCTGCCCTACAACAAGAACAGCCAGGGCCCCAGCGAGATCATCGCGACGCCGGTCATCGTCGGCAACCGCATCTACGTGGCGGTCGGGCAGGACAGCCGGCACGGAGCGGGACCGGGATGCCTTTCCTGCATCGACGCGACACAGACGGGCGACGTCACGACATCGGGGAAGATTTGGCAGTGCTTCGATGTGGGCCGCAGCTTCTCAAGCGCGGCCGTCACAAAAGACGGACTGGTCTTCATCGCCGACTATGCGGGAATTCTGCGCTGTCTCGACGCCGACACCGGAAAAGAGTACTGGAGCCATGATCTCAAAGGCCGCGTCTTCTGCTCGCCGCTCTGTGCCGACGGCAAAGTCTACATCGGCACGGAGGCCGGCCGGCTGACCGTGACGGCGGCGGCGAGAGAAAAAAACGTGCTCGACGAAGTCCGCTTCGATGGGCCGATCTACGCCACGCCCGTGGCCGCCAACGGTGTGCTTTACATCGCCACGCAGCGGACGCTCTACGCGTTCCAGCAGGCACAGTCCAAACCGTAAACCAGCCCGCCGACCGACACGGAGACGGCACGTCTTACGCGCCGCCTCACTTCGCCGGACGAAGCACGAAAAAGACGGCCTCCAGCGGCTCGATTTCTAACGCACAAGCGTACGGCAAAGGGGCAGCACGGCACAAAGCGCGCGCTTCCATGGGACACCCCCGGTACACGTCGATATCGGCCGTGGGCCAATCGGCGGCCCGGCGGGTATCGAGCAACAGCCTGAGCGTCTGTTTCTGTTCGCTGATATTGACGAAGCAATGCCCGACCGCCCCTTCGGGCGATTGCCACGAACTCGTCAACACCGACGGCTCCTTGAAAGGATCGGTTTCCCATTTGCCGGATCGGTTGACGGGCATATACAGCGTCATCACAGGGACGGTGATATCCAGCGGATGAAGCATCCGCCCCAAGATGAGGAACCGTTGCGCCCCGGTCTTCAGAAGAGCCATGTGATTGCGAAGCATCCGGATCTGATCCTCATGCGCTTCCGCCATGGCTTTCTGGTTCGACCAGACGGAAACCGCCGGCGTTTTACCGGTGACCAGATTGACGGCCATGTCACGGACCGTCACAGGACTTTTCTTCGCTCCGGCGTGGGGTCCTTCGCCACCGTACGCGATGGCATATTCATGATAGAGATAAGTAAACAGCGGAATGGAGCGCGCACCCGGAGCGCCGTGGTACCACCAGCGTTCACGGTATTCGCGCGTATGGAAGGCATCCACGTACGGAATCAATTCCTCGTGCGGCTCTTCGTGTGCCAGCATGAAATCGCGGCTCAACGATTTTCCGTGGCGCCGCATCGTGTCCAACAACTCGCGGAACGCCTGCGACTGATAAACACCGCGTCCCGGCGCATGCCCGTGCGAGGTGCTGTAACAGAGGTCGCCGGCCCCGCTGGTTGTCTGATCCATCTGCACGATATCAATGCCCAATGCATGGAGCTGTCCGATCACCGAACAGAAAAATTCGCTTGTGCCGGGTGCGCCCGGGCAGAACTGGTAGGAATGCCGCTTCCAGACATTCCCTTTGCCCGGCGAAGACTCGTTGAGCACGTAAGTCTTCAGTTCCTTTTCCGCGCCGGCAGCGCGTACCAGCGACTTCTGGTATGGTTCCCAGCCGGAGATGTCGCCGCCGTCCCGGCCTTCGTTCTGGAACGTGTAGCAAAGCCCTGACAGATAAACAAAGGGGCGGAGTCCGTCTTGCCGGAGTTGTCCGAGTGTGGGCACCGCCTGCTGCGCATCGAAGACCGGGAAATATGCGCCGGCGGTCCAGCGGCGATGGTTCTCCCATCCGGGAAGCATGGGAACCACGGGTCCGCCGATCCTGTCGCGCAACGCGCGCAGATGGGCCGGCAGCTCGGGATAATACGAACCGGAGCAGAGCCGGTTCGTGCCGTACGTGCGGACTTCGCAGGTGTGGATGCAACACCCCTGCTTCCAGAAAGCAGGAACATCGTCGCGCTGCGCCAGCGTCTTGGCGCACCACGCCTGCCGGACCGCCCAGCGCTTGTAGAGATCCGCGGTCTGTTGCCACGGACCGGCCGTGACCCCCAAGGCTGTCTCGTAGGGGCTCGTCCACTGCACGGCGGGGTCCTCCGGCAAAAGATATTCCTGGTGGAGCCGGTAATGATCTTTCCGTTTGCCGATGTTGAGGCTGCGCCCATACCCGGCCGTATCCATGCTCGCCAGATAGACGCCGGCCGAGCGGTCCTGATACGCGCAAAACTGCGCCGACTGGTCGCCGGGGAAACGCCACGAAATCGAATAGGAAGCCGGCCAGTTCGTGGCGGGATTTTGGATCATGACGCCCGGGAGCGCGGGCCCGATCATAAAATCATCGTCCGGCGAACCGATTGCGGCCACAGCGTCGACGGTCGGGAACCGAAGCGACGTGAGCGGCAATCGGCTCGGGTTTTCTAAGGCGGCTTGCCAGCGGACATACGGATCGGCATCGTCCAGTCTTCCGTCCAACACGACCCGCACATCACCGGACGTGCCGAGGCCTTCAAACGTCAGCCGGACCCGCTTTCCGCCGCTGACCGGCGTAACCGTGACATTCCCCTGTTTTGCCTGTCCGCTTTCAACCGTCGCAGCCACGCCGTTGGACAATGTGACCTGCAGGGCGAACAACATACCGTTTTGGGGGCCGGCAAAAAGATCCGTCCCCGAAGGTTTATGGACCAGCGCCCGCAATGCGGGAAGCGGTTTCGTGGCGAAGTCCATGCGCACCTGGCTGTTTTCGAGCACAACCGTGTCCGAGGCACCGAAACAGGACGTCAGCCCCATCCCCAACAAAACGCAGCCCAGAAAACCCGTTCTCGCCATAGCCGCCTCCCGGTTGATACCCCCAAGGTTGTCTTACGAATCACGATCATTGAATCTATCGTTTCATCGTACCGCTTCATTCCGGCTTGGTCAACCGGTCTTCACCCCGGTGCGATTGAAGCGAGCTGAAGGTTAGGCGGCAGGACGCACCGGCTTTGGAGTGCGGTGACAAGCGCAGCGCGGCACCGCTTTTCTCGCCCGGCCCGTCCGCGCAAAAGCGGCGTCGCACGGGATACCGTTTGCCGCACGCACTCCAGGAGTCCTCTACGTAACGAGGGCAAGTACTGCCTCGTCTCTCCGGGAATGCCGGCGTCTGAAGAGTTTTCAAGTCGCGCAGTTTGGGTACGATGTGACGGTCCGGCTCTGTGGCCCAAGCCTCAGGCACTTCGAAGAAAACAGAACTGAAGCTGACGAACGTTGCACGCGCCAGCCTCGAAGAGTTGCGGCTTGATTACGAGGACTTCCTGCGGCAGCGCGGCCTGTCGCTCTGGGCGAAGGACGACCCGCGCCGCGCCAGCCTTGTGGCGCGGCGGTGCACCACCGCCGATGAAGTCGCCGCATGGGTAAAGAAGTGCTATCGACACGATGGAGCGGCTTTACCGGGAACGAAGCTTACGGCGCGCCGCGCCGTAAGCCGGAAAGGCGCCCGCGTTCAGCCCAAGATGTGGCGCACGACGTCCGCCGCCGTGTAGTCCATCTTGTCAAGCGTGCAGAAACGCCCGATATTGAGGTAATCGTCGCCCAGCGTGACGATGCCCGGTTCGCGCGTGCCGTCCGCCAGCACCTGTCCCAGGCCGATGTTGCCGAACAGCCCGTTGCAGATGCACTTGCGGCCCACGGTCTCCTCGATCTTGCCGCCTTTGGCCACGAAGGCCTCCACCGGCTCGGCGGGGCAGCGGTAACCGAACGTGCCGTCACCCTTGAGATACACCTCGCGCAGATATCCGAGATCGCAGATGCGGCGGCGCGACTCATAGACCGAGGCCTCCGAAAGCGTGCCTTCCAAATCCGCGACCTTGAAGGGGAACCCCGTGGGAGACGCCAGCCGATCGGTGTAAACGCGGCCCTTGCCGGCCAACGCGCGACGGATCAGCGCTTGGCGCATCCCGGCCTCCATGCCCGACTCCACGCACAGCGCGAACGGCGTGCCGACTTGGACGCCCGCCGCGCCGTCCGCCAGCGCCGCACGCAGCGCCTCGGGCGACCCATACGCGCCGCCCAGGAAGAACGGCAGGCCGATCTTGCGCATCGCCTCCAGGTTCACCACGTCACGCTGCCCGTAGATCGGCTGTCCGTCCTCGGTCAGCTTGAGCTGCCCGCGCGGCGGCGCATTGTGTCCGCCCGCCAGCGGCCCTTCGATGACAAAGCCTTCCACCGTGCTCCCCGAGCGGCGCAGCATCATCGTGGCGAGCGAGTCGGCCGAGATGATCGGCAGAAAATTCGGACGCTCCAGAACCGGCACCGGCACGCCCGCCTCGATGAACATCGCGGGGTCGAAGACCCGCCTGCAATCGGTTTCGGGCACCGCGCCATGCACGTGGATCGTGTACGTGGCCGCCTCGTGCTTCGCGAGCGCATCCAGCATGCGCGGGAACTCGACGGGGATGCCGGCGCCCACGATCACCACGGCCGCGCCCGCCAGCACCGCGCCGTAGGCCGACGCGAGATGCGGCATCTGGATCTTCTCCAGGTAGTTGATGCCCACGGGGTTCGCATGGCCCTCGCGCGCGAGGAACACCTCGACGAAATTGGAAACGATGCACAGCTCATCGCGCCACGCGCTGCTCTTCATCACCTGCTTTTCAGCGGGCTTGTAAGGCGCGTCCGGGGCCTTGCCGCCGGGAACAAAAAGCGCGTCCATGATGCGCTGGGCCATCTGCGGAAAAGGGAAATGCGCGAGCGCACGGCGGACCTCGCCGCCCAAATCGCCATCCTGGAGCCGGCGGGCCAGGACCTGGTCAAGTCCGGTTCCGGACACGATGCCGAGCTGCCCGATCCTGGAAACCGCCTGCGCGAGCCTCCAGTTCGACACGCCGACACCCATCCCGCCTTGGATAATTTTCGGAAACGTAATATGCATGATAAGTATACCTGAACAACGCCACCGCAGATCTCTTGCGGCCATCCTGCGGATCTCCCCGCAGCGATGAAGATTGTTACTTTATCAAGGCGTGGGATTTTGTCTACCCCTTTTAAGCGGGAGCGGATTACATTTTCGTCAGAAAAAAACCGTCCTCACCGGCCCGCGGCGTGGACCAGCGCCTTGAGATAGCCGTTGGCGAAGAGCCGGCCGAGCGTCCCGTATCCGGGCACGAAGCCGGGCTCGTCGCCCTCGCCCGCCATGGCCGGCACGTGGTCGCAGCGGAACGGCACGTCCAGCCCGAGCTCGCGATACGTGCGGAAGAGCGCGAGCTGGTCGGTGTCGCCCTCGTCGTGGAACAGCTCCACAAACTCCTCGGCCGTGCCGCGCACGTCGCGCACGTGCACGAAGGCGATGCGGTCGCCGAAATGTCGCGCCGCGGCGTCGAGGTCCGCCCCCATCAGCTTGAAATTCGCCTGGCAGAAGGTCACGCCGTTCGCGCGGCAGGGCGCCAGCGCGTAGGCGCGGTCGTAGGCCTCGACCGAGCCGAAGACCCGCGCCATGCCGCCGAGCGACGGCAGCGGCGGGTCGTCCGGATGCAGGCCCATGCGGAGCCCGAGCCGCTGCGCCTCGGGCATGACGGCCCTGACGAAATACGCATAGTTATCCCACACCTGGTCCGCGCTCAGCAGCGTGCCCGGCATGGTGCTGCGGTTCTCGGCCAGGCTGAAATAGGTGGCCTTCGCGCCGCCGCGCCCCGCGCGCTCGCCGCTGCGGTGCCAGCCCGTGCCGACCATGAAATTGTAGCAGAGCAGGCCGATGCCCAGCTCGGCCATGTTGCCGAGCAGCAGGCGGTAGTGCTCCAGCGTCGCGTCGCGGCCGGGCAGCCCCATTTTCACGGGCGACATGTCGAACGGGTCGCCTTCCAGCGCCACCACGCGCAGGCCGGCCTTCGCGAGGTCGGCGACCACGCCCGCCAGCGCGTCGCGGTTCCACGGCTCGGGCCGTCCGGTCAGTTCGGGCGCGACCTTCACCACCACATCCGTGATGCCCATCTGCAGGCAGAGCTGCCACAGCCGGTGCGGCCGGGGCGGAACGAATTCGATCAGTTGCATGCGCCCACCTTACCAAAGATCGCAGCCGTTCCTCAACCCCTCGCGGCGACGCAACGCGGCGGCTTGCGGATTAAACAACGCTTCTGAAATGAACGGCGTAATCGAAACCCATCCGCATTCCCGGGCGGACGCTTCTCACCCGATCAAGGCCGACATGGGGCGCTTTCGTCATCAGATTGACAGGAACGGGAACCAGTGTTTGAAGAATTCAACGGCCTCCGGAGCGCGGTGCAGGGCCGACATCACATGTTTCCCGAGTGCGCCGCCGCCCCAGGCGTAGTATCCGACCGCGCCGCCGCCGACGGCCACAAACCCGATCGCCCCGCCGCCCAACGCAACGCCGCCGATCGCCCCGCCGCCCAACGCGAGCAACCCCAAAGCAAGGCCGCCGAGCGAAACGACTCCGACGCCGAGACCGCCGAAAGCCAGGATGCCGACGGCCACGCCGCCGAGCGCCACGCCGCCACGCGCCACGCCACCGACAGCAATCCAGCCTTTGGCCATGTCGCCGATGGCGATGATGCCGCGGGCATGGCCGCGGATCTCGCCCTTCTCCGGATCCGGTCCGATCGCAATATCAACGATAGGCAGTCCGCATAACGTCTTGGCCGAACGTTTGCGGATGGCCCGATACATCTGCTGCTGCATATCCCTCTCCTTGTCTTGACGTTATTTGTGACGGCCAAACCGCTCCACTGTCTGGCCTCAACCCCTCGACCGCATCACTCACCGCTTATAGACAAACACCATTCCTTCATTCTCCATGGTAAAGGTTTTGCCGTCGATGGTGCCGACCGTCCGCCCCGCGCCCTTCCACCGCATCTTCAACTTCGGGCCGTCCTGCGTGTACGTTGCGTCCACCTCACGGGTCGCCTCTGTCCCGGACGGCGGAACCAGGGTGATCTTGCTGCTGCATGTGCCGTCGGCATTGATGCTGAACGTGCCCGAGCGCACTTGCAGTTCTGCCCCGCCGTGAGACACGGTCGCCGGCAGCGACTTCCCGTCCACGGAAACCAAGGCGTACACCCCGGCGGGATCAGCCCCCGTAGCAGCGGGGTGTTGCTGGCACGCAGGGATCAGAACTGCTCCTGCCACCGCGCAGCAGCATTGGACCGCATTTCGCAGCATCCGTCTCATTTTCCGGCCTCCTTCTTTCGGTTACGCAGCCGAGGGCTCACCCCGTGCTCTTTTCTCAAAGCGGTGTGACACGGTAGAACTTACGGGAAGACGAACCGACGGCATCGAACACGGTATTGGTCATCCCGCCCCCACGGATCGGATCGCCCAACGACTGCCATTCGCCTTTTTCAAGGTCTTCGCAGGTTTCGACCTGGTAAAGCCGGCCATAGTCCGAGAGCCAGGAGATGGCCGCGGCCCGAGTGATGCCGACTTGTGGTTGTCCGTCAACCCCCAGATATGTGTCACTGAACGACAGCGTGTCGACGTACCCCCACCCCGCCAAGCCGAGGCCGTGGAAAGTCCTGTTGGTGGTGGCACACGGCAGCCAGGCGCCGCCGTTTGCCGAGAGGTTTTCCGGCAATCGGTAACCCGCGTCCCAAACGACATTGGTCTGGTCGACGGACACCCGGAAATACGGGACCGTCAAGTTGTCGGCATAGGCGATCTGCAGGGTGATACGGGCTGCCTTTCCCGGGGCAGGGGCGAACTGGATGCCAGACGCGATAAACCCGTTTGTCAGACCGCAGTAAACGTTAAGCCGGTTGTCGGAATCCAGGCACAGGCCAAACTGGTTTCCCGACGTCATCTCCTCCCACGGAAGTTCTTCACATGGGACCAGCACTGCGGAAAGATCGATCCATACATTCTGTGTGCGACCGGTCGTCGCGTTGTAAAGCGTCTCTCCTTCGGTGTCGAGCGAGAGGCATGTGCCCGAGAATTGTGACGGGCTTGGGTGAGTCACCGGCAATTCTGTTACCGCCACAGTCCGGGACGCATCACTGATGTTTTGGATCCACCCGTTTGTGGAATCGGTGAATCCGGAGTTCACCGGATAGAGGTCGAATGTTTCCGTGAACGGCATCGCGTTTGGGATGCCCCCTGCAACCGTTTGTGACGGAACAAAAAAATAACTGCCGGAAAACGGGGCATGAAGCGTGCCCGCGTGTGCCGGCGTATGGCACATACCCCACCATAGCGCCACGCAGACGCCCATGCGCCATAGCGCTCGCGCGGTTGCACAAGGGGCCGTCTGTTTCCGACGGGACAAAGTCAAACCACCTTTTTCATGGTTTTTCATCGTTTCTCCTTTGCAGCACGTTATTCTTCAGAAAACGGGATGGGGAGAGACCTCGCAGCCGGCCCCCTCCCACACCGTCCCGGCATTCCATTGTTTCAATTCATTGCTTCGCGTCCACAGGTGCCGAACGCGCTTTGTTCTGCGATTCTTCCCAAGGTGTAACAACCTTGTCGCCTCCACAAAACGTACAGTCCATTTTGACTTCACGCTTATTGCCACATTCTGGACAATCAGGCCTACAACAGGGAGCAAAGCGGGAATTGCACCCCTTGTCGCAGGCACGGCACTTGTACGCATTTCCATCTTTCTTATGGTTGAATCCATTTTCGCACAAGCCGCAATCGATAGTCGGAGCGATCTTCCCTTTTTCATCACACTTGTCGCATTTCTTCACTTCCACTAACACGACCGGACGATCTTCAGTCGGCTTTGTCCCTCTTTCCTCCTGCACAAGATTGTTCTCCATGGAAGTGGGAGTTGGTTTAGCTTCCTCTTTTTGGTTTTCGATCTTGTCAGGGAGTTCGCCCTTGCCAAAACACTTGGGACATCTACGATATCCAGACGGAGAGTTGTGAGGAACTGTCACAGGGTGAAGATGTGCAATACACCTATCCGTGCTCTTGTTCAGAGACGGGATACACCCTTTCGGAATGGTTCCCTGTTTACAGCGTCCGCCTTTCGTGACTTGCGCATCGTGATAGTTCTGGCCTTCCCATTTAGAACAGTTCGGGCAAGGTGACGCAAACACACCGAAAACGCAAACTACCGCGAACAACAACGCCGCATAGGCCTTGTCATAACTCGTTTTCTTGACATGCATGAATGCAAATTGTCCTTTCATTGATGGCTCTTGTTGCCTTGGGCTCACGTCAGCGACCTCCGGCCGGCTCCCTGAGTCGAAGTCGAATGGGAGTTCGATGAGACGCGTGGTTGGGCTCGTAATCGTTTGCCGTTTTGTTCCTGAAGATGGCATAAAAGCATTATCGCTGGGAAGATCAATAGAGCCCTAGCGACCTCCAGTACTGATAGGTTTTCCGTTTCCAAGGAAGGCCCAAAATAGTAAGCATACCCCCAGGCTAACGCTGAGAACGCAAAGTCGATGACGATCAATCTTTGGATTGCAGGGTATGGAGCTAGGCGATCCCTATGCCGCCACATCAAATAGCCCCAAACATTTGGAACAACGCCACAGAATAAGCAAACAAGGCCAAGCGGAATATCCACAAAGAAGAGCCCGATTCCGACCAACATGAGCGACGCTGTTGCGCCAATCTGCCCCCCGAACCATGCTCCTTTGTTCCATTGGAATTGTCCGTCTCCTTGGTATGGTTGCATGTTTTTCCTTTGCCCAACGCCCGACATCACGGGCGGCGCGCCCCGCGCCGTCACGTGCATGCCCATGTTATATGCCGTCCGCCTCATCACAAAGATCACGGATAACTTTCTCGGATTCAGCCGATAGTTGTTCGCTGTTTGTTAGCTCGGCCAAGAATCTGTTCAGGGCACCCACTGCACCTCGTTTGGCTTTATTTAGCGTGGTCGTCATTCTTGGGAGTGACGCAACCGATTCCAGATAGCCCGCAATAGACTCTTTCGACGCAGCTATGGTTCGCTGCAATTCTCGCACAGCGGACAAACAATCGTGTACGTCTTTCTGATCATTTTTGAGGTCGACCGAAAGTGTTGCAACTTTGATGAATGCATTCATGCCTGTATTCGTGGCATTGCTGAACAATGGCAATTCTGCATCCATTCTCTCGGTAAAATCGTCCATATCCGAAGCAACTTTAGTAAGCAGTCTTTTTGCCTCCTGGGGATCAGCGTGGCCCTTAGCATCTCTCGGCAATGCGTTGATCTCTGCGGCGCGCTCCCGCATTTTGCCCCCGATTTCTTCGGTGGCGGCCGTAATTCGCTGCATGATTTCTAGAAGTTCGGCAAATCTATCTTGAAACACCTCCATCAGATCGAGAATGCCGTCATCGTCACTATCGTCTTTTGGAGGAACAGTCTCGTCAAGTGAAGAGTCGTCAGGTTCAATTGTCGCGCCTGACTGTGACCGCAATTTCAATGCTTGAACCTGCCGTGTTAAGTGGAGTCGAATCAGTTTTTCAAATTGGTTGATGTCGGTGAACTTCCAATACAGTCCCCCTTCATCACCTAACGCTTTCCTAAACTCGTTCACCTTTGCAAGTTGGTCGGGGTCCAGATGACTAGGAGGAATTGGTTCGTCTTTGAAGTAGACCATCAATTGAACGGAACTCTTGTCAGCATCGTATCGCGCTTTTGCCCGTTCAAATTCCTCAACCGTTCCTGACCCAGTTCGTCCGGTCGGCGTTCCATATCGACACCACATGATTCCCACGAATAGATCGTAATCGGCGGGGATCTGGTTGTTAATCACATCTTGAGCGTCCGCTCCGAATCCGGGGTACGCGTGAGTCTCCCAGCGTGCGAGATCAAGTCTTATCGACAGTTGGCGACTCCAGGTAGTATTCAATTCTCGGATTACGTCTTCAAGTTTGCCACGTTCGGCGTCAACGTCGCCGGGCGAAGCTACGAATACCGTTATAACATGTTCCTGTCGTGCCATATCCGCTCCCTTTAGTGCACATAACGTCGGGCATCTCGAACGCGCGTCAGCGCGTTCCGAGGACGCCCTTGTTAGCCTTGTTCTGGCGTTTCATGAACTGAACCAGTCACTGTACCGCTCGAATTTACGGTCTCCCATTGTCCACAATCGATAGACACTGATGCCAATCATAAGGGCTGCGGGCAACATCGATATTGTGCCCCAGGTAACGAGCCTCCATCCGTCTGCGACTCTTGCGGGGCTCATTGTGAAAGCGATATGAGCCCCCTTAAAGAACAGGCCCGATACTATCATAAATGGGATTGCGAATAATTCCACCACGCATCCCATAGGGGTTGGTGTGTCTGGGTTTCTCATTTGTTTCAGGCTAACGTTTGAAATCAGCCTACAAAATGGCCGCGCTTTCGCGGGTCATTTTGTAGGCTGGATTTCGTTGTTGGCATCTTGTTTCTTTTTCGATTCTTGTTTTCTTTTGGATTTAACGGCGAATGGGTCGTCATCGTCCGCGACCGCGCTTGACGTCCGCTCTTTCCCCATTGCGTCCAAGACGCCGGATAGGGTTTGGTGAGGCACGCCGTTCCATGAGAAACCGTGGTCGGCATGCCAAACGGTTTCACCGAAAGTGCCCACGTCTATCTCACGAAGTCGTCCTCCCCAGAAAAGGAACATGACCCGTAGCCTTTGGTACGGGTCCAGCACATTGTTGGCGTCTGGCCGAGGATCACAGACTTCGACGCTGAGGTGACGGTACGAAGCATTGCTATTGACGCCGTGGTATGCCCCCGCCTGGATGTCTATGGATGAGAGCCGTGGGCAGAGCATTTCAGCGAGAATGTTGGTTGGGACGGCGATCTTGTCGCCGTCCCACATGAAGATCACTCCCCGAAGTGTCCAGGGACGCCCATAGACGGAGTCGGATAGGGTTTCGACCTCGACGGTGACAGAGTTGCTTGCGTTGAGTGTGTACTCGATCGTCTTGAATCCAATTGGTAAGTCCTCATCCGCATGCACGACCGCCGTGAGGACAACCACACAGAATGCTATGAAGTACTTTGCTTTCATCTTAATGCCAACATATTCTGGACGGCTGACACAATTGCTGTCATACAGGCCGACCACAGAATGAGATTTTCACATTTATATGGTCAAATCAAGCATGATTTGCGCTAATTCATATACCTTCTGACACAATACATGGTTTTTCAACATGTTAGACCGCCGCCGCCCAATGTGGGGGCTGAACAGGTGAAGAGGGCTGAATGCGACGGCGGTTCTGACACAATTGCTGGCTTTTACGCATGTTGGGCCGCAGCCGTCTAATCTTTTACGAACAGGGTAATAAGGCGCAACAAGTTGCAGGGAAAAGGGATGCGGTAAGCCTTTTCGGGGTGATTGGGCCTGCCCGCACGATGAAAGAGAGCTCGATGGCTGATCATAACACGGAAACGCGGCTCGCGAGGTTCGCGGACCACCTGCTAAAGAACCGGCTGGCGGATGAGAAGCACGGGCGGTTCATGGTCAACTGGGTCCGGCGCTTCTTGGCGTCTCCGCCGCCGGTCGCGAACGCGACGGAAGAGGCGTGCCTGACAGCGTACCTGACGGCGCTGGACCGGGAAAAGCATGAGGTGTGGCAGGTGGATCAGGCCGAGGAATCTTGGAGTGCGGCGGCAAGCGGTATTCCGCGCGACGCCGCTTTTGCGAGGATTCCGAGGGAAAAGCGGTGCCGCGCGACGCTTGTCACGGCACTCCAAAACAATGCAGGAGACGGCTCGGCGCAGCCTCGCCCAGCGCAATGTTCAAGCCGAAAACCGCAGCCCGGTGATCTCCGGGCGGGGGCGCCTTATTCCAGATACGGCTACAGCGGTTCCATTCAACGTGTGCCCGTTTTTGGCAGGGACGCCTCAGTCCAGTTTCGCCGGCAGCGGCACCTCTTCCCACCCGTTTTGGCCCAAGGCGATGTCGCGCTCGACGAATTCCCACACGACAACCTTTTTGCCTTCGAGTATTTCGGGGTTCGTGCTCAGCTTGCGCCGCACGTCGGTGGAGGCCCCGCCGTCGCTCACAATGGCGTCGACCGGCGACTTCAAGGCCAGGGCGAGGTGAGACAGGAAACCGGCCGAGCCGGGAAGCGGGCGCCGGGTGCTCTTTCCGTCCTTTTGCCCGGGAGCCGCGGCGGCCGGCGCGTCGCCGAGCGACTGCGGTTCCAAGAACTGGTAGATCCGGCAGAAGCTGTCGCCGAGCACGAGCACCGGCGCCGTCTGGCCGGGGCAGCGGAACGTGCCGGGACGGTCCGAGGCGGACGGCATCAGAAGTCCCGACACGGCGTCGAGCACCTGCTCGCACGTCACCGTCTCGGCGGGGAACGTTTCGTGCGCGCCGGGAATCTGCATCATGTCGAGGATGTCCCCCCGCCGCGTAACCGGAAGGCGCCGGGTCCTGAACGCCCTCGCAGCCTCGGGGACGAGGCTCAGTTCGCGCAGCCGGGCCGCGACAGCCTGCGCGGCCAGCCCCGCGCCGCGGGGCGTCCAGTGGGTGTCGCAAGCAAGGTAGAGCGGCCCGTCCGCGCCCGCCTTGCCCTCGTCGGCGCGCGCGGCACCGAACGCCGCAAACAGGTCCACCGTCGGCACGCCCTCGCGCCGCAGCGCCTCGATCAGTTTCAGCGTCGGCGACCGGAAGTCCCGTTGCTTGCCGATCCCGCGCCGCGTGACCTGGTCGGGGTACACGCTGGGCTTCCCGGGCACCGGCACCACGACGAGCGCGATGCCGCGCTCTTTGAGCTGGTCGCGGAACCGGAGGATGGCGTGCTCGACGCTCTCGCGGCGCGTCCGGCTCTCCGCCGGCCCGGCCCATTTCGAACCGCTTGCGCGCGCTTCAGGACGGTCGGGCTCGACGAGGTAGCGGAGGTCGGGCCGGTAGAACAGCCAGCCGTCAAGGCCGAGCACGGCCTTGGCGCCGGTGTCGCGCAGCGCCCAGAAGAAGAGCCGCCGCATCTCCGGCCGGAGCTTCTGCTGGAACCACGATTTCTCCTCCAGCGTGCGCTCGAACTGGCGCAGGTTCTTTGCGGTGGGACGGTAGCGGAAAACGTCGGTGAACTGCACCCGCTCGCGGCGCGCGAGTTCGAGGCAGGTCTGCGTGACGGGCATGGCCGCGAGCGCCGCAAGAAAGCCGGCGGCCAGGAGCAGCTCGCTTTTCAGGTATTGCTTTGACATGGCATTAGAACTGGAAGTACAGGAACGGGTTGAAAGCCTGCGAGAACATCACCAGCACGGCGAACGCGAACAGCGGCAACAGCAGCGCGGGGCGCGCCCACGTTTTCGGCTTGAGCGACCAGTCGTGCGCCTGTACGCGCTGGAAAACCAGGGCCGCGCACAGCGCCAGGGTCACGAGGTGCAGCGGGCCGTAGAGGTCGGCCGCCAGCAGCGCAGACGCGGCGGACGCGGGCGCGAGGCCCAGCATCGCGGCGAAGTAGCGGCCGGCGTCCGCCAGGGTGTCCGCCCGGAACAGGACCCAGGAGAAGAGCATGAGCAGGAAGGTCAGCGCGACGCGCAGGCCCTGCGGCAGCCTGTGGTAAACGCTCTGCTTGCCGCGCCAGCGCTCGTAGCAGAGGAACGCGCCGTGATACGCGCCCCACAAGATGAAGTTCCACTTCGCCCCGTGCCACAGGCCGCCCAGCAGCATCACCACCGCCAGGCTGAAAAACGTCCGCGACGGGCCCTTCTGGTTGCCGCCCAAGGGGAAATAGAGGTAGTCGCGCAGCACGCTCGACAGCGAGATGTGCCACCGGCGCCAGAGGTCCGTGATGTTCTCGGCGAGGTAGGGCGCGTCGAAGTTCTTCAGGAACTCGAAGCCCAGCATCCGCCCCAGCCCGACCGCCATGTCCGAGTAGCCGCAGAAGTCGAAATAGATCTGGAAGGTGTAGGCCAGCGCGCCCGCCCACGCGTCGAGGGCGCAGGGATCCGCCGCGTTGAACACGGCGTCGGCGACGTGGCCGCAGGGATTGGCCAGCAGGATCTTCTTGGCGAAGCCGAGGATGAAAATGCAGACGCCGGAAGCGAACCGCCGGACCGTGCTTTCGCGGTAGGCCAGCTGGGCGGCGAGCGTCTTGTAGCGGATGATCGGCCCCGCGACCAGGTCGGGGAACAGCGCGACAAACGCCGAGAAATCGGTGAAGGACTTCGCCGGCGTCGCGTGGTGCCGGTACAGGTCGATGATGTAGGTCAGCGAGTGGAAGGTGTAGAACGAGATGCCGATGGGGAGCACGACCTCGAGCACGCGGAACGGTTCAGCCCCGGCCAGCGCGAGCAGCTGGTTGAGCGTGTCCGCCGCGAACATGTAGTACTTGAAGAAGCCCAGGAACCCGAGGTTGGTCACCACGCAGGCGGCGACGGCTAGCCGCTGCTGCGCCCGGGTCGAGCCGGGCCGGCTGATGACCTTGCCCCAGATGAAGTCCATGGCCGTCGTGAACATCATCAGGCAGACGAACCAGGGCCGCCACCACCCGTAAAAGACGTAGCTGGCGGCCGTGATCCAGAGGTTGCGCCAGCGGTACGGCAGGTTGAAGTAGATCAGCAGGAACAGCGGCAGGAAATAGAAGAGGAAAATGTGGGTGGTGAAAACCATACTGCGGGCCTAGTAGGAGGTTGGGTTTGTCCACAGGGCGAAGAACCGGTTGGTGCCGGCCGGGAAGCAGTAGTCGAGCGCCCCGCTCGGCGCGAGGTCCTGCAGCTCGTAGTCCAGCGCCATGCGGTGCGCCTCGCCGGCCACGAACTGATCGAGTTTGCCGCCCAAGGGCTCATCCCCCCAATCCGCGTCCTTGATTTCCGAGCGCGGCAGCCACGGCTTGTAGTGCCCCACGAAAAGGGTGTCGCCGGGTTTCAGCAGGCGCCGCCGCTCGGGGTCCTCGCGGTGCACCTTCACGACCTGATACTTCAGCACGTAGGTGTAGCGGTAGGCGCCGAGATCGGGGAACTGCTCAGGGCGCTCGATGAGCCGCGCCGTCACTTCGATCCGGCCCAGCGTGCGGACCCGGTCGTCTTCCCCGCTCTCGACGCGGCTGGCCAGCAGCCAGAGGCCGGCGGCCACCAGGGCCAGAACCGACAGCCCGCGCAGCCGGCCCGGGCCGCCTTGGCAGCGGCCTTGCGCCGCCTCCACCGCAACCTCATCTTCCGGCATCTGCTTTCCCCCCCACGTCGGCGTAGGTCCAGTGCGGCTCGAACCCGGTCTCCTTCAGCCGGAAGGCCGGGCCTTGCTTGGCGCCGGGATACAGCGCCTTCAGCTCCTTGTAGTCGCCGGGAATGATCGGGGTGTCCGCGAGCCGCACGATGACCATCTGGTCTTCCATGCGACCGTCGGCCGGCGGGGTGGAGAAGATCACGTACGCGTCGTCGGGCGAGGTGCAGCCGTAATAGATGTGGCGCCCGCGCTCGCCGTAAAGCAGCGTACGGCTTTTGCCGTCGGCGGCGGCCTGCATCAGCATCGTCCAGCCATACTCGCTACCCAGCCCCGGCGTGCGGTTGGAGTAGATGACGCGGGCGGGATCGGCCTGAAACCAGTCCGGCGTGCAGTTCAGCGCCCGCGTCAGCAGCGTCGCACGGCCGGTTTCCACGTCGATGGCCAAGATGTTCCAGTCCTGGCCGTTGAGGTTCGCCGTGCCGCAGAGCCGCTTCCCGTCGGAGGACCAGAACAGCTGCTGGAAGATGCCTTGGCGCGGCATCTCCTTGAGCAGCTTCTTCGACTCGGCCTCAATGATGGTGATCTTGCCTTCCCGTTTGTAAAGGCACGCGAACCGCTTGCCGTCGGGAGCCCACGAAGCCCACGGCCATTCGCCCTCGCCGCCCTGGACCACGGGATTCGATCCGTCCGCGTTCGCGACGACCAGCGTGCCCAGGGCGCCCCAGCGGTCGTGGTTTGTCTCCTGGCCCGCCTTATGCCTGCGGTAGAGCATGCGTTTGGAATCCGGCGAGAAGCGCCCGCCGTATTCGTTCCACTCCGGCGTCTTCGTGAGGTTGCGCTTGGCCGAGCCGTCGGGCCGCGAGAGGAAGAGGTCGTAATCGCCCTGCGGCGTTTTCGTGGAGAAAAGGATCCACCCCTTGGACGCGACCTCTTTTGCCAGTTCGAGTGCGCCGGGGTCCGTTTCAGGATTCTCGGCAGCGCCGGCCAGGGAACACCCCAGCGCAACGAGAAGGGCCGCCCAGCGCGGGCGACGCCGCTTTGAAAGGAATCCGGATGTTTTGATTTTCATAGCTTTTCGGGTTGAGCTTAACGATCGCACGTACGGTGAATTGAGGAAAAATCACTTCTCTATTTTCATACGTTGGGCGATATTCGGGCGGGGGCGTCTTATTCCAGATACGGCTTGAGCTGGACGAAGTTGAGCATCAGCTCCTCGCCGGGACGGGCGGCCGCGTCGCTGAAGGCAACGACCAGCTTGGGCGACGTGGCGCGGAAGACGATGCGGTGGAGATTGATCTGGCCGACGTTGTCGTTGTGCTCGTAGCGCCCGCCCTTGCGGCGGTCGATGTAGACAAAGCTCTTGCCGTCGATCCGCTCCGCGCCGTCCAGCTCCACGTCGATGCCGTAACGCCGCGGCGCGGGTTTCTTGCCGGTCACGGCGGCGCGGTCCGCGGTGACGAACTGCAGGCAGTAGGCTTTGCCGACCGTCAGCCCCTGCGCGGTCTGGCTGATGCGGTTGGCCGCGGCCGCCTGCCAGACCATCACGCACACCGTGTCGCCCGCCTTGCCCCCGCCCCAGCGCCCCTGGCTGTTCTTGCCGTAGCCGGAAAGCGTTTCGGCGCGGACCGATCCCGCGGCTGCGGGAGCCGCCGTCCAGCCCTTCAGTCCGTCAGCGAAATCGCAGTTGGCGATGAACCCCGGCGCGTAGGTGAAGCCGTAGCGCCGGGAGAGCATCTCTTTGCGGCCCTCCACCGCGTAGTGGCGCATGAGCAGGAACGACCAGCGCGCCAGCTCCTCGTCACCGTAGTAGGTGCCCCAGTAGCCCACGGTGGCGAGACCCTTGAAGTCCGGGCTGTTCGCGACGAGGTTGACCTGCATGTCGAGGAAGTACTTGAAGTCCACCGCCGGGTTGTGCTCCAACGAGATGATGGGGATCTGGTTGAAGTTGCCGAAGATGATGCCCGTGCCGGCGGCCGCGTTCGGATAGAAGGCACTGAAGCGGCGCATCGTCTCGCCGATCATATTGTCCAAGTACGCGGCGGCGACAGCCTCGTCGGCCTGCGGGTGGCAGTAGGCCTCGAACAGCAGCCGGCCGCGGCCTTTGGAGGCGTTGAGACTGGCGGACATGAAGTCGGTGTGCAGCGAGGCGATGCCGGGCTTGCCGACGATCCACGTGTAGACCAGACGGTGATCGGGGTTGTGCAGCGCCCACAGCGCCTTCGTGTAGTTGTCGATGGTGGCGCGGCCGAAAAAGAGCTCGTCGCTGGTGAGCCCGTCGTACTGCGGCTGGGTCAGGCCCGCATGCTTCTCCATGCGCGCGAGCACGTTGGTGGCGGAGTCCACGGGCGCGACGTTGAAGTTCGCCAGCCACTTGAGGCCGCGCGCCTTCGCCTCGGGCAGCGCCTCGCCGGGCAGCGAGCCGCCGTTGAGCGTCGTCACCGCCGGAAGGATATGGCGTTTCATAAAGGCCCAGTCGTACGGGCCGTTCTCCTTGACCTGCGAGTTCGCGCAGGGCGGGTAGTCGAAGATCTCGGGGACGGCGCGCACCGTCAGCCGGCCTGCGTCCACGCCGCTGACGGCGACGCGGTGCTCGCCCGCCGCCAGCTCGCGGAACGCTTCCAGACGGTCCGTCGCCGCGGTGATGGCGGCGTCCTTCCCGTCGATCGTCACCTTCAGTTCCGGCGCAGGCGAAGCCGGCGCGGCGGCGAGGAAAACCCAGCCGTCGCGCGGATTGACGAAGCGAAACTCCTGCGGCGCGCCGCCGGCCTTGACCGGCTGATCGAGGAGTTCGGAGACGAGATTGTTGAGCGGCCGGACCGCGCTGGTGTCGACCACCGGAAGATCAACAATGCTCATGGCGTAACCGGCCTCGAGGACTTGCTCCTGCGTTTTCGCATGGCGCAACACCGCTTTCAGGGAATAGTCTCCGCAGGGCAGGCCGGCGAGACGGACGGTCACTTTGCCGGCTTGGACCGGGACGGTCTGCGGCGGCAGCCGGTTGCCGCCGACCGTCACGAGGCACTCGTAAGCCTCGGGCTTGTCCGGCAGCGCGCCGTAGAACTTGAAGGTCAGCTCCGGGCGCGAGACGGGAATGCGGTTGAGCAACGGCTGAAAGGGAATCAGGCGCGGCACGCGCACCAGCGACATCTGCGACGAGGAGCCCTTAAGCGCGTCCGCGCTGACCGCCTCAAGCCTGACGTCGGCGAACGCGATCTCGCCCGCCAGGTCCACGGCGAACAGCGCGACGCCGTACTCGTTCCCCTTGGAGGGAAACAGCTTGAAGGTCTTCTCGAGGAAGGTCCACTCTGAGTCGGCCGAGAACGTCTTCAGCCCAACGTCGTTGAACCAGCCGCTGTTGTGCACGATCAGGCCCGCGTTGCGGCTCTTGAAGCCTTTGGTCCGCACGAACGCGCTGAGCTTGTAGGTGCCGCCGGCGACCAGCGTCAGCCCCTGCTGGCGCGCGCTTGCCTCATCGGACGCGGAGACGTCGCCCTTCAGCACGACGGCCGCCTTCTTGCCCTCAGGCCCGCCGGTGCGCAGGAAGCTCACGGACTTGGCCGAGCTCGGGCTCCAGAACTCGGGGAAGTCGACCTGCTCGGCCTCGAACGTGCCGTTGATCAGCAGATTCTCGCCCGGAGCAACGGCCGCGACCAGCTCGGAGGACAGAAGGCCGACGATGAACAGGGCGAAGGCTCTCAATACATTTTTCATGCCGATAATCTACCACGGCAGCGGCGCAAGCCCAAGTTCTATTTGCGCCATGCCCGCTCACACGCGTTGCCTCATAGTCATGGACACCGAAAGCGGAAAAGGCGTTAGGAGAACGCTTGCCTCAAATGCCGGACACCGTAACATGGGGCCCATGAGAATGAGCAGAGCCCGTTGTTCTGCCATGCGCACGAAGGCGTCCAAGGGCCGCGTGCTGAGCGAGTTCGCCGAGACGGCGGGGTTCACGCCCTGAAGCTGCTCACGGGCAGCCGGCGGTACCGGCGACACGCGGGACGCGGCAAGACCTACGGCCCCGATGCGGGGAGGCTCCTGGCCAGGATCTGGATGAAGACGGGGCCGATCTGCTCGAAATATCTGAAAGTGTTGCTTCCCATGCACATGGCCGCCCTGGAGGAACTGGAGCCCGTGGACGGGAAGGCGAAGGTCGAGGTCCTGGCGACGAGTCCAGCCACCATGGACCGCCTGCTGAAGGGCCGCACGGGGATCGTGAACCAGATTCGCAGGTTCTGCAAGTCCGAGGGGGGCCGCCTGCCGAAGTGCTCAGCCGAGTCTTTCGCGCGCTGGGAGCACGAAATGCCGCCTGCGGTGAGCGCGGTCGTCAAGCCCCTTTTCGCGATCTTGAAGGAGATCGGGGAGAAGATCGCCTTGTACGACAGGATGCTTGCGAACACGGTCAGGAAGCTGCACAAGGAGGACGCCGCGCTCCTGGAGCCTGTTGCCGGCGTCGGGCCTGTGACGGCGGCCGTCTATCTCGCCGCGGCGGGGGACGTCGCGACCTTCGGCAGCGCGCGCGACGCGGGACCGTATTTCGGGCTTATACCAAGGCAGGACCAGTCCGGGCAGACCGACAGACAGTTGAGGATCTCGAAAAAGGACAACGAAATCGTCCGGCGGCTTCTGGTTACAGCCGCGAAACACATCATGGGGCCGTTCGGAAAGGACGGCGACCTTCGCCGCCACGGCATAAGAATCACGCAGAGGGGCGGCAAGAACGCGAAAAAACGGGCCAAGGTGGCGGTGGCCCAGAAACTGGCCGTGCTGATGCTGGCAATCCTGAGGACAAGGAGCGCCTACCGCCTGCTGACAGAGGTCGAGGCCGTGGCGTAGGGCGGGCCTCGCGTTCCGGCCACGAAGGGAGTTCTTTCACAGGAGACTGGCAAAGGGTTGAGGTTGACGAAACAAACCGTTTTCGATGAACAGCAGACGTCCCGTCCCGGTGACTGCGGGTTAATCCTGGCACCTCAAGTGCGCAGATTAGGTGGCCGCCCGAAGATGGGCCTTTCCATGCACCGGACAACACGTTGTCCCAGAAGAGTGCGGATAGAAGCGAGACGTCAACTGCGTTCGGAAAAAAGCGTCATCTTCCCCCTCCCGTTAAAACGCCGCCGCCCGCCGCTACTTTTCCGGTGACCGCCTATCGATGAAATGGTACTTTTGACTCATGAATATGAACAAACGCGAATTTATCATGGGCGCCGGCCTGCTGGGGGCGGCGGGGTGCGCGTTGGCGGACGGCGCGACGGCGCAGGTCCAGGCCGGCGCGAAAACATCAACCGTCTTCAACGTGCGCGATTTCGGCGCGGCGGGCGACGGCAAAACGCCGGACTCCGCCGCGGTCCAGAAGGCGCTCGACGCGGCCGGCGCGGTCAGCGGCACAGTCTACTTCCCGTCGGGCAAGTACCTCTGCCACGATCTCAAGGCCCACGCCCACACGACGCTTCTGGCCGAGCCGCAGTGGAGCTACCGGGGCGACGCCGGCGCGATGCTGATCCTCGACTCGGAGGACGCCGACTGCGTGCTCAACATCACGGGCGCTTTCGGCGTGCACCTGCGCGGCCTCTTTCTGCAGGGCAAGCGGACCGCCAAAAAGGCCATCCACGGCATTTTTCTCAACAACCCCGAGAAATACAGCACGCAGGAGGACTCGATCGTCATCGACGACTGCAAGGTCGAGCGCTTCTCGGGGCACGGCGTGCACCTGCTGCGCATCTGGCTCTTCATCATCCGCCACAGCATCATGCAGGACAACAAAGGCTGCGGCATCCAGATCACGGGCTGGGACGGCTTCGTGACCGACAACCAGCTCTCCGGCAACGGCAGCCACGGCTTCGGCTGCGAGGGCGTGGGCTCGACCGTCATGTTCACCGCCAACCGCGTGGAATGGAACCGGGGGTACGGCCTCTATCTCTGCGGCGGCGACACGTGGAACGTCACCGGCAACTGCTTCGACCGTAACTGGGGCGCGGGCGTCTGCGCGCTCAATATGCGCACGACCACGCTCACCGGCAACATCTTCCGGCGCTGCGGCAAAGACAGCAACCTGCTGGCCGAAGGCGAGCGCTCCTGCCAGGTCCGGCTGGAAGAGTGCAGCGGGTTCACCTTCGTCGCGAACACCTGCCTCGCGGGCCGCGACGACGGCGGCAAGGGCAAGTATACCCCGCAGGTCGGCTTCATTCTGCGCAAGCTCAGCTTCAGCGTGATCTCGTCCAACACGCTTTTCCAAGGTTACATGGAAGAGATGGCCGCTGACCTCGGCGGGCACGGGACGGACTACGTCTTCGTCAACAACGTCGGCTGCCCGATGAAATGAGGCGTGCCGCCAAGCGGTGACGCGCGTGCGCAAGCGCGCGGTTCACCGCTCGCCCGGCACCCACGGG
This sequence comes from uncultured Lentisphaeraceae bacterium, assembly GCA_964579865.1. Lineage (GTDB taxonomy): Bacteria > Verrucomicrobiota > Kiritimatiellia > RFP12 > UBA1067 > DAOPZC01. Next base: position 15,033 of record CAZOIS010000016.1, on the reverse strand, counting down.
CCTTCGACGACGGACGCCTCCCCGTCGCCGGGCCAAGGGGGCATCGTCACGGCGACCGCCGCGAGCGCATCCGGACCGAACGACCTGAACTGGAAGCGCGTGCCCAAGGGAATCGTCACGCAGACGCCTGCCCCCACAGCCACGACTTCCTCGCGGCCTTCCTGCTCGCGCCACATCTCGCCGCGCCCCCCGACAAAGTACCAGATCTCTTCGACGGTCTTATGGACCACGGCAAGGGAGACGCGGCCCGGCGCCAGTTCGAAATGCGCCACCGTGCCGCCGTCCAATCCCAACAGCACCCGCACATCGGAGCCGTCCGGAGCCACGACATCCGGCCGCTCCGGCAACCGCTTGGTTTGAAACATCCGCATGCTCCGTTTCTATTTGACCGCGAGCCTCGTTTGCCGTTCGGGCGCGACTTCGAAGCCCCTCTTGTCCAGCTTCTCCGCTGCCGGCGCACTCACCGCACGGAAATCAAGGTGCCAGCCCCTTCGCTGCGCAGCACGTAGAGCACGCCTGTGCCGGTGAAGAGCGCGCTCTTGTACTGGGCCGAGGAAGACGAGGAGCCGTAACTGCCGATCGGTTGACGCTTCCCGTCGACCGTGAGAGCATTCACGTAGTCGCTCACGCCGGCCGTGAGGTTGACGTGCGAAGCGGAGGTCAGATGCAGGCGCGTCACGTTGACTTTGGCATCGCTGCCGCCGAAGGTGGCGCCGGCTCCGCCGTCGACCGAAAGGGTTCCAGACGTGACGGTGATGTTGGTCGAGCCCGTCCACGTGGCGCCCTGCGCGAAGGAGACCGTGCCGGCTTCGATGAGCAGGTCGCCCGCCGTCGTGGAGGCGGCATTCGTGGTGATGAAAGCCAGCGTGCCGGTATTGCGGTGCCGCAGCGAGGCCTGGCCGGAGAAGTACCCCACAAAAGGACGTATGGCGGAGTCGCCCTGCAGCGTGAGGGTGGCAGGCGCGGCACTCTGAACAACCATGTTGGTAGTCGTCGCGTTCGTCAGACTATAGGTCGTGAAATTGATGTATTTCACCTGCTGGTCGAACCCGTTCAGGTCCAGAAAGGCGCGCTGGGAGTAACTCGAACCGAAGGTGACAAAGGAGTTGGTGGGGAGAACTCCCGCCGCGCCGCACAGGAACGTGGCCGAGTAGAGGCCGATGCTTGACCACGCGTTGTCGGTGACGCTGACATGGAAGGTTCCGCTGTTATCGATCGAGATGCTCTGGCTGCCGAACGACAGGGGCTTCTCCTCGAAGCGCATGACATAACCTGGCAACGTCTGCATCCAAGGCGAAGCGTTGCGACAGTCGAAGCCGCCGCGGAAGATCATCGTCCCCTGGTTGTCGATGCGCTCGCCGCCGAGGAACGTGACCTTGCCGTTGAGCACGAGCGTGCCGTTCTTGGGATACATCTGTCCGATGTAGTAGATCGCCGAGTTGAAGATGATCGGCCGGTCGTTGGTGGCGACGGTATCGGTAAAATAGAGCGGACCGCGGTTGTTCACTGGGGCCGAACCGGTCGGCGTCAACCGGTACACCGTGATGGTGTTGGTGGGATTCCCGAGCGCCGTCCCATTGTTCACCAGGACGAGCCCGTTGGAAAGAACCAGCGGGGACTCGAAGGTGTTGGTGCCCGTCAGCCACAGCGTGCCTTCACCGGTCTTGACCAGAGGCGCTGTCGGCTGGCCGCCCGAGACCGTCTTGGGGATGGCGAGAAGGTGGTTGGTCGCGATCTGCATCTCGCACAGATAGGCCAGCTCGAGCGGCACCGCGAGCGTATTGGTGACCGGCGTGCCGACCACGGGAGACAGCGTGGCGATGCCGCCCAGGCCGAGCCTGAGCGCCGAGGTGTCGTCCGCCGGCAAAAGGGTGAAAGGCGTGCCGCGGTTGAAGCGCAGCGCCCCGGCGCGGACGACGCCGTCCACCACGCCCGTCGAGCCCGCCTCCGCGAAAAGGAGGGTCTCGCTGCCGTCGAAGGACGGCGCGCTGTCCCAGTTCCCGACGGTCGAGAATTTGGTGTCGGCGCCGGCACCGGTCCACGTGCGGACTGTGCCGGACAGGGGCGCGGACAGCACCTTCAGCGTTCCCTCGCCCGTAATGAAGGCGCGGCCCCCGATGGTGTCGGACGCGGTGTACACGCCGGCCGTGAGCACGTTTCCGTCCACGCTCGCCGTCAGACAGGTCAGCCCGAGCCCCGCCGGCAGCGAAAGCTGCGCGGAGTCCGCCAGGGTCAGCCCGGCCCCGGGATTGACGCCGGTCGTCTCGACGCGCAGCACGCCGGTGTTGGTGGCGACCAGTCCGCCGAGGTTGGGAAACGACGCGTTGGCCGCCAGGTGCAGGGTTCCGGCGCTTACCTGCAGGGCGCCTGTGGTCAGCGAGACTCGGCCCGTGACGGAAAAGGTGTAGGCGGAGGTGGGCGACCATAAAAGGGAAAGCGCGCCATCGACGCTGCCCAAGAACGTGGCATTACCCGTGCCCCTGCACGCAAGCGTCGCCGGCCTAGAGGAGGAGGTCAGGATGTAGCTGGAACCCGACGACCAGTTGCCGATTTCGGGGCGGTTCATAATCTGGTCGTTGCCGTTGAGGTCGAGGCTGGCGTTCGCGGAGTAGCCGACGCCGAACGTGACGTTCGCGCCGGGGTCTAAGGCGAAAGGCACATCGGTGTATATCGTCTTGGCATAACACTTGAGGCTCGCATACTTGTTGTTGGCCACCGCGAGCCGGAGAACGCCGTTGTCGAAATAGAGGTTGTTGGGGAAGTTGAGCGGGACTCCGGCGATGACGTTGTTGCCGTTGAAGATCACCGCCATGTCGTTGCGGAAGGGGCTCTGCACGACGATGCCACCCGCATGGGTGATCACGCCGTCGGGCCGCCAACGGCTGTAGGCGTTGGGACCCATGACGACCTGCGCCGTGTTCGTGACGTAAACGCCGGACGCCGCGTAGAGCGTGGAGCCGTCGCCTTGTGCGTTCGCGAGGGTGATCGGGATGGCATAGGTTCCCGAGGACTGGAAGATGAGCTGGACATATCTGGACGAGCTGATATACCGCTGATTGAGCGTGACGGGAGCCGTAAAGGTCGGCTTCTCGACGCGCAGCCGACCGTCGTTGACCGTCACGCCGTTGGTGAGCGCCACCGCATCCTTGGCGTAGAAATCCTTGCCTCCCACGACGGTAATGCCACCCGCGCCGGTAATCGGGCCGTAGGCGTAGAAGCTGGCGTTGCTGACGTTGAAGGTGACGTCGGTGTCGAGCGTAACGGGGACATAGAGGTTGAGTTCCTTACTCCCCGTAATCGCGATTCCGCCCGTCAGCGTGAACCCGTTACCCGTGTTTTGAAAGGTGACGGCAGCACTGCCCGCGGCGGTGATGCCCGAGAAGGAGTATCCGACAAGGTCGTTGACCGCGCTGACCGCCGCGCTGTTCTCGAACCGCAGCGCATCGCCGTTCGCCGGCTGGCCGGAGGGACTCCAGTTGTTGGCCGACGAAAACAGGCCGTTGCCCGCGCCCCCCGTCCAGATTTTTTCGGCGGCAAAAAGCGCCCCGGCGAAAAAGCAACACACGCCCATGAACGCAAGACCGGATGTTCTCACTGTCGATCTCCTCTCGAATCGTCCGCCTTTTCAATGAAACGCCGCGGACCGCCGCGTTCTGAAACCGGTTACTTTAACGAGAACAACGTCCCCACACAATCATGCAGGACCCGCAACGTGCCGCTGCCCGAAAAATGCGTGTTGTCGATATAGCTGGCCCCGCTGCCCGTTGCGCCGTAGGTTCCCGCGCGCTGCATCTTGTCGCCGTAGAACAGCCAGCCGACCTTCTCTTCCGCCCCGCTGGCGAGATTGATCTTCGCCGTGCTCACGCCTGCCGCAGGCATCGTCACCGTGGCCGAGTCGGCGATCGCGACCGCGTTGGACAGCAGCAACGTCCCCGTTCCGCCCACGCCGATGCGGGTGCTGTTCGGGCCGAACGTGCCTCTGTTCGCCACCGTCAGCGTGCCGTTGCTCACGGCGAACCCGCCCGACGTCGTGATGAACGCGTTGGTCAGCGTCAAATTGCCGCTTCCGAGCTTCACGATGCTCACCGCGCCGGTGACGGTGCCGTTGAACAGCGTGTCCGAAGACTGGCAGACCGTGAACGTCGCGGGGGCCACGCTATAGAGGATGCGCGGATCCGGGTTGTCGCGACCGCTCCGCCACGCGCCGACGAGCTGATCGTTGCCGTTGAGGTTCAGAACCGAATAGCCGTGGCTGCCGTCGCCCTGAATCAGCGTCAGCGCCGGCGACCAGGCGTTGGGCACGTCGGTGCGGTTGAAGTAACCGCAGGCCGTAAAGGTGGTGAACGTGTTTCCGGCGACCCCGAAAATAATTCCGCCGTCGTACGAATGGCAGGTGAGGTTGGCCGTCGTGATCGGCTTCTCGGTGAACCGGATGCCGCGGTTGCCACTCACCGTGCAGACCAGCGAACTCCCGTCGACGCCGCCTTTGACCTCCAGCCAGGCGCCGGCGCCGCTGCTCAAACGCGCGCCGTTCGAAGTGATCCTGCCGCTCAAGATGTTGCTGCCCGTATTGCTGCGGATCGTACCGGCCCAGCTCAAAGCCTCGTCGCCCGTCATGGTGATCGGCTCGTCGAGGGTCAGCCCGCCGCCGGCGTCTCCGTCGATGCGGATATAGCCGCCGTTCTCGATGACCGTCTTGCCGGCCGTGCCGCCCAGCGCATTGGCGTGCTTGACGACGAGGCAGCTGTTCGTCTTGATCGTTGTGATTCCGCCGTAGGAGTTGTTTCCGGCGAGCATCAAATAACCGTTCCCGCTCAGGGTCAACCCCCGCGTCTGTCCCCCGTCGGAGATCGCCCCCGTCACATTCAGGGTCGTGACGCCCGCGCCGCTGTTGGTGACGGCCCAGAACTGCTCATCGCCGAAAACGAGACCGGAGGCGAACGTGTAGGTGCGCGACGTCGCGCTCGGCACGGCCGCCAACAACCCGCAGATACCGTTGGTGACAATCCCCGCGCCCGCGGCCACCGTGAAATCGGAGCCCGCGTTGAAAACCATCCGGTTGAAACCCGTGGCCGTATCGACCACGGCGGTAAGCCCGCCGTCGGCGAACGATACCGTGCGGTAGCCATCTGAGCCGGGCACCGCGTCGCCGACCCAGTTGGCCGCCGTGCTCATGTTCTGGTCCAGACCCCCGCCGTCCCAGCGGAAGGACACCGCACCGGTCGGCCCGGCTGCGACACTGAGCTTGCCGTCGCCGCTGAAATAAGCGTCGTTCACGTGGTCGGCTCCGCTCGTGGAGGAACCCCACGTGCCGCTGGGCTGGGCGTCGCCGTCCAGAAAGAGTCGGCCGACCGTCTCGGTCACCCCCGACGCGAGCTTGACCTTCGCGCCCGCCGCCACGACCAAGAACACGTCGTCGGGCAGGGCCGCGCTGTTGCGCAGCTCAAGCGTGCCGCCGTTGATCCGGATGCGCGAGGACGCCCCGAAACCGCCGTTCTCAGCCACGGCCAGGGTGCCTGCGTTCACGGTGATGTCGCCCGTCGTCGTCGACGTCACATTCGAGAAGGTGAGCGTGCCGCCGCCATTCTTGACGAGGCGGACGGCGCCGGCCAGCGCGCCCGCATAGACGGAGTTGCCAGACTGGTTGACCGTCAGCGTGGCGGGCACGGCGCTGGTCACCGCCCGGTAACCGGGATTGGCGAAGTTGTCCGTCTTGAGCAACGCCGTCGTCTGGTCGAACCCGTTCATGTTGAGCAGCGCGTCGGCAATCCAGCTGCCGCCGACCGTCAGCGATGCGGTCGGGCAGAGCGCGTCGGCCACGTCGGTGCGGACTTTGTTCTGGCTGACGATCAGGAGGTTCCCATAGGTGTTGCCCGGCACCGCGAGAACGACCGTTCCCGAATACTCCGACTGGATGGTCTGCGTTCCCAACTGGAGCGGCTTGTCTTTGACGATGATCGTGGAGCCCGACTGGGGATTGAAGCCCAGATTGCCTCCCCCAGAAACTAGCTGCACGCCGCCCGCCAGGACCAATGTCTTGGCTCCGGACTCCGTGCGGATGCGGAGATTGCCCTCTTTCGTAATCAGGCTGCGGACCGTGTTTGAGCCCGTATCGCTGATCAGGCTGGAATTGTACTGCACGGGCACCGGCTTGTCGTTCTTGAAGAAGAGCGGCTCGTTGATTTCGATGGAACCGCTCAGTTTGAGCGTGGCGTCCGTGTTGCTGAAAACCCGCGTGCCGGAGTTTGTGCTACCCAGGGCCGACGAGTGGGTGATCAACAGCGTGCCGTTGCTGACGGTCGTGAAACCCTCGTAGGTGTTGTTGCCGGACAGGGTCAGGGTGTTGGTGACGCAGGTGTTCAGGCCGCCGGGGCCGCTCAGGACGCCGCTGACCGTGACCGCAGCGTTGCTGCCGAAGATCGTGCGGGTGCCGCTCAGCGTCAGCGGCAGACCGATCGTCTTTGCGCCGGTGGACAGGTTGGAGATGTTGCCGGCAAGCGTGATCGCGTTCCCGCCGAGCGTGTACGCGCCCGCGCTGTTGAGAAAGGTGATGCCGGAGAACGCGGTGCCCGCGGTGAAATCGTTGGTGGCGGCCAGCCGCGACGTCGCGCCGAAAAAGAGCGCGTCGCCCGCGCCGGGCGCCGTGGCGTCGCCGTCCCAGTTTGCCGGGATTCCCCAATACGCGTCACTTCCGCCGCCGTCCCACGTGCGGTCAGCCGCGTGGACCGCAGAAACGAAACACATCACAACAAACCAACTGGAGACTGCATGGACGACTCTCGCTTGCATACACATTTTCCTCGCTCGGATCTGCCTGCGGGCTCGACCCCGTTCACGACACACACCACCAATAACGAAATCCGCTTTAGTTCTTGGCGTCAATTATGCAGGGAACGGCAGTTGAGCGTCAACCGCCAATCAACCTTTCTTTTCCTTCGGATGTGGATTCAACAAAGTTGAGTCACATCCCGCTCCGCTGGCGGCCTCGCGGCTCAGGTAAAGAAGAACCGGATCAGGTGGAAGTAGATCGGCGCGGAGAAGCAGATCGAATCGATCCGGTCCATCACACCGCCGTGGCCGGGGATCAGGTGGCCGAAGTCCTTCACGCCACGGTCGCGCTTGACCGCCGACATCGCCAGCCCGCCCGCGAAGCCGAACAGCGTCACCGTCAGCGCGATGCAGGCGGTCTGCCACGGGTTGAACGGGGTGGCCCACCAGAGGCCTGTTCCGAGCAGCGTCGCCGTCAGGACGCCGCCGACGAAGCCCTCCCACGTCTTGTTGGGGCTCACCGTCGGCGCGATCTTGCGCTTGCCGAAGAGCTTGCCGAACACATACTGGAACACGTCGCTGAGCTGCGTGACCGTCATCAGGAAGAACAGGAGGTTGGCCCCCTCGCCCTCGAAGCCCGGGATCGACAGGGTCAGCAGCGCCGGGGCATGGCTGACGCAGAAGACGCACACCATGAGCCCCCACTGGATCTCGGACGCGCGCTCCAGAAACTGCTCGCAGTCACCGGACAGGGCGCTGCGGATCGGGACAAACAGAAAGGCGTAGACGGGGATCATGATGCTGAACAGGCCGTACCACTCGATGTAGATGAGGTAGTACTGGAGCGGAATGATGATGAAGAACGACCAGAAGAGCGTGTAGTGGTCGCCGCGGTGGGTCGGCGCGAGCGTGACGAACTCGCGGAACGCCCAGAACGAGATGAAGCCGAAGAGCAGGATCGAGCCGAGCTTGCCCATGGCCAGCGCCAGCGCGAAGATCGCCACCATCCCCCACCACGCGCGGATCCGCGCGTTCATGTTTTCGACCGTCTTGCGCGACGCGTCGGACATCGGGCGGCGGGCCATTACGGCGCCGACGACCGACGCCAGCACCAGAAGCGCCACGACCCCGACCAGGAGCCACAGCGTCGTCGGAGATAGTCTGCCCACCGTGTTCATGCGTGCCTCAATTCGTTCACCGCATTGCGCGCCCGTTCGAGAAACGCGCGCTTCGGCTCGTTCTCGGCGAGCCGGATCGGCGCGCCGAAGGTGATGCAGGAGAGCAGCGGCACGGGCAGGATCTCCCCGCGCGGCAGAATCCGGTTCATGTTGTCGATGTACACCGGCACGCACTCGATGTCCGGTCGCTTGCGGCACAGGTGGTACAGCCCGCTCTTGAACTCGCCCGCGTCGCCGCCGTTTTTCCGCCCCCCTTCCGGGAAGAGGATGAGCGAGGCGTGCGCGTCGAGGGCCTCCAGAATCGGGACCAGCGGATTGTTCCGCACCGACACGTTGTGCCGGTCGATCAGCACGCAGTGGAACACGCTGCGGGCCAGATACCGCCGCACGGAGGTCGCCATCCAGTAATCGGCGGCCGCCACTGGCCGGGTGTCCTGACGGGCTTTGGGCGGCAGCGCAGCCCACATGACCACGCCGTCGAAGTGGCTGGTGTGGTTGGCGAAGTAGATCCGCTGCCGCGGGACCGGCTCGCAGCCGAGCCAGCGGATGTTGGCGCCGGTGATGAACCGCGTCAGCCAGGTGATCAGGAGCGCCGTCATTTCGCCCTCATTTCCGCCGCGATCAGGCGCAGGCGCCGCGCCACTGTCGCCGCGCTGCCGAGCACGACCACCAGCAGCGCGGCGGGCATCGCCCAGCACGTGCCGGTCAGCGTCCCTTCGGCGAGGGCCAGCACGCTGCCGAGGCACACCACTTCCATGCGGTGCTGTTTGGCCATGGGACCGCAGAAGGGCTGCGTCGCGCCGACCGCGCCGCCCAGGGCGCGCACATAGGCGGTCAGCACCGCCAGCAGCGCCGCCGCCCACCCCAGCGTGGGGCCATAGGGTCCGGCCGCGTATCCCGCCCCCACCAGCACCAAGACATCCGACAGCCGGTCGGGAAACTCGTTGAAGAGCGGCCCGGTTTTCGTGCCCAAGCCCCCCTCGACGGCCACCAGGCCGTCGATGAGGTTGCACAGGAGCCGGAGCTGGATTCCGGCGACCGCCGCGAGACACAGCCCCGCGCGGCCCATCCAGGGGAGGACCTGCGACGTCGCGGCCAAGGAAACGCCGGCGAGGGCGGCCAGCACCACGCTCGCCACCGAGATCGCATTGGGGCGCACCCCCCACGCCGTGAACCGGCGCGCCAACGCCGCCGCCCACCAGGTGTCCCGCGCCTTGACCGGCCGCCGGTCCAACGCTTGCGTGGCCCCCTCTGCTTGATGACTCATGGTCCTCCTTCCGCCTCTGGAGCGGTGCCCTTCAGCGCGCGCCCAGCAGCATCCGGATTTTTTCCGAGAGCTGGCGTCTGCTGAACGGCTTCGCTAGGAAGGGCCGGTCATCGTCGAGCACCCCGTGCCGCTCGATCACCGCAGCCGTATAGCCTGACGTGAACAGGACTTTCACGCCAGGGCAGAGCGCCTTGACCCGCGCCTCCAGATCACAACCGTTCATCCCGGGCATCACCACGTCGGACATCAGTACGCGAAGTTCTCCGGCATGCTTTTGCGCCAGAGCCAACGCCTCTTCCGGCGTGCCGGCTGTCAGCACGTTGAAACCGTCCTTTCGCAGCATCGCCGCCGTCAGAGCCAGAAGCGACGCATCGTCCTCGGCCACCAGAATCGTTTCGCCGTTGCCCTTGAGTTCGGGAATCCCATCGACGCACGGGTCCGAGTCTTTCTCCTCGCCTTCGAACCGCGGCAGATATATCCGGAACGTGGTCCCTTTCCCAAGTTCGCTGTAAACGTTGATTCCTCCGCCGTTCTGCTTGACAATCCCATAGACCGTCGCCAAGCCCAGGCCCGTGCCCTTCCCTTTTGGCTTGGTGGTGAAAAACGGCTCGAAGATGCGCGCCTGCGTGTGCTTGTCCATGCCGCTGCCGTTGTCGCTGACCGCGAGCACCACATAGTCGCCGGGCTGGAACCCCATATGGTCCCGACAATAGCTCTCGTCCACCGTCACCTGATCGGTTTCGATCGTGACACGTCCCACATCGGCGATCGCGTCGCGGGCGTTCACACAGAGGTTGGCCAAGAGCTGGTCGACCTGCGAGGGATCAATCTGGACCGGCCAGAGCTCGCGCCGAGGGAGCCACGCCAACTCAATGTCTTCTCCGATCAGGCGCCGGATCATCTTCAGCATGTTCTCAACCGTCTCATTCAAGTTGAGCACCCGGGGTTCGATCCGCTGCTTTCTCGCAAAAGCCAGCAGCTGCTGCGTCAGGTTGGCGGCCCGCCGGCCCGCCTCGCGCACCTGCACCAGATCGACACTCTGCGGGTGGTCCGGCCCCAACTGCTCCAACGCGAGTTCTGTGTACCCCAGGATCACCCCCAGCATGTTGTTGAAGTCGTGGGCGACCCCGCCCGCAAGCCGGCCCACCGACTCCATTTTCTGCGCCTGCACCAGCTGTTCCTGCAACTTCTCGCGCTCTTCCTCCGCCTTCTTCCGCTGCGAGATGTCCTCGCAGATCGCCACGCTGCGAAGCGGCCGGCCCGACGCGTCGCGGATGAACGAGGCGCTCACCAGCACCCAGATGACGGAGCCGTCTTTGCGCACGTAGCGCTTCTCGTTGCTGTAGCCGGCGCTGTCGCCATCCACGGCGCGCTTGAACAGCTCCCAGTCCTGCGGCCGGTCCTCCGCATAGGTCAGATCCCTGAAGTTCATGCGATACAGCTCGTCGGCCGAATAGCCGGTGATCTCGCGGTATTTCTCGTTGAACCGGAGCATGCTGCCGTCGTACGGATCGACCTGGACGATGCCGACCGCGACGACCTGAAAGATGGCCCGGAACTGCGCTTCGCTGGCGCGCAGCGCCTCTTCCGCACGCTTGCGCTCGGTGATGTCGACGCACGTCCCGATGAGGCGCTGGACACGGCCGCCCGCATCGCAGGACACGGCCTTGCCCTGCGCCAGCACCCATCGCCAGCTTCCGTCGCTGGCCTTGATGCGGTACTCGGCCGCGAACACGCGGCTGCGGTCTTCCAGGCACGCCTGCCGGGCCTCCGCCATCCGGCCGAGGTCGTCCGGATGGACCAGCGGCAGCCAGGCGTCCGCCGTGCAGGGAAACGCGTCGGGCGCGTAGCCCAGCATCCGCCAGAACACGGGGTTGTAGTAGACCTCGCCGGTCTGGACGTTCAAGTCCCAGAGCCCTTCATTGGTCGCCTCCATGGCTTCGCGGAACCGCTCGGCGTGCTGACGGGAAGAGGCCTCGAAGCGGTCCTTGATGCGCCCCGCATGAAAGACGAGCACGCAGAGCACGCCCAGAAAGAGGACCGACGCGCCGATCGAAGCCCGGACATGCGCGTCCATATGGTCCGCGTGTTCCTGAAGATGGGCCTGGGTGTCGCGGTCCACGGCCCGGGCCTGCTCGTCCAGCGCCTTGAACGCGAGCCGGAGCTCGACCGTCTGCGCCGGGTGGTCGCCGCCGCCGCTCTTCCACCGGTCGAGCCGCTCCTGGAAGACCGCGGAAGTCCGGCGGAACTCATCCGCCGACCCCGACGCGTCCTCTTGCAGATGCGCCAGCGACTGCTCGAAGGAGCGGATCGCCTGCGACAGCAAGGCCCGGCCGTCGGCCTGGCTGAAGGCCGTGTCCGATGCTCCGGCCAGGCTGAGGTGCACAAACCCTTTATAGAGATCCAGCCGCGCCTGTCTGAAATCGTCTAGGCTTTCCATCGCGCTCCGCAGCGCGCGTTTTTCATTCACGTGTGTCGTCACCACGGCCACGCACGTCAGGACGGAGAGCAGCAGGGCGGAGAGTATCCAGACCCAGGACTTGTGCAGAAGCCGGGGCCTTGCCCAGAGTCTAACGGTATCGTGTCCGCCGCTCATTCGGACTCCTCTCCTCGGCCCGCAGGCGGCGACGGCACATCGGCGGCGGTCAGGCCGAAGCGCGCGATCAGCGCCTGATGCTCCGGCGTCGCGAGAAAGTCCGACAGGGCGCGATCCCAGGCCGCCCTCAGCCGCCGGTCCCGCTTGCGAAAAGCGAAGGCCACATACCCGATCTCTCGCTCCGCCAGGGGCTCGAAGGGCTGCGCCCACTCGATGTCCTTGAGTTCCCCCTGCTTCGCCATCCACTTCACGGAGGGCAAAGACAGGGCCAGCGCGTCCGCCACGCCCGCCACGACGGCCGCCTTGCCCGTCAGCGCATCCGGAACGCCCACCAGCCGACGGGCCTCGACCCCCGAGCGGATCAAACGCTGCTCCTCGATCGACCCCGACAGAACGGCAAGGCGGACGGCTCCGTTCGTAACGAGTTGCCGCTCCGCATGCAAATTCAAAGGATTGCCTTTCGCGACCAGCAGGCCGGAACAGACCTGAAGCGTCGGGAGAGAAAAGCAGACCCGCCTGGCGCGCTCGGGGCTCCTGAACATGCCGGCGGCAATCACGTCGACCCGACCGACTTCGAGCTCCTCGAGCAGCGCGCCGAACTCCATCCCGCGCCATTCGACGCGGGCGATCCCGAGCCGGGCGGCCATCCGTGCGGCGATTTCGGGCGACTCGCCCGTCACCTCGCCGACGGACGTCAGAAACGCATAGGGAGCCTCTACCGCGTATCCGATGCGGACACTCCCCTGCCGCTGCAACCTGGATAACGAGGCGTCCCGGGCCAGAACAAGCCAAACGCACGCGAAAACGGCGGCGCCGCAAAACGCCGCGCCAGCGACCAGCGAAACCTTACGCGTGCTGTTTGACCGATTGCCCACCACGCCGCTCCTTACGCCTGAATCGATAAGGCTCGTCGCCCATCGGACCCACACAAGAAAAACAGGTGCACCTCCGGCTCACTTTAGCGTTTACTTTTACATACTCTGAAAACCGAATCAAGCGCTTTCGCGAGGGCTGTCGGGTATCGGGGCCAGCGCGATCATGCCAAACAAGAGGCCAGGAGCCTTCGACCGCCAGCGAGGCCCGGCCTGCCGCCCGCTCGAAGTGCGCCAGGCTGCCGCCGTTGAGCCTTAGCAGTACCCGCACATCCGGGTCAGTCACATTGGGTCGTTCCGAAAGCCGCTTGGCCTCGAACCGGTGCTTGCCCCCCCGCACCCATCAGCACTCAAGGCCCGATCTGCACAGCGATGGCCTCTGCATATTTTAAGGAGGATCCAGAAACATCAAAATAACTGACGGCAGGGCGACCGCCAGGCGTGAACGCCAACGACGTGTAATAGGACGTGCCAGGCAACTTCTCCACGATCTGGATCTGCCAGGCCGCGCCTGATCGCTCGGCATATTTCACCGCTCCGATCGTCGCATCGCCATAGCTGATGGCGGGGCGGCCGCTCGGCGTATAGGCAAGCGATGCGCATTGCCCGACCGCACCGGCTGACTCAACCGTGCTGACCCGCCAGGCGGAACCGTCATGCTCAGCATATTTGAGATTGAGTCCGTCAACATCAAAATAGGCAATTGACGGGTGCCCAGCGGGGGAGAACACCAACGAGGAGTGTGTTCCCACATCGCCTGCCGTATCGACAGCGCCGCCGCTCCACACATAGCTCCATGAGTTGCTGGCATTCTCGAGATACATCAGATCTTCGCTTCCGCTGCAGTAATAGCTCATGGCCGCATGGCCCGCCGGGGAAAAAGCCAGCGAGACATGCAGGCCGTTACCGGACGTCATGACCGTCTGAGACATCCACGCCGAACCGCTCCATTCAAGATACTTCAGACTCGATGACGAACTGTTATAATACGCGATCGCAGGACTCCCTAGGTGCGTAAAGGCCAAGGAAAGCCATGAATGAGTTCCGACGCCCCACGCGACTGTCTGAATCGTCCAGGCGCCGCCCTCTAAAACGGCATATTTTATGGTTTGGTTCGACCCGTCGAAATACGCGACCGCAGGACAACCGGACGGCGTAAACGCCAGCGAAGAGGGCAAACCGACAGAACCGCTGAAATCGACCGTCTGGATCGCCCATGCCGCGCCGTCATACTCCGCGTACTTCAGGTCTTCCGCCGAGAAATCATAGTAGCTCACAGCGGGATAGCCAGAAGGCAAGAACGCCAGTGACGTGTACATTCCGACGTTACGGGCGCCACCGTCATCCACGGTCTGTGTCAGCCAGACATTCGACACGGTAAGCCCCTGCGCCCTTGCCAACTCGGCAATCAAAGAGGCCGCGGAGCCCTGCAAGTCAGACATCTGCGTCACACGCCAATCCACCGCCTTGAGTTGCGAGGAAAGGGAGGAAACCGCCGTCTGGTTGCTCTGGACGCGCTGCTGCAGGATCTGCAAGCTGTCCCATATCTGCTGAAGTGATTTCATCGACTCGCCCGGTGCTCCCGGCGGCGTCAAGCTGCCCTGCCCCATCACCGCCCAAGTCCCCCAAACGAGCATGCCTAGAAAACAAGCCGTGCTGCGGACCTGTACCATACTGACACCCCCTTGTCGACCGGCCGATTCCGATCTTTTTCGTTCTGGTCGGGGTTCTCACGCTCCTCCCGAAGAGCATCAGATACACCAGACGCATCAATCCCCTCGCCCCCCCTAAACGAGAACGGCCGGACACGTCTGACGACGCGTCCGGCCGCTTACTCGTTTGCGTCTCCGGACGCTTACTTGTCGCTCAGCGCCGCCACGCCGGGCAGCTCTTTGCCCTCGAGGAACTCGAGGGAGGCGCCGCCGCCGGTGGAGATGTGGGTCATCTTGTCGGCCAGGCCGCTCTTGTTGACCGCGCTCACGCTGTCGCCGCCGCCGATGATCGAGACCGAACCGCTCTCGGCCACGGCCTTGCAGACGCCGGTGGTGCCGCCCGCGAACTTCGGCATCTCGAAGCAGCCCATGGGGCCGTTCCACACGACCGTCTTGGCGCCCTTGATCGCCGCCGCATACAGCTCGGTGGTCTTGGGGCCGATGTCCAGCGCCATCCAGCCGTCCGGGATCTCGTTGCCGACCACCTGCGTGTTGGCGTCGTTCGAGAAGGCGTCGGCCGCGACGTTGTCGACCGGCAGCAGCAGCGTCTTGCCGTTGGCCTTGGCCTTGGCGATCATCTCCTTGGCATACTCGAGCTGGTCGAGCTCGCACAGCGACTTGCCGACGTTGTGCCCCATCG